>NZ_JBFRFC010000014.1:0-116723 GCF_052114625.1 Stenotrophomonas sp. 2YAF26 | reverse complement strand
GCGATCACTTCGGTGTCGGTCTGCGACTCGAAGGTATAGCCCAGCGCGCGCAGCTTCTCGCGCTGTTCTTCATGGTTCTCGATGATGCCGTTGTGCACCAGCGCCACGCCATGGCTGATGTGCGGATGCGCGTTCGCCTCGGTGACACCRCCATGGGTGGCCCARCGSGTGTGGCCGATRCCCAGGCTGGCSKTGAAGCCTTCRGCCTCGGCAGCRGTKGCCATYTCMGAGACACGWCCGGTRCGGCGCACGCGGCGCACGTCRGSSCGYTCGGCWTGRTCGATCACSGCRATRCCSGAGGAATCGTAACCRCGGTATTCCAGTCGCTTCAGTCCTTCGATCAGSASCGGCACCACRTCSCGYYSGGCGATCGCACCYACGATTCCACACATGTCACGCATTTCCTTGAAGACGGTCGSCGCATTCTAGCCTGCGTGTCCGCCAGCCCCCCCTCCTGTCCGCTTAATGAAAGTGTCCGGAAAGGTGTCCGCGGACACCCGGACAGTAATGACGCATCCGCAAATCATTGATGGAAAAGGAAATAAAGTTGGCACGCTGTGTGCTTTGTCCATAGCACCACTCTGGCACCACCGACAGGCACGAACCCGATGATCCGCGACACCTCCGCCCAGGACCAGATCGTTTCCTCCGCTTCGGCCAGTGCCCCCAAGGCCGCATGGCACCGCTACCGCTGGCCGGCCCTGGCCGGCATCGCCCTGCTCGCCGGCATCGGCTGGGCCGTGCATGCGTGGTCCAACGCCAGCCGCTCGTTCGACAGCAGCCGAGTACGCGTGGCTGAAGTGCAGCGGGGCGACCTGGTGCGCGACATCGCCGCGGACGGCCGCGTGATCGCCGCCAACAGCCCAGTGCTGTATGCGATCTCCGCCGGCACGGTCGACCTGAAGGTCGTGGCCGGCGACGTGGTCAAGAAGGGCCAGGAGCTGGCGATCATCGACAGCCCCGAGCTGCGCAGCAAGCTCGCCCAGGAGGAGGCCACTCTGGCCGGTCTGGAAGCAGAGGCCAGCCGCGCCAACCTGGATGCCACCCTGGCCCGGGCCAAGTCACGCAAGGAAACCGATCAGGCCAGCATCGAGCGCCAGGCCGCCGACCGCGACCTGCAGCGCTACCAGCGCGGCTTCGATGGCGGTGCGGTGCCGCAGATCGATCTGGCCAAAGCCCAGGATACCCTGAAGAAGGCCGACATCAGCCTGGCCAATGCCACCACCGATGCACGCCTGCAGAGCCAGGGCGCGGATCTGGACGCACGCAACAAGCGCCTGCTGGCCGACCGCCAGAAGGCCGTGGTGGCCGAAGTGCAGCGCCAGGTCGACGCACTGACCCTGCGCGCACCGTTCGACGGCCAGGTCGGCCAGGTGCAGGCCACCCAGGCCACCAACCTTGCCGCCAACGCGCCGGTGCTCGGCGTGGTCGACCTCTCCAAGTTCGAAGTCGAGATCAAGGTACCGGAAAGCTTCGCACGCGATCTGGCGATCGGCATGCCGGCGCAGCTGACCGGCGGCAATGGCCAGCCGTTCCCGGGCGAGATCAGTGCGGTGTCGCCGGAAGTGGTCAATGGCGAAGTCAACGCACGCGTCCGCTTTGCCGCAGCCCAGCCGGAAGGCCTGCGCCAGAGCCAGCGGATGTCGGTGCGGGTGCTGCTGGATACCCGCAGGAACGTCATGAAGGTCGAGCGCGGCCCGTTCGTGGAACAGGGCAACGGCGTGGCTTACGTAATGGATGGCCGCACTGCGGTGCGTCGTCCGATCGAACTGGGCGTCAGCAGCCTGGGCGAAGTGGAAATCAAGTCGGGTGTGCAGCCGGGGGACCGCATCGTGGTCTCGGGCAGCGACCTGTTCAAGGACGCCGAACGCGTCTCCGTCAACTGACAACTTATTCATCCTGGAGAGAGGACACCCTATGTACATGCTCGAAATGCGTTCGGTCGCCAAGGTCTTCCGTACCGAACAGGTGGAAACCCACGCACTGCGTTCACTGGAACTGCAGGTCAAGGAAGGCGAGTTCGTCGCCGTCACCGGTCCATCCGGCTCCGGCAAGACCACCTTCCTCAACATCGCCGGCCTGCTGGAAACCTTCACCAGCGGCACCTACATGCTTGATGGCCAGGACGTCAGCAAGCTCGGCGATGATGCCCGCAGCCGCCTGCGCAACCAGAAGATCGGCTTCATCTTCCAGGGCTTCAACCTGATTCCGGACCTCAACCTGTTCGACAACGTGGACGTGCCGCTGCGCTACCGCAAGATGAGCGCCGGCGAGCGCCGCGAGCGCATCGAGAAGGCGCTGAGCCAGGTTGGCCTGGGTTCGCGCATGAAGCACTACCCGAACGAACTCTCCGGCGGCCAGCAGCAGCGCGCGGCGATCGCCCGTGCCCTGGCTGGCAGCCCGCGCCTGCTGCTGGCCGACGAACCGACCGGCAACCTGGACACGCAGATGGCGCGCGGGGTGATGGAACTGCTGGAGGAGATCAACGCCGCCGGCACCACCATCGTGATGGTCACCCACGACCCGGAACTGGCCGCACGCGCGCAGCGCAACGTGCACATCGTCGACGGCCAGGTCACCGACCTGGTGCGCGAGCCGGTGCTGGCCACCCCGCGTCGCATCGTCGCCGTCAACGAGTGAGGGCACGACCATGTTCGCCTACTACGCCCGACTGGCGGTGCGCAGCTTCCGCCGCAACAAGGTACTGACCGCGCTGATGGTGGTCGCCATCGCGCTGGGCATCGGTGCTTCGATGACCACCCTGACCGTGTTCCACGTGCTGTCCGGCGACCCGATCCCTGACAAGAGCGACCGCCTGTTCTACGTACAGGTCGATCCGCGCCCGCGCTCGGGTTACCTGACCGGCGAAGAGCCGGAGACCCAGATGACCCGCTTCGATGCCGAGACGCTGCTGCGCGAGAAGCGTGGCGAGCGCCAGGCGATGATGAGTGCGGGCGCCGTCACCGTCGAGCCGGAAGGCAGCACGTTGAAGCCGTTCAACATCGACACCCGCTGGACCTCGGCCGACTTCTTCCCGATGTTCAACGTGCCGATGCTGTACGGCCGCGCCTGGACCGCCAGCGACGATGACGGTCGCGCCCGCGTGGTGGTGCTGTCCAAGGTGATCAATGACAAGCTGTTCCAGGGCGCCGACAGTGTCGGTCGCCAGATCCGGGTCGAGGGCCATTCGCTGCGCGTGATCGGCGTGATGGATACCTGGAATCCGGAACCGCACTTCTTCGACCTGACCGTGGGCAACTACGGCCGCGAGGAAGACCTGATGATGCCGCTGTCCACCGCGATGGACCTCAAGCTCGGCAGCAACGGCAACATGAACTGCTTCCGCGACGGCGCACCCGATGACGACAGCAATTCGATCAACGCGCCGTGCACCTGGATCCAGTACTGGGTGGAGCTTGAGCCGTCCAAGGCCGAGGACTACCGCCGCTACCTGGTGAACTACTCGGACCAGCAGCGGGCTGCCGGCCGTTTCGAGCGCCCGGCCAACGTGCGCCTGCGCACCGTGATGGAGTGGCTGACCTTCAACAACGCGGTACCCAGCGACGTGCGCCTGCAGATGTGGCTGGCCCTGGGTTTCCTCGGTGTCTGCCTGGTCAACACGGTCGGCCTGCTGCTGGCCAAGTTCCTGCGCCGCAGCGGTGAGATCGGCGTGCGCCGCGCACTGGGTGCCAGCCGCGGGCAGATCTTCCTGCAGTGCCTGGTCGAGGCGGGCGCGGTGGGCGTGGTCGGCGGCGTGCTCGGCATCGGCCTGGCACTGCTGGGCCTGTATGCAGTGCGCCAGCAGCCGGTGGACTACGCCAAGCTGGCCCACCTCGACGGCAGCATGCTGCTGCTCGCCCTCGGCCTGACCCTGCTGGCCAGCATTGCTGCCGGCTTCCTGCCCGCCTGGCGCGCGATGCAGGTCACCCCGGCCATCCAGCTCAAGTCGCAGTAAGCACCAGAACGAGGACTTCCCATGGACATCCGCCCCATCCTCAGCACCCTGCGCCGGCACAAGACCGCAGCCGCATTGATCGTGCTGGAAATCGCCCTGACCTGCGCCATCGTCTGCAATGCCCTGTTCCTGGTCACCCAGCGCGTGGAAAAGATCAGCCAGCCCAGCGGCCTGGCCGAGAACGAACTGGTCATGGTCCGGGTCAGCGGCATCGGCAAGCAGGCCAACGCCATGGCCCGCACCAACGAAGACCTGGCATCGCTGCGCGCGATTCCCGGCGTGACCAGCGTGACCAAGGTCAACCAGCTGCCATTCCGCCGCAACTCGAGCAACACCAGCATCTCGCGCGAACGTGACCAGGAGCGCCCGACCGCGTTCGTGTCGTTGTACATGTTCAGCGAGAACGCACTTCCGACGCTTGGCCTGCAGCTGGTCGCCGGCCGCGACTTCCTGCCAAGTGAATACATCGACTATGAGGAAGCCCAGAAGAATCCCAAGCCTGACCGCGCCGCGCCGGTGATCATCAACCAGCAGGTCGCCGCCAAGATGTATCCGGACCAGAGCGCGCTGGGCAAGACGTTCTACATGGGCAACCAGGCCCTGCATGTGGTCGGCGTGGTCGCCCATCTGGCCACCCCCACCGACTACAACGACAACAGCACCCTGTCGATGATGCTGCCGGTGCGTACCGACTTCACCCGCGGCCCGTACATGCTGCGCACTTCGCCGGAACGCCGCGATGAAGTGTTGAAGGGTGCGCTGGCCGCGCTGGAGCACAACGACCCCAACCGCCTGGTGCGCGAGAAGCTGACCTACCAGGAACAGCGTGCCGACTACTTCAAGAACGACCGCTCGATGGTCGGCCTGCTGGTGACGGTCTGCGTGGCGCTGCTGGTGGTCACCGCCCTGGGCATCGTCGGCCTGGCCAGCTTCTGGGTGCAGCAGCGCAGCAAGCAGATCGGCATCCGCCGCGCATTGGGGGCCACCCGTGGGCAGATCCTGCGCTACTTCCAGACCGAGAACTTCCTGCTGGCCACGCTGGGCATCGTGCTGGGCATGCTGGCGGCCTATGCCATCAACCTGGCGCTGATGAACATGTACGAGCTGCCGCGCATGCCGCTGCTGTACCTGCCGCTGGGCGCGGTGCTGCTGTGGATGCTGGGCCAGATCGCCGTGTTCGGCCCGGCCCGCCGCGCCGCTGCGGTGCCACCGGCCGTCGCCACCCGAGGGGCGTGAGATGCGTGCCAGCCTGCTGGTGCTGTTGTTGGCCCTGCCGCTGCCGGTACTCGCCGGCAGCGGCAGCTCGCAGACGCTGGAATGGCGCCAGGACGATGCGCGTCTGGCGCTGCGCTCGACCGAGGGCGTGGTGAGGGTGGATGCGGCCAGCCCGGAGGCGCGCTTTGGCGTGCGCCATGGCGACCGCATCCTGCGCGTGGACGACTCGCCGGTGCGGCAGATCGAACAGCTCGCCGACGCAGTACGGGCGGCATCGACGCCCACCGTCTACCTGCTGCTGCGCCGCGATGGCCGGATGCTGACCGTGCCGGTGGAGGTATCGCAGTGGCGCCCCGCGCTGGCGCCACCGCCCCCCCCTCCGGCTCCGCCGCCGCCGCCCCCGCCACGACGCTGAGACCCGGCGGCCCCTGCGCTGCCACGGGTTTGGCTATGCTTGGTGGGTGGCGCCGAAAGCTCCGGCGTCATCCACCCTTTTCCGTGCGCGGCGCCGACGCTTTCCGGCGCTTCCCTGCCCTTCCAGAAGCCGCCGAATGCCTGCGATCCTGATCATCGACGACAACGCCAGCGTGGGTACTGCGCTGGATGTGCTGTTTTCCCTGCACGACATCGACACCCTGCAGGCGCAGAGCCCGGCCGAAGGGCTGGCGCTGCTGGAATCGCAGCCGGTCGACCTGGTGATCCAGGACATGAATTTCAGCGAGGACACCACTTCCGGTGAGGAAGGCGAGGCTCTGTTCGCGCAGATCCGCGAACGCCACCCCGATCTGCCGGTAATCCTGCTGACGGCCTGGACCCACCTGAGCAGCGCGGTGGACCTGGTCAAGGCCGGTGCCGCCGACTACCTGGCCAAGCCCTGGGATGACCGCAAGCTGCTGACCACGGTCAACAACCTGCTGGAGTTGTCCGAAGCGCGGCGCGAACTGGACCAGCGACGCCAGCGCGAACAACGCCAGCGGCATGCGCTGGAAGACAAGTACGCGTTGTGTGGCGCAGTGTTCGCCGACCCCGCCAGCGAGCGGGTGATCGCCCTGGCCTGCCAGGTCGCGCGCTCGGAGCTGCCGGTGCTGATCACCGGCCCCAACGGCGCGGGCAAGGAGAAGATCGCGCAGATCATCCAGGCCAACTCGCTGGTGGCCAAGGGTCCGTTCGTGGCGGTCAACTGCGGCGCCCTGCCCTCCGAACTGATCGAGGCCGAACTGTTCGGTGCCGAGGCCGGTGCCTACACCGGCGCCAACAAGGCGCGCGAAGGCAAGTTCGAGGCGGCCGACGGCGGCACGCTGTTCCTGGATGAGATCGGCAACCTGTCGCTGGGCGGGCAGATGAAGCTGCTGCGCGTGCTGGAGACAGGACGTTTCGAGCGCCTGGGCTCCAACCGCGAACGCCAGGTCAAGGTGCGCGTGGTCAGTGCAACCAATGCCGATCTGCCGGCGATGATCCGCGAAGGTACGTTCCGCGAAGACCTCTACTACCGGCTCAACACGGTGGAACTGACGCTGCCGCCGTTGGCCGAGCGTCCCGGCGACATCGTGCCGTTGGCCGAGTATTTCCTCAACATCGGCAAGCCGCTGTCCAGCACGGCTGCCACTGCGCTGCAGCGGCACCTGTGGCCGGGCAACGTGCGCGAGCTGCGCAACGTGATCCAGCGTGCCGAACTGCTGGCTACCGGCAACCGCATCGAAGTGGGCGATCTCAACCTGCCGCGTGCGCCGGCTGCGCCACGCCCTGCGCCAAGCGCCGGCAATGATCCCGACCGCGCACGCATCGAAGAAGTGCTGGCGCGCAACCATGGGGTCATCGCCCAGGCCGCCGCCGAGCTTGGGCTGAGCCGGCAGGCGCTGTACCGGCGCATGGACCGTCATGGCATTCCGCGCGAATGAAGCGACGCTCCTTCACCTTCCGCCTGTTCCTGCGCCTGCTGCCGGTGCTGGCGCTGGCTGCCGCGCTGCCGTGGCTGCTGGCCTACTGGATGGACCATGGCTGGGTGGTGACCACGGTCTCCACGATCATCCTGCTGTCATTGATGTGGTGGACGCTGCGCCGCGCCACCGCACCGGTGCGCTCGTTGATGCGGGCGCTGTCCGGGACCACCAGCAGCTACCGCGACGGTGAGTACAACTTCGGTATCTACTGGCCCGGCAATGACGAACTGGGTGACCTGGTGCAGGCGCACCGCGAACTGGGCGAAGTGCTGCGTGCACAGCGCCAAGGCCTGGTGCAGCGCGAACTGCTGCTGGACACCATGGTGCAGAACACACCGGTGGCGATGCTGCTGATCGCTGCGGGTGGCGATGGTATTTCCCGCGTGGTGTTCTCCAACCTGGCCGCACGCAAGCTGCTGCACAGCGGCTGGAAGCTGGAAGGCCAGCGCATGGAAGACGTGCTCGAGCAGCTGCCGGTGGAACTGCGCGATGCCATCGGCCGCGGCGGCGACAGCCTGTTTGCGGTGAAGTCGGAAAGCGAAGACGGCGTGGAAGGCGACGAGGACGACGAACAGGTCTATCACCTGTCGCGGCGCGCGTTCCAGCTCAACGGCCGCCCGCATGACCTGCTGTTGGTACGCCAGCTCACTGCCGAACTGCGCCGGCAGGAAGTACAGACCTGGAAGAAGGTGATCCGGGTGATCAGCCACGAACTCAACAACTCGCTGGCGCCGATCGCCTCACTGGCGCACTCCGGTGGCGAGCTGGTCAAGCGCGAACGCTTCGACCGGCTGCCGGAGATCTTCACCACCATCGAAGACCGCGCACGCCACCTGGAAGGCTTCATCCGCGGCTACGCGCGTTTCGCAAAGCTGCCGCAACCGCAGCTGCAGACCGTGCACTGGGCGCCATTCCTGTCCAGCCTGTGCCAGCAGATTCCGTTCACGATGGAGCGTGAACCCGACGAAGAACTGAGCAGCCGGATCGACATCGCCCAGTTCGGCCAGGCCCTGCTCAACCTGCTGAAGAACGCGCACGAGGCCTGCGCCGAAGCAGATCCGCCGAACGACGACGTGCAGGTGCAGCTGACCCGGCTGCCGCAGTGGTTGCGGCTGGATGTGCTGGACCGGGGCAAGGGCATGAACGAGCAGGTGCTGCAGAATGCGCTGATGCCGTTCTATTCGACCAAGCGCAACGGCACCGGGCTGGGGCTGGCCCTCACCCGCGAGATCGTCGAGGCGCACGGTGGTCGCGTGTCACTGCAGAACCGCACCGAGGGCGGGCTGTGTGTGTCGATCCTGTTGCCGGTGGGGTAGGTTTGTTCTTCCTTCTTCTGTTGATTGCTGAAGGTTGATCACGGTTCATGGGCGTCACTTTTCTTTTCGCGCGAAAAGAAAAGTAACCAAAAGAAACGCGCCGCCAGTCCGCGAGCCGTCGTGCTGCGCACGCCGGTACCCTGCGCTCCTCGGTCCGTCGAGGGACGGCGCGGGAACTCGCTGCGCTCAGACACCCGCGCCTCTTCGCCCTCGCCGGCCCTGCGGTGCTCGGCTCGCTTCAAGGCGGACTCGAGAAGCAGAGCAAAAGCATCCACGCATGGCGTGGATCTACTGGGTGCACCTGTGGACTTTGACTTGGGTCCGCCTTGAAGCGAGCCGAGCACCGCAGGGGAATCAGGGGCGAAGAGGTGCCGATGTCTGAGCGCAGCGAGTTCGGCACCGGCCCCTGATTCGCCGAGGAGCGCAGGGCACCGATGCGCAGCATCGGCTCGCGGCCGGCGGAACGTTTCTTTTGGTTACTTTTCTTTGCGTACAAAGAAAAGTGACACCCATGAACCGTGATCAACCTTCAGCAAGCAACAGAAGAAGCAAAACTAAAGCACTCGCCGCGTCGCCACCCGCAGGTGCATCGGGAATCCCAGGGCAGCTTCCTCGGCCATCACCGCTTGCAGGCCGGGGCCCCACTCCGACTCCGGCAGGATGTTGAATCCTTCGCTGGCATAGAAAGCCGCATTCCACGGCACATCGGACAGCGTCGTCAGCACTGCGGCAGCGTAACCACGCATCTTTGCCTCGGCCAGCGCATGCCGCAGCAACGCTCGCCCGTAACCACGCCGCGCGTGGCCGGGATCAACATCCATCTGCAGCACATGGAAATCGCCGTCGAGCGCACCGCCCAGCAGGTAGCCGGCGATGCCGCCATCGGCGCCTTCGATGATCCACAACTGGCCACGCTGCAGCCCAGCCTGCAACGTGGGGAGGTCCAGCCCATGGCCGGCGAACACCGGGTGCGCCTCGTGCCCGCGCAGCAGTTCACCCGCACGCTGTTCGATGCGGGGCAACGCGTCGAGTTCGTCGGCGCGCGGTGGTCTCGGCTCAGCTTTTCTTGATGGGTCGCTGCCAGCCATCGATCGTTTCCTGACGCGCACGGGCCACGGTCAGCTTGCCGTCCGGCGCAGTGCGGGTGATGACCGAACCTGCAGCAATCGTCGCCCCTTCACCGATCAGCACCGGCGCCACCAGCGAGCTGTTGGAGCCGATGAAAGCGTTGTCGCCGATGGTGGTGGTCGACTTGTTCACGCCGTCGTAGTTGCAGGTGATGGTGCCCGCACCGATGTTGACCTTGCTGCCGATCACCGCGTCACCCAGGTAGGTCAGATGGTTGGCTTTGCTGCCCACCCCCAAGGTGACCTTCTTGGTTTCCACGAAGTTGCCCACGTGCACGCCATCGGCCAGCACGGTGCCCGGGCGCAGGCGCGCGAACGGGCCGATCTGGGCCGCACCCTCGCTGATGACGCCTTCCACATCGCAGTGCGCACGCACTTCGGTGCCCGCGCCGAGTGTGACGTCCTTCAGCCGGGTGAACGGGCCGATGGTCACGCCATCGCCGAGCACCACCTTGCCTTCAAGAATCACATCGACATCGATCATCACATCGCTGCCTACGACCACCTCACCACGGATATCGACCCGCGCCGGATCGCGCACGCGTGCGCCCTGGATGCACAGCGCGCGGACCGCGCGCCGCTGCCAGGCCCGTTCCAGCTGCGAGAGCTGCCATGGATCATTCGCGCCTTCGGCATCCTGCGCATCGGCCACCAGGGCCATCTCCGCCGGAGTGAACTCGCGGGCGGCAAAGGCGAATACATCGGTCAGGTAGTACTCGCCCTGCGCGTTGCTGTTGGACAGCTGCGACAGCCAGCGGCGCAGCGCCGTCGATTCGGCAGTGATGATGCCGGTGTTGATGATGCGCACCCGACGCTGTTCATCGTCGGCGTCCTTCTGCTCAACGATCGCCCCGACCTTGCCTTCGGCATCGCGCAGCACGCGACCATAGCCAGTGGGATCCTCGACATCGGCCACCAGCACGGCCAGCCGGCCCGGCTGGGCCAGCAGGTCGCGCAGGGTCTGCGCACGGATCAACGGCACATCGCCGTACAACACCAGCACCTGTGCGGCGTCGGGCACCTCCGGCATGGCCTGGGCAACGGCGTGGCCGGTGCCCAGCTGCTGCGCTTGTTCCGCCCACAACAGGTCCGGCTGGTCAGCGAAGTAGTGCTGCACCTGGTCCCCGCCGTGGCCGTACACCACGTGGATGGCAGCCGGCTGCAGTTCGCGCGCCGTGGCGATCACATGCGCCAGCATCGGCTGCCCGGCAATCGGCTGCAGTACCTTGGGCAGCACCGATTTCATGCGCTTGCCGGCGCCAGCGGCGAGGATGATGACGTGCAGGGGTTGGGTCATGGAGGGGGGCCGCGCAGCGGCGGCGATCTGAGGACTGGCTGATAGGATAGCCGAGCTCATTCCCTGCCTGACGTGAACCGTGCGCTGCCTGAAGGAACGATTGCTCGATCTGCTGTACTGGATGGGCCCGCTGTTGCCGGGCGGCACCGGGAAGGCACGGCCATGACCCTCGTCCGCCAGGGCAGCTCATACATCGTCATCGGGCTGGTGCAGCTGCTGCTGGACTGGCTGGTGTTCGTGGGCAGCACCGCACTCGGGGTGCCCGTCGCCCCTGCCAACGTCGTCGGCCGTCTGGCCGGCATGCTGCTCGGCTTCTGGCTCAACGGCCGCTATACCTTTGCTGCCGCCGGCCAACAGCGCCTGGGCTGGAAGCGCTTCGCGCGCTTCCTCCTGCTTTGGATGCTGCTGACCGCGGCCAGCACCCTGCTGGTGACTGCGGCCGACCATGCATTGGGACTGCAGTACGCGTGGCTTGCCAAGCCGCTGGTGGAAGGTGGTCTGGCGCTGGTGTCGTTCATGCTGCTGCGGCACGTGGTGTACCGCTGACCTGCGTTCAGTGAAGGCCACTGTCGCCGGCCAGGCGCACGCTCAATCCCTCGCGCCACAACTGCAGCGGGCTGTAACGCAACTGCACCTGATGGCGGCCTGCCGGCACGCACAGCGCATGGAACAGGCCATTGCCACGCAGCAGCGGCAGTACGGTGCCATCGGGCAAGCGGGCCTGCCAGCCACGGGCAGTCACCTCGTTGACCACGACCCACGCGGGGCGGTCGGCTTCCACCGTGAGCTCGATACGGCCAGGCTGGTAGTGCTGCACCTGGATGTTGGCCTCACCGGCATCATGCTCCGGGCATGCGGCGCCGGCCATGGCTGGCAGCCAGAGCTGCCGGCTGAAATCGGTCTGGTTGAATTCATCCGCAGGCGGCAGACGCGCATCGTGGCGTCGGACGTTCCGAGGATTGAGCACGCGCGGCAGCACGCTGTCGCGTCGCGCGAGCTCGACCTGGTCACCCTGCGCGCTTGAACCCGGGAACGGATCCTGGGCCAGCAGCCAGCGCACGCCCAGCAGATCGTACACAGGCGCTGTTGTGTCCGTTGCCCAGGCCGTCGGCAGCTTCTGTTGGAACGTATCCACCGGTTCACCCGGCATGCCGGTCATCTGCAGGTAGTCGCTGGCCAACATCGGGTTGTAGCCGTTTGCCAGCGCGATCGCATGGACCGCGGCGCCGTTGGTAAGCCCACCGATGCCGAAGACCACGGCGCGCTCGGGCAATCCGGGTTGCCGCTCTGCTGCGAGCAGCGCGTAGGCCCGCTGCGCCGGCCCGGCGCGGTCGGCGGTCAGCACCGACTTGGTGCCACTGCCTGCGTTGAAGCTGGTCCCCACGTTGAACAGCAGCAGGTCGAACAGCACCAGCACAAACAGCCAGCGCTCGGGTGCCCGGTGACGACGCAGCAGCAGCACCGCGGCGATTCCCACGGCCGCGCTGATGCCGAGCCAGGCAAAGGCCGCCAGATGACCGCGGTCGATCGCCATCCAGGCACTGGAGACGGCAAGCAGCACGACGGCACCTACGGACATCCACGGCGGCCGCAACGGGCCTGGCTGCAATGCAGCCTGCAAGGCGTTGGCACCCAGCCAAGCTGCTGCTGGGAGGGTGAGGAACAAGGCATCAGCAGGACGCCGGAACAGATCCAGGCCTGGCAGCCAGGTGAACAACCACGGGAACAGTGGCGTTGCCCCACCCAGCGCGATCAGGATCGTCAGAATCACCACGGCCAGCGCGATGCGCGCCGCAGCGGGTTTGCGCCGCAGCACTTCGCCGCCCCATCCCAGCCAGAGCGCCAGCGGCACCGCGCCGAGATAAAGGTAATCGGCGCTGATGTCACCAAAGGCCCAACTGTCGCCACGCCCCTGCGAGAACACGTTGCCTGACAGCAGCGTGGCCAGGGTCTGCCAGTGCATGGCCCCCGGCAACGCAGCCTCCAACGAGAAACCATCCCGATTTGTCTCGCCCAGCCAAGCCAGCGTGGACAACCACTGTGGCGCGCTGATCGCGCCGGCAAGCACGCCGACAAGACCAAATCGCAGCAGCAGCCGCACGCGCGGGCCCTTCTCCAGCAGAACCGCGCCCACCGCATGGATCGCACAGGCGAGGATGATGAAGTAGGTAACCTGGGTCAGCTGCAGCGCGCACAAGCCTCCAGCGATGCCGGCCAGCAGTACGTCACGCAGCCGACCCTGGCGGCGGACCTGCTCCATGCCCAGCCACAGCCACGGCAGCAGGCTGTAACTGACGATCATCGGCGTGTGCTGGAGCCGCGATGCGGCCACCCCACCGAACATCAGCACCAGCGCGAACAGCAGCCGCGCCGGTGGCGGCATTCCCTGCACGCGGCCCAGCCGCAAGGCACCGAAGCCACCTGCCAGCACGTGCAGCAGCACGACCACGTTGAACAGGTGCAGCGACGTCGGTGCCAACAGCATCGGCAGCAGCATGCTCGGCTGCAACGTCATCATCTGCGGGTCGGCCAGCTGCGGGTAGCCCCCGTACAGATACGGATTCCACCACGGCGCCTGCAGATGACGCAGTTGCTCAGCGCTGAAGCTGACCGCCGGGAAGAACTGCTGCACGGCGTCGAACGGAATGGTCTTGATGCCCAGCAGCCACGGCAGGCAGAGCACGACCCAGGCAATCAGGAACATGCCTTCCGGCGTGCGCCAGCGGCACTGCCAGCCCCCCATGTCCTGCGTCGCTGTCGATGACTGCTGCATTCCCTGCCTCCGTGGAAAACAAACAAAAACGCCGGCATGGCAGCCGGCGTTCCTGCATTCACCCGTGCCTTGCAGGCACAGATGTCACCTCGGCACGGTTCAGTGCTTGAGGGTCTTGCGCAGGCGCTCAAGCGCCTGCAGCTGGACAACGGCCTCTGCCAGCTTCTGCTGCGCTTCGGCCACTTCCATCGCTTCGCCGCGGTTGGCCAGGATGCGTTCGGCTTCTTCCTTGGCCTTGCGGACCGAGGCTTCGTCGATGTCCTGTGCGCGGATCGCGGTGTCGGCCAGCACGGTCACCACCTGCGGCTGCACTTCCAGGATGCCGCCGGAAATGGCGAAATCCAGCTGCTCGCCGCTCGGCGTGGTCACTACCACCTTGCCCGGCTTCAGGCGGGTGATCAGCGGCGCGTGCTTGGGCGCGATGCCCAGTTCGCCCAGCTCACCGGTGGCCACGACCAGGGTCGCTTCGCCACGGAAGATTTCCTGCTCGGCGCTGACGATGTCGCAACGGATGGTGCTCATGTAACTCTCTTCGCTAGGGGGCGGGTCGAACCCACCGCAGGGATTCCGCAGCGGTGGGCGCAGGCCCACCCCGTGTCACGGTCGGGACGGGCGTGTGCCCGTCCCCGCCGCATCAGGCCTTCTCGGCCATCTTCTTGGCCTTCTCGACCGCTTCTTCGATGCTGCCGACCATGTAGAACGCCTGCTCCGGCAGGTGGTCGTACTCGCCATCGACGATGGCCTTGAAGCCACGGATGGTGTCCTTCAGCGACACGTACTTGCCCGGCGAGCCGGTGAACACTTCGGCCACGTGGAACGGCTGGCTGAAGAAGCGCTCGATCTTGCGGGCGCGCGACACGGCCTGCTTGTCTTCTTCGGACAGTTCGTCCATGCCCAGGATGGCGATGATGTCCTTCAGTTCCTTGTACTTCTGCAGGGTCTGCTGGACGCGCTGGGCGGTGTCGTAATGCTCGTGGCCGATGACCAGCGGGTCCATCTGGCGGCTGGTGGAGTCCAGCGGGTCGACCGCCGGGTAGATACCCAGCGAAGCGATCGAACGCGACAGGGTCACGGTCGAGTCAAGGTGGGCGAAGGTGGTCGCCGGCGACGGATCGGTCAAGTCATCGGCCGGCACGTAGACGGCCTGGATGGAGGTGATCGAACCATTCTTGGTCGAGGTGATGCGCTCCTGCAGGACACCCATTTCCTCGGCCAGGGTCGGCTGGTAGCCCACTGCCGACGGCATACGACCCAGCAGTGCCGACACTTCGGTACCGGCCAGGGTGTAGCGGTAGATGTTGTCGACGAACAGCAGCACGTCCTTGCCCTTGCCGTTCTCGTCCTTCTCGTCGCGGAAGTACTCGGCCATGGTCAGGCCGGTCAGGGCGACGCGCAGACGGTTGCCCGGCGGCTCGTTCATCTGGCCGTACACCATCGCGACCTTGTCCAGGACGTTGGAGTCCTTCATCTCGTGGTAGAAGTCGTTGCCCTCACGGGTACGCTCACCCACGCCGGCGAACACGGACAGACCGCTGTGCGCCTTGGCGATGTTGTTGATCAGTTCCATCATGTTGACGGTCTTGCCGACGCCGGCGCCGCCGAACAGGCCGACCTTGCCACCCTTGGCGAACGGGCACATCAGGTCGATGACCTTGATGCCGGTTTCCAGCAGCTCGGTGGCCGGGGACTGGTCTTCATACGACGGAGCAGCGCGGTGGATTTCCCAGGTGTCGCTGGAGGCGACCGGACCGGCTTCGTCGATCGGGCGGCCGAGCACGTCCATGATGCGGCCCAGGGTGCCAGCGCCGACCGGCACGGAAATGCCGCGCTCGGTGTTGGTGGCCACCAGGTTGCGCTTCAGGCCATCGGTGGAGCCCAGCGCGATGCAGCGGACCACGCCGTCACCGAGCTGCTGCTGCACTTCCAGGGTGATTTCGGTGTTGTCCACCTTCAGCGCGTGGTACACCTTCGGCACCGACTCGCGGGGGAATTCGACGTCGACGACGGCGCCGATGATCTGAACGATCTTGCCCTGACTCATTGCTGCATCCTCTAAATGTGTGCTTTTAACGAACGCGGTCAGACTGCTGCCGCGCCGCCGACGATTTCGGAGATTTCCTGGGTGATCGCTGCCTGGCGGGCCTTGTTGTAGACCAGCTGCAGGGTTCCGATCAGCTTGTTGGCGTTGTCACTGGCCGACTTCATCGCCACCATGCGCGCGGCATGCTCGGAAGCGACGTTTTCCAGCAGCGCCTGGTACACCAGCGACTCGATGTAACGCGTCATCACGTGCTCCAGCACGGTCGCGGCATCGGGTTCGTACAGGTAGTCCCAGTCGTGGTGCGCAACCTGCTTCTCGGCGGCCGGCAGCGGCAGCAGCTGATCGAAGCTGGCCTTCTGCACCATGGTGTTGACGAAGCGGTTGTAGACCAGGTACACGCGGTCGACCTTGCCTTCGGTGAAGGCGTCGAGCATGACCTTGATCACACCGATCAGCGATTCCAGCTTCGGCGTGTCGCCGATGTGGGTCACCGTGCCGACCATGTTCACCTTGACCCGGCGGAAGAAGGTCGACGCCTTCTGGCCGATGGTCACCAGGTCCACTTCGGCGCCCTTGTCCTGCCAGGCCTTGGCTTCGCCAAGCATCTTGCGGAACAGGTTGTTGTTGAGGCCGCCGGCCAGACCGCGATCGGAAGAGATCACGATGAACCCGACCCGCTTGACCTGCTCACGCTCGACCAGGAACGGATGCTGGTAGTCGGTGCTGGCCTGCGCCAGGTGGCCGATCACCTGCTTCATCGCCTGCGCGTACGGACGCGAGGTCTTCATCCGATCCTGCGCCTTGCGGATCTTGGAGGCCGAGACCATTTCCAGGGCGCGCGTCACCTTGCGGGTGTTCTGCACGCTCTTGATCTTGGTTTTGATTTCGCGTCCGCTTGCCATCTTTTATTCCCGTGGCGCGGGGCCTGGGCCCCGCGTTGTTCAACCGTTTGATCGTCTGGTCCAGCGGAGCATCGCTCCGCTCTACAGGACCTCGATTACCAGCTGCCGGTGGTCTTGAACTCGACGATGCCCTTCTTGAAGGCACCTTCGATGTCGTTGTCCCAACCGCCGGTGGCGTTGACCTTGCCGATCAGCTCGCCCTGGGTGTTGGCGAAGTGCGCGTGCAGGCCTTCTTCGAACGCCAGCAGCTTGCTGACCGGCACGTCGTCGAGGTAACCCTCGTTGACGGCGTAGATCGACAACGCCTGGTTGGCGATCGACATCGGCGCGTACTGCTTCTGCTTCATCAGCTCGGTGACGCGCTGGCCACGCTCGAGCTGCTTGCGGGTGGCTTCGTCCAGGTCCGAGGCGAACTGCGCGAACGCAGCCAGCTCGCGGTACTGGGCCAGCGAGATACGGATGCCGCCGGACAGCTTCTTGATGATCTTGGTCTGCGCCGAACCACCGACGCGCGACACCGAGATACCGGCGTTCACGGCCGGGCGGATGCCGGCGTTGAACAGATCGGTTTCCAGGAAGATCTGGCCGTCGGTGATCGAGATCACGTTGGTCGGAACGAACGCGGAAACGTCGCCGGCCTGGGTCTCGATGATCGGCAGCGCGGTCAGCGAACCGGTCTTGCCGGTCACCGCACCGTTGGTGAACTTCTCGACGTATTCCTCGGACACGCGGGCAGCGCGTTCGAGCAGACGGGAGTGCAGGTAGAACACGTCACCCGGGTAGGCTTCACGGCCCGGCGGGCGCTTCAGCAGCAGCGAGATCTGGCGGTAGGCCACGGCCTGCTTGGACAGATCGTCGTACACGATCAGCGCGTCTTCGCCGCGGTCCATGAAGTACTCGCCCATGGTGCAGCCCGAGTAGGCGCTGATGTACTGCATCGCGGCCGATTCGGATGCGGTGGCAGCCACCACGATGGTGTGCGCCAGGGCGCCGTTCTCTTCAAGCTTGCGCACGATGTTGGCAACGGTCGAAGCCTTCTGGCCGATCGCTACGTACACGCACTTGATGCCGGTGCCCTTCTGGTTGATCACCGCATCGATGGCCAGCGCGGTCTTGCCGGTCTGGCGGTCACCGATGACCAGCTCGCGCTGGCCGCGGCCGATCGGGATCATCGAGTCGACCGACTTGTAACCGGTCTGCACCGGCTGGTCGACCGACTTGCGCCAGATCACGCCCGGAGCAACGCGCTCCACCGGAGCGGTCAGGTCGGTACCCAGCGGGCCCTTGCCGTCGATCGGCTCGCCGAGCGCGTTGACGACGCGGCCCAGCAGTTCCGGACCGACCGGCACTTCCAGGATGCGGCCGGTGGTCTTGGCGACGTCACCTTCGCGCACGTTCTCGTAGCCACCCAGGACCACGGCGCCGACCGAGTCGCGCTCCAGGTTCAGGGCCAGGGCAAAGGTGTTGTTCGGCAGTTCGATCATTTCGCCCTGCATCACGTCGGCCAGGCCGAAGATGCGCACGATGCCGTCGGACACGCTGGTCACGGTGCCTTCGTTGCGCGATTCCGCGGCCAGCTTGACCTTCTCGATGCGGTTCTTGATCAGTTCGCTGATTTCGGAGGGGTTGAGCGTGGTTGCCATCGTCAAGTCCTAGTGCCGGCAGCGGGGCCGGACGTTAAATGAATTCAGTTAGCGAGCGCGGTCTGCAGACGGGCCAGCTTGCCCTTCAGCGAACCATCGATGACCACGTCGCCGGCGTCGATCACAGCGCCGCCGATCAGCGAGGCGTCGACCGCGGTGGCCACTTCGACCTCGCGGTTGAAGCGCTTGCGCAGCGCGGCCTTGATCGCGTCCAGCTCGGCAACCGACAGCTCGGCCGCGGAGGTCACCGTGGCCTTGACCACGTGCTCGGCCTCGGCGCGCAGCGCGTCGAACATGCCAGCGATTTCCGGCAGCAGCGGCAGACGATGCGATTCGGCAAGCACAGCCAGGAAGCGCGAGTAGGTCTCGCCGCGGGACTCCGGCGCCAGCAGGGCGACGGCGTCATCGCGACCCAGCTCCGGGTTGGCGAGCAGGGCCGCCACGCGCGGATCGGCGGCGACGTGGGCGGAGAACGCCAAAGCGTCCGACCACGGCGCGAACGCGCCTTCGTCACGCGCGGTCGCGAAGGCGGCGCGGGCGTACGGGCGGGCAAGCGTGAGGGCCTGGCTCATCCTTAAATCTCCGAGGCCAGCTCGTCGAGCAGCGCCTTGTGGGCGTTGGCGTCGATTTCGCGCTTGAGCAGCTTTTCGGCACCGGTCACGGCCAGCGCGGACACCTGCTTGCGCAGATCTTCACGGGCACGGTTGGCGGCGGCGTCGATTTCGGCCTGGGCCAGATCCTTCTGACGGGTGGCTTCGGCAACAGCTTCGTTGCGGGCCGCGTCGACGATCTGGTTGGCACGCGCGTGGGCCTGATCGATGATCTCGTTGGCCTTGGTGCGGGCTTCCTTCAGCGCTTCATTGACCTTGTCCTGCGCCTGGGCCAGATCTTTCTGGCTGCGGTCGGCAGCAGCGAGGCCTTCAGCGATCTTCTGCTGGCGCTCTTCGATCGCGTTCATCAGCGGCGGCCAGATCTTGGTCGCGATGAGCCAGATCAGGGCGGCAAAGGCCAGGGCCTGGGCGATGAGGGTAAAACCGATATCCATGGGGTTCGCTCAGTCGGTTGTGACGGGATGGATGCGCCGCCACACGGGCGGCGCCTCCGAACCTTCATCCGCGACCAGGCGCCTGCGGCGCCCGGTCGTTTCGCTTTCGCTGGATCAGCCAGCGATTGCCGGCAGGCGCGAGACGAACTCGCCGACCAGCGGGTTGGCGAAGGCGAACAGCAGGCCCACGGCGACCGAGATGATGAAGGCGGCGTCGATCAGGCCGGCGGTGATGAACATGCGGACCTGCAGGACCGGGATCAGTTCCGGCTGGCGCGCGGCCGACTCCAGGAACTTACCGGCCATGATGGCCAGACCCAGACCGGCGCCCAGCGCGGCCAGGCCGATCATGATGCCGACGGCGAGGACGGTGGAGCTCTGAACTTGGGCGAGATTGGTCAGGACGGCGAAGTACATGGTTTTCTCCAGGAACTTGATTGCTAAGGGTTTAGAAACAAACGGATGAAGGGTGAAGCGAAACTCAGTGAGCGTCTTCCGACAGGCTCAGGTACACGATGGACAGCATCATGAAGATGAAGGCCTGCAGCGGAATCACCAGAAGGTGGAACAGCATCCAGCCGAAGCCGGCGAACGCGCCTGCAAACATGCCGGCGATACCTGCACCGCCCAGCACCCAGATCAGCAGGAACACGATTTCACCGCCGAACATGTTGCCGAACAGTCGCATCGCCAGCGAAATCGGCTTGCTCAGCCACTCGACGATGTTCAGGATCAGGTTGAACGGCATCATCCACTTGCCGAACGGTGCGGTCAGGAATTCCTTGGTGAAACCACCAATACCCTTGGCGCGCAACGCGAAGAACAGCATCAGGAAGAACACGCTGATCGACATGCCGAGGGTGGCATTGACGTCGGCGGTGGGGACCGGCTTCCAGTACGGCACGCCCATCAGTTCGAGCGGCTTGGCGATGAAGTCGGCCGGGATCATCTTGATGAGGTTCATCAGGAGGATCCAGAAGAAGATCGTGATCGCGATCGGGGTCACCAGCTTGCTGGTGCCGTGATAGGTGTCCTTGGCCTGGCGGTCAACGAACTCCAGGCAGATCTCGACGAATGCCTGCCACTTGCCCGGCACGCCGGAGGTGGCCTTGCGGGTCGCCATCCAGAAGGCGACGACCATCACCAGGCCCATCAGCAGCGAGGTTACCAGCGTGTCCACGTGGATCGCCCACGGGGTGCCATGACCTGCAGTCAGATTGTGCAGGTGATGCTGGATGTAGGAGGTGGGTGTAAGCGCCTCGCCTGCCATGTGTCCGGAACCTTAAGTTAAATGAATTCGATTAGCGCCTGGCCATGGCCAGGACCTGGAACATCAGCCCGACGGCGATACCGGCCAACAGCGCCAGTGCAGGCAGCTTGAAGACCAGGAACCCCACCATCAGGACACCAAAAACGAGCGCCCACTTGGCCACGATCGCAACGATCAGGCGTGCCATGGCCGAACCGGCCCCCAGCGCACCACCACCCAGCGCCATCCGTGCCGCCACCCAACCACCGGCCGAAACCGCCACACCTGATGCCAGGGCACCAAGGGCATACTTCGGCCCCACCAGCAGGAAGGCCAGAGCCAGGACAGCCACCGCGGCCAGCGGGTAGACCGCGGCGCGCAGCATCAGTCGCCGACCCGTTTCTACGGAGTTCAGCACAGGACGTCCCGCGTGGTTACAAGTGGATGGCTGAGGCGACTACAGCAGGGGGGCCTCATCGAGCCGCCAAATTATAGCAATGGGACAATTTGCGAGACAACCGGTGCCTGTTCATATCGGAACAGCGCAAGTTGCGGTAAGGGCTGCGGTTTTGCAGCCCACCACGGGGACAATGCCATCTGCGCGATGTTGCGGTGCAACGCATTGAACTTTGGTCGCAGGCGGCGGAACTTTCTGCCGACGGCAGTGGTCCCATCTTCCGACCTGCCTGCAGCTACCTCGTCGACGCTTCGCCTGCAGGTCCCCATGATGGCCCCGAAGCGCCGCTCCGGGGCCATCTTTTCGCAGGGCGCTGACAGCGCTGAACCGTCCACATCGCGTGGACCATACCTTCACGAATGGTGGACAGCGACGTCCGGCAAAGTGGCCTTCATTCCGATGAACCACTGCAAGGACTCTTTCGATGCGCTCCGTCCCCACCCTGCTCGCCCTCTCGCTTCTCGCCGCCGGCGCGTCGTTCGCCTCCTCCGCCCATGCCGCCGAAGGCGATGACCGCTTCGCCCTGCGCCTGGGTGCGATGAACATCGACTCGGACAACACCCTGCGCGGCAACACCAATGTCGCCGGCCAGGACATCGGCTTCTCCGAGGACTTCAAGCTGGGTGGCAAGGAATGGGAGCCGCGCATCGACGGCATGTTCCGCATCAGCAACCGCCAGCGCCTGCTGTTCAACTACTTCAAGTACGACAAGGACCGCCGCGAGACGCTTGGCCAGGACATTTCCTTCGGCAACGTCAACGTGCCGGCCGACAGCTTCGTCAAGGCGGAGCTGAAGTACCAGGTGGCCAGCCTGGTGTATGACTACTCGGTGGTGGACACCGAGAAGTTCGACCTCGGCCTGCAGCTGGGTGCCGAATACGCCAAGGTCAGCACCAAGGGCTACGCCGACCTGGGCACGGTGTATGAAGGCCAGTTCCTGGACGAGAAGACCGACGGTGTGGCGCCGGTGGTCGGTGCACGCCTGAGCTTCACCCCGTCCGAAAAGTGGATGATCACCCTGCAGGGCCAGTACCTCAACACGCGCTGGGGCAGCTTCGACGACTACAAGGGTGACCTCAGCCGCGCCAACGCGATCGTCGATTACCGCTTCACCCAGAACTTCGGCGTGTTCGCCGGCTACGACTGGTTCAAGCTGGATGCGGACAAGAAGGGCAGCGACGGCACCATCGGCCTGAAGCAGGAATTCAAGGGCCCGGTGGCGGGTATCAGCGTCACCTTCTAAGCCCTGCTCCCCTTCCACAGCACGTTCTCTCCTGGCGCGGCCTCCGGAACATCGGGGGCCGCGTTTTTTTGTGGCTTCCTGACAGAAGAGCAGAAGCGGGTTGGTCGAGCGCTGGAGGGAGAGGGGGCCGGGTGCGAATGTCCCCCGGCGCCGGCCTGCGGCCGTCACCTCCTCCTTTACTTCGCACCCAGCCCCCTCTCCCTCCGCGTGTCAGGCATCCAGGCATCCAGGCAGCCGCTGCGGTGGGAGTGGTTGTGGCTTCCGCCTTCCGCAAGCCGAGCCGCTGCGCGGGCGGCAGGCGTTTCGACAAAGTAAAGGAGGAGGCGACCGCCGAAGGCGGGCGACGGGGGACATTTGTCGAAATGCCTGCCGCCCGCGCAGCGGCCCTACAGCTCGCAAGAATCCGGAGCGCATAAACAAAAAAACCCCGGCGATGCCGGGGTTTTTCGTTCGCAAAGGCGCGGGCGCCTTATTTCTTCTTCGGCATGTACAGATCGGTGATCGTGCCGTCGTAAATTTCCGAGGCCATCGCCACCGATTCGCTCAGCGTCGGGTGCGCATGGATGGTGTGGCCGATGTCCTCGGCCTCGGCACCCATCTCGATCGCCAGGCCGATCTCGGCCAGCAGATCACCGGCATGCACACCGACGATGGCACCACCGATGATGCGGTGGCTGTCCTCGTCGAAGATCAGCTTGGTGAAGCCCTCGGTGCGACCGATGCCGATCGCGCGGCCGCTGGCGGCCCACGGGAACTTGGCCACGCCAACCTTCAGGCCCTTGGCCTTGGCTTCGGTCTCGGTGACGCCGACCCAGGCGATTTCCGGGTTGGTGTAAGCCACCGACGGAATCACGCGGGCCACCCACTCCTTCTTGTGGCCGGCAGCCACTTCGGCGGCCAGCTTGCCCTCGTGCGTGGCCTTGTGGGCCAGCATCGGGTTGCCGACGATGTCGCCGATGGCAAAGATGTGCGGCACGTTGGTGCGCATCTGCCGGTCGACCGGAATGAAGCCACGGTCGGTGACCTGCACGCCGGCCTTCTCGGCATCGATTTTCTTGCCGTTCGGCGAGCGACCCACGGCCACCAGCACGCGGTCGAAGGTGCCCTGCGCCAGCGCAGGTGCCTGGCCTTCCTCGGCGGCTTCGAAGGTCACGGTGATGCCCTTGGCATCGGCGGTGACGCCCGAGGCCTTGGTCTTCAGGTGCACTTCGATGCCCTGCTTCTTCAGGCGGTCGGCCAACGGCTTGACCAGGTCCTTGTCGGCGCCCGGCATCAGCTGGTCCATGAACTCGACCACGGTGACCTTGCTGCCCAGCGCACCATAAACGGTGGCCATTTCCAGGCCGATGATGCCGCCGCCGACGACCAGCAGCGAGCCCGGTACTTCGGCCAGCTCCAGCGCGTCGGTGGAATCCATCACCCGCTTGTCGTCCCACGGGAAGTTCGGCAGCTTCACCGCCTGCGAACCGGCAGCGATGATGCACTTCTGGAAGCGCAGCAGCTGGGTGCTGCCGTCAGCCGCGGTGATTTCCAGTTCGTTGGCCGAGACAAACTTGCCAACGCCCTGCACGCTGCGGACCTTGCGCTGCTTGGCCATGCCAGCCAGGCCCTTGGTCAGCTGGTTGACGACCTTTTCCTTGTACTGGCGCAGCTTGTCCAGGGTGATGGTCGGCTTGCCGAACTCAACGCCGAAATCACCGGCATGGGCCACTTCGTCGATCACCGCTGCGGCGTGCAGCAGGGCCTTGGACGGAATGCAGCCCACGTTGAGGCAGACGCCGCCGAGGCTGGCGTAGCGCTCGACCAGCACCGTATCCAGGCCGACGTCGGCGGCGCGGAAGGCGGCGGTGTAGCCGCCCGGGCCCGAGCCCAGCACGACCATTTCGCATTCGATGTCGGCGGCCTTGCCACTGGCCAGAGCCGGCTTCGGTGCTGCAGGCTCGGCGGGGGCGCGGTGCGACGGCGTCACCGGCGGCTTGCTGGCCGGGGCGGCGGCCGCCGGGGCCGGCGCAGCGGCCTTGGCCGGCGCTTCAGCAGCGCCTTCGGACTCCAGCAGCACGACAACGGCACCCTCGGACAGGGTGTCGCCCAGCTTGACCTTGATTTCCTTGACCACGCCGGCTGCCGAGGACGGCACTTCCAGGGTCGCCTTGTCCGACTCCAGGGTCACCAGACCCTGGTCTTTCTTCACCGTATCGCCAACGGCGACCAGCACTTCGATCACCGGCACATCGCTGTAATCGCCGATGTCGGGAACCTTGATTTCAATCGTGGCCATGATGGGTTTTCCTCGTGCCCGACCGGCGTGGCCGGCGGGCTGTCACTGCGTTTCGACAGGCGGCCGCGCCAGGGGCAGCGGCCGCACGGTGGGGGCGAAGCGGTGCCTTACAGCAGCACGCGGCGCATGTCGGCCAGCACCTGCGAGAGGTACGTGGTGAAGCGTGCGGCCAGGGCGCCATCGATGACGCGGTGGTCGTAGCTCAGCGACAGCGGCAGCATCAGCTTCGGAGCGAACTCCTTGCCATTCCAGACCGGCTGGATGGACGACTTGGAGACGCCGAGGATGGCCACTTCCGGCGCATTGACGATCGGGGTGAACGCGGTGCCGCCGATGCCGCCCAGTGAGCTGATCGAGAAGCAACCGCCGCTCATGTCGGCCGGACCCAGCTTGCCGTCACGCGCCTTCTTGGCCAGCTCGCCGGTTTCCTGCGCGATCTGCACCACGCCCTTCTTGTCGACGTCGCGGATGACCGGAACGACCAGGCCGTTCGGGGTATCGGCAGCGAAACCGATGTTGAAGTACTTCTTCAGGGTCAGGTTCTCGCCGCTGGCATCGAGCGAGGCGTTGAACTCCGGGAACTTCTTCAGCGCCGCAGCGCTGGCCTTGATCAGGAAGGCGAGCATGGTCAGCTTGATGCCGGCCTTCTCGTTCTCCTTGTTCAGCGCCACGCGCAGGCCTTCCAGGTCGGTGATGTCGGCCTGCTCGAACTGGGTGACGTGCGGGATCATCGCCCAGTTGCGGGCCAGGTTCGCACCGGAGATCTTCTTGATGCGCGACAGCGGCTGCACTTCAACGTCGCCGAACTTGCTGAAATCAACCTTCGGCCACGGCAGCAGGTTGAGGCCACCGCCGGCGGCCACGGTGCCACCGGCAGCTGCCGGAGCGCCGCCGCTGAGCGCGGCCTTGACGAATTTCTGCACGTCGGCCTTGGTGATGCGGCCGCCCTTCTCGCTGCCACTGACCTGCAGCAGGTCGACACCGAGCTCACGGGCGAACACGCGCACCACCGGCGATGCGTAGGGCACCTTGGCCGGCAGCACGCCATCGGCGTTGAACTGTACCGGCGGGCTGGTCGGCGCGCCGGCCGAGGGGGCGCTGGCGATCTCGCGGGCGGCCAGCTTGTCCGGCTGGGCCGGCACGGCGACCGGCTCGACCTTGGTGGCGGTCTCGGCGGCGGCCGGGGCAGCAGCGGCGGCAGCCTTGCCCGGGGCCGGGGCGGCAGCGCCTTCGGCTTCGATGATGGCGACCACGTTGCCCTGCGACAGGTTGTCGCCGACCTTGACCTTGATCTCCTTGACGACGCCGGCGACCGACGACGGCACTTCCATGGTGGCCTTGTCGCTTTCCAGCGTGACCAGGCCCTGGTCCTTCTTCACCGTATCGCCCACGGCGACCAGCACTTCGATGACCGGAATGCCGCTGTAATCGCCGATATCCGGCACCAGGGCTTCCACCGCGCCGCCACTGGCAGCGGGGGCGGCAGCAGCAGCGGCCGGAGCGGGAGCGGCCTGGGTGGCAGCGGCCGGAGCAGCGGCCTTGGCCGGTGCGGGTGCAGCAGCAGCGGCCGGCTGGGCAGCCTCGCCGTCGGCCACTTCGATCAGTGCCACGACCTTGCCTTCGGACAGGCTGTCGCCCAGCTTGACCTTGATTTCCTTGACCACGCCGGCCACCGAGGACGGCACCTCCATGGTCGCTTTATCGCTTTCCAGCGTGACCAGGCCCTGGTCCTTCTTCACCGTATCGCCGACGGCAACAAGCACCTCGATTACCGGGATATCGCTGTAGTCACCGATATCGGGGACACGTGCTTCCTTGATTTCGGCCATGGGGAGAACTCCGGCAATCTGGTGTAGGGAAACGTCTATTGTGCGGCCAGCGGGAGCCAGCGCCAACCGTTACAGGTGTTTTCAGTACGCACGCAGCCGGGACACGCTGTTGCTCATGGCCCGCCAGCGCTTCCAGTCGGTAGCGTATTGTCCTGCCGATGTCCGCTTGATGTCGCCAGTGCGACGGCCACCGGCTGCCAGGCCTGGCGCAGGCGCGGCAAGGACCACGCTGCGTTGGCCGGACTGGTGGACGGCAGCGCCAGCACCTTGGCCGACGTGGCCAGCTGCGGTTGCACCCAGCGCTGGAAGGCCTGCATCGCCGCGCCACCGTTGCAGCCGATCAGCTGCAGGTCAGGCAATGCGGCGATCAGTGCGGGAAGTGCATTGGCCACTTCCGTGCCACGCACGATGTCCGCATCCAGGCTTCCGCGTCGTTCGCAGCGGCCGATCACATCCCAGAGGCCGACACCATTGGCTGCAAGCGCCTGCAGTCGCTGCGCGTACGGCATTGTCGGGTCGAAGCCGCACAGATCGCCGAGCAATGGCCAGAAGCGATTGCGCGGGTGCGCGTAGTAATGCTGTGCCTGCAACGAAGCGATACCGGGCATTGAACCCAGCAGCAACACCCGGCAATCCGTGTTTACCTGCGCAGGCAGGCCGATGCACAACGTTGCGGCGCTCACATCTTCTCCAACTGCATGAATATTCCGGAAGGACAGAAACCACAGGAAAACAAGGATTTCGCGCTGTTCGCTGAACAGTGCGAACTAATTTTTAACGCGCGTCGGATTCGATTCATGTTGGGGCGACTACGGTGTGCTCGCCCCGCAACCGGGGGCCCAAAACAAGAAACATTAGGAGATTCCCCCATGCGCTCCATCCGTATCCTGAGCCTCGCCCTGCTGACCTCCGCCGCGTTCGCACCGGCTGCCTTCGCGCAGGACAGCAGCACCACCGATACCGCCTCGGGCAAGCATTTTGCCGTGGTTGGCGGCGTCTCGCTGCTGCAGCCGAAGAATGACCCGATCGACGGCATCAAGAAGGTCGATGGCGGCCCGGCACCGACCGTCAGCTTCAGCTACTACATCAACGACAACTGGGCCGTTGAGCTGTGGGGCGCTGCAGACAAGTTCGACCACAAGGTGAAGGGCCCGGGCAATGCCCGCCTCGGCAGCGTCGAGCAGCAGCCGGTCGCGCTGAGCGGCCAGTACCACTTCGGCCAGGCTGACAACGTGTTCCGTCCGTTCGTGGGCGTGGGCTACTTCCAGTCGGCCTTCAGCAATGAAACCCTGGCCGACGGCAGCGACTCCGACATCCGCCTGAAGGACGCCAAGGGCGTGATCGGCACCGTCGGTGTGGACATGAACATCAACTCGACCTGGTTCGCCCGTGCCGACGCCCGCTACATGCGCTCGCGTCCGGACGTGAAGGTCGGCGGCGAGAAGATCGGCGAAGCGAAGATGGATCCGTGGACCGTCGGCTTCGGCATCGGCGCCCGCTTCTAAGCGCTTCTGCGTCATTGTTGTACCGCGACGGGCCCTTCGGGGCCCGTCGTCGTTTCCGTCACCCGGGTTCTGTAGAGTCGACTTCCAGTCGGATCTACACAGACGGGATGCGGAGGCGCGATGCACGAGGTCGACCTGCTGGTGATCGGCGGTGGCATCAACGGCGCCGGTATCGCCCGTGATGCCAGCGGCCGCGGCCTGAAGGTGCTGCTGTGCGAACAGCACGACCTGGCAGCACACACCTCCAGCGCCAGCAGCAAGCTGATCCATGGCGGCCTGCGCTACCTGGAACGGGGCGAGTTCGGCCTGGTGCGCAAGGCACTGGGCGAACGAGAGGTGGTGCGTCGGCAGGCGCCGTTCCTGGTGCGGCCGCTGTGCTTCGTGCTTCCGTGGCAGCCGCACCTGCGCCCGCGCTGGATGCTGCGCCTCGGGCTCTGGCTGTACGACCATCTGGGCCGGCGCAGCCCCGCCTTCCCCGCGTCGCGCGCCGTGGACCTGCACGCCGATCCACTCGGCGCGCTGCTGTCGCCACAGCTGCAGCACGCCTTCAGCTACGCCGACGCACAGGTGGATGACGCGCGGCTGGTCATCCTCAACGCGCTCGACGCTGCGCAGCGGGGTGCACGCATCCTGACCGGCACGCGCTGCGTGGACCTGCAACGCGGGCACGGACGCTGGCACGCCGTACTGGAAGACGTCGCAGGCCATCAGCAGACCGTCCAGGCACAGGCGGTGGTCAACGCCGCAGGCCCCTGGGCCGGCGGCCTGCTGGAGCGCATGCACGCCCGCAGCGGCGGACCTGCGCTGCGCTTGGTCCAGGGCAGCCACATCGTGCTGCGCCGCGTCTGGCCGAACGACCGCGCCTGCCTGCTGCAGCAGCCCGATGGCCGCGTGGTGTTCCTGCTGCCCTTCCACGACCATCTGCTCATCGGCACCACTGACACCGACTATCGCGGCGACCCCGCACGCTGCAGTGTGCTGCCCGCGGAAGTGGACTACCTGTGCAGCGCTGCCAACGGCTACCTGCGCGATCCGGTCGCACCTGCCGAGGTGGTCTGGCAGTTCGCCGGCGTGCGCCCGCTGCTGGCCGACCCGGACCCGCGCGCGGCCAAACTGAGCCGTGACTATCGCCTGCAACTGGACGCCGAAGGTGCGCCTGCGCTGCACGTGCTGGGCGGCAAGCTGACCACGTACCGGGTACTGGCCGAGGAGGCAGTGGACCTGCTGCGCCCCTATCTGCCGCACGCCGGCCCCGCCTGGACGGCGGCAGGCGAGCCACTGCCCGGCAGCGACTGGGGCGATGCCGGGCAGGCACGTGAACAGCTTCGGCACCAGGCCCCCTGGCTGCCGGAGGCCACGCTGCGGCGCTGGGCCAGCGCCTATGGCAGTCGCAGCATCGATCTGCTGCACGGCGCACGCAGCCTGTTCGATCTGGGCGAAGACTTTGGCGCGGGCCTGCACGCACGCGAGGTGGCGTTCCTGTGCGACCACGAGTGGGCCCGTAGCGCCGAGGATGTACTGTGGCGGCGGAGCAAGCTGGGGCTGCAGATGGACGCGGCGCAGGCAGTACGGCTGCAGGCCTGGATGGATTCACATCGCCGGTAATGCCGCGCGCGGCCCGGCGCCGCCGATGCATTACGATTCCAATATCGCCACCGGAGACGCTGCATGACGCCCCGCTACGTGCTGGCCATCGACCAGGGAACCACCAGTTCGCGCGCGATCCTGTTTGATCGCGCAGGCGACATCGTCGGCAGCGCACAGCGCGAGTTCACCCAGGTGTTTCCACAGCCGGGCTGGGTCGAGCATGACCCGCGCGAGATCCTGACCAGCGTCTATGCCACGATCACCGAACTGCTCAGCCGCGAACAGATCGATCCCCGCCACATCGCGGCACTGGGTATCACCAACCAGCGCGAAACCACCGTGGTCTGGGACCGCGCCAGCGGACAACCGATCCACAACGCCATCGTCTGGCAGTCGCGGCAAAGCCAGGCGATCTGCGAGCGGCTGAAGTCCGGCGGCCACGAAGCGCTGATCCGCGAGCGCACCGGGCTGCTGATCGACGCCTATTTCTCGGCCACCAAGATCCGCTGGATCCTCGATCACGTGGAAGGCGCGCAGCAGCGGGCCGAACGTGGCGAGCTGCTGTTCGGCACCATCGACAGCTGGCTGGTGTGGAATCTCAGCGGCGGCCAGGCGCACGTGACCGACTACAGCAACGCCGCGCGCACGCTGCTGTTCAACATCCACACCCTGGAATGGGACGAGGACCTGCTGGCCCTGCTGGACATTCCGCGTGCGATGCTGCCGCAGGTGCGCGATTCCAGTTCGGTATACGCGCACACGCGCCCGCAGTTCTTCTTCGACCACCCGATCCCGATCGCCGGCATCGCCGGTGACCAGCAGGCCGCGCTGTTCGGCCAGGCCTGCTTCCAGCCAGGCATGGTCAAGAACACCTATGGCACCGGCTGCTTCATGCTGATGCACACCGGCACGCAGGCCGTGCGCTCGCGCAATGGCCTGCTGACCACCATTGCCTGGGGCCTGGAGGGAAAGGTGGAGTACGCGCTGGAGGGGTCGATCTTCATCGCCGGCTCGGTGGTGCAGTGGCTGCGCGATGGGCTGCGCATGATCGATCGCGCTGCTGACAGCCAAGCCTTGGCCGCACAGGTGCCGGACAGCGCGGGGGTATATCTGGTGCCGGCTTTCGTCGGCCTGGGTGCACCGTACTGGCGCAGCGACGTGCGCGGTGCGATGTTCGGCCTGACCCGTGGCACCGGCAAGGCCCACTTCGTGCGCGCAGCGCTGGAGGCGATGGCCTACCAGACCCGCGACGTTCTGGATGCGATGCAGTCCGATGCGGGGATCTCGCTCAGTGAACTGCGCGCCGATGGCGGCGCGATCGGAAACGACTTCCTCGCCGGCTTCCAGGCCGACATCCTCGGCGTACCCCTGCTGCGACCGCGGGTGACCGAGACCACCGCGCTGGGTGCGGCCTACCTGGCCGGGCTGGCGGTCGGCTTCTGGGAGAGCCGCGAACAGATCGCGGCACAGTGGGGGACCGTGATCTTCGGGTACACCTGCTGGGTTGCCGGCCAGCGGCCGGCACTACCCCAGAGTCAGAACGCCGGCAGCACCGCGCCCTTGTACTTGGTCTCGATGAAGGTCTTCACCTGCGGGCTGGTCAGCGCCTTGGCGAGCTTCTGCACGCGGGCGTCGTCCTTGTTGTCCGGGCGGGCGACCAGGAAATTCACGTACGGCGAGTCCTTGCTCTCGATCGCCAGCGCGTCCTTGGTCGGGTTGAGGCCGGCATCCAGCGCATAGTTGGTGTTGATCAGGGCCAGATCGACCTGGTCGAGCACGCGCGGCAGCATGGCCGAATCCAGCTCGCGGAACTTCAGGTTCTTCGGGTTGGAGACGATGTCGCGCTGGGTGGCCAGTGCGTTGGTCGGATCCTTCAGCTCGATCACGCCGGCCTTGTGCAGCAGGATGAGTGCGCGGCTGTTGTTGCTGGGGTCGTTGGGGATCACCACATCGGCCCCTTCACGCAGTTCGGCCAGCGACTTGATCTTGCGCGAGTAGGCGCCGAACGGCTCGATGTGCACGCCCACCACCTTGGTCAGGTCGGTCTTGCGATCGCGGTTGTAGGCGTCCAGGTACGGCTCGGTCTGGAAGTAGTTGGCATCCACCTGCTTCTGCACCAGCTGGTCGTTGGGCTGCACGTAGTCGTTGAACACGCGCACGTCCAGCTCCACGCCCTCCTGCTTGAGGATCGGCTTGACCACTTCCAGGATCTCGGCGTGCGGCACGGCGGTGGCGGCCACCACCAGCTTCTGCGAAGGCTCACCGGACTTGCCGCAGGCAGTCAGGGCCAGCGCAGCGGCGAACAGGGGCAGCAACAGGGTCTTCTTCATGGGCGCAATCGATCTCGGGGGAGGTGTCAGGATTTTTCGTAGTTGGTCAGGGCCAGTTCCAGCAGTGCCTTGGCCTGCTCGCGCAGCATCATCGGCTCGACGATCTCGGCATCGGACCCGTAATGCAACACGTCCATCAACAGTTCGCGCGACACGCTGTAGGGCACTTTCAGTTCGTAGCGGCCATCAGCGAGGAAGCGTCCCTGCTGCTTGGAGTGCCAGTGCTCGTCGGCCACCCAGCGCGCGGCCTTGGCACTGAACAGGATGGTTGCCCAGCCCTTGGGCGCACCGGAGAAGATGCCGTAGCTGGCACCCAGCTGCTCGTCCAGCTCGCTGTCGGCGACATCGCGGGCGGTGCTGTCGATCACCCGCGCCTTGTAGATGCGGTCCACCGCGAAGCTGCGCAGGGCCTCGCGATCATGGTCCCAGCCGTCCAGGTACCAGTTGTCGCGGTAATGGGTCAGCCGTTGCGGCGATACGGTGCGCTTGGTCGCTTCGTCGGTCGAGCGGGCGCGGTACTCGAAGCCCAGCTGCTTGCGCTCCAGCACCGCCGAGGCCACCGAACGGAAGCTGGCTTCATCGAACTTGCGGCCACGGTGCGGAATCACCCGCACCCGATCCACCGGCCAGCTGGAAACACCGGCTTGGGCGGCCAGCAGGCTTTCAATGCGCTGCTGCAGCGGCGCCAACACCGAAGACAGCACGCCGCCGCCGGTACGGGCCAGCAGGTGCTGCGAGGCCAGCAGGGCGTGCAGCTCCTCCGAGCTCAGCCACAGGCCGGGCAGCTCGAAGCGGTCACTCTCGTCGGCCAGGTAGCGGAAGCCGGCCTCGCCATCGCCCTCGATCGGCGCCATCAGCGCATCGCGCAGGAACGCCAGGTCGCGGTAGACGGTGGCCCGGGAGCAACCGAGCTTGTCCTGCAGGGTCGCCACCGTCACCGGATAGCGTGCGGACTTGAGCAGACGATGCAGGGCGGTGATGCGTTCGTATCGGTCCATGCCCCCGATTATGTCCGAGTCTCGGGCGTTGTGGCGGACGATTGGGCTATCGTGGGCGCCCCCTGCCCCGTGGAGCGCCCGATGCGCCGGTTGTCTGTCCTGCCCCTGCTGGCCTGCCTGCTGCTGGCCGCCTGCGACCGCGCACCGGCGCCCACCGACGCTGCGACGCCCGTCCCCGCTGCCGATCCGGCGCAGGCGGTGCTGTCTGCCAGCCAGCGATTTGCCGCCCTGCGCAGCTTCCATGCCGAGCTGGAGGTGCTGGGCGCGCAGCAACCGGTGCGTACCGCGATGGACTTCGTCGCCCCGGACCGCTTCCGGGTGCAGACCCCTGCCGGGCCGCAGGTGATCATCGGCGACACCATGTTCCTGCAGGCCGACGATGCGATCCGCCAGGTGCCGACCCCGCCGGGGCTGCTGGAGCAATGGCGCAGCCCGCTGCCCGCCGATATCCCCGCACAGGCCCTGCAGGCCGAAGACCTGGGCGAGCAGACGCTGGATGGCGTCAGCACCCGCCACTACCGCCTGCGTGGCGCCACGGCCGGTGAGCGGCTGGAGTACTGGGTGGATCCGCAGGGCCTGCCGCGGCAGATCGTGCGCAGCGGCCACAACAACGGCAAGCCCTTCCAGCTGCGGCTGCGGTACTCGCGCTTCAACGATCCTGCCCTGCAGGTCGACCTGCCCTGAATGGGCTTGGCCCGACAACGCCTGCTGAAGCAGTCGGGACGGGCGATTCGGACGGTCATCACGCTTCCAGTATCATCACTGGCTGCCAACCGCTTCGGAGAAGCCTCGATGTCCCTGCGCGTGTCCCTGCTGGTCCCCTTGCTGCTCTGCGCCCCGCTGGCGTATGCGCAGGATGCCTCCGAACTGGCGGCGATGTCCTCGCCGTGGAGCGGCAGTGGTGGCGAACTCGGCTTCGCGTCGGCACGTGGCAACAGCAGCACCGAGAGCTTCAACGGCCGCCTGCGCCTGCGCTACACCGATGGCGACTGGGTGCACAGCATGGACCTGTTCGGCCTGCGCTCCAGCTCCAAGGTGACCGAAACCAGCGACGACGGCACCACCACGCGCCGCAACAACACCACCGCCAACCGCTACACCGGCAGCGCAGGCAGCGCGCTGCAGCTGGGCGAACACCGCCAGCTGACCGCCACGGTACGTACCGAGCGTGATGACTTTGCCACCTACGACCGGCAGAGCTCGTTCGGTCTGGGTTACGGCACCCGGTTGTGGAACACCGAGCGCTTCTCGTTCGACGCGCAGATCGGCCCCGGTGTGCGCCGCACCCACAGCACCGAGGACGACCGCACCCGCACCGGCCTGATCGGTCGCGGCCTGTTCGACCTGAAGTACTCGCTGACCGACAACACCGACCTGATCAACACGCTGCTGGTCGAATCGGGTTCGTACAACACCTTCGGCCAGAACGATTTCGGCGTATCGGTGAGCATGAACGAGCACCTGGCGCTGAAGGCCGGCTGGCAGGCGCGTTACAACAGCGACGTCGCCGAGGACAAGCGCAAGACCGATACGCTGACCACGATGAACGTGGTCTACAAGTTCAAATAAGCGAAACGGGCGCCTGGCGCCCGTTCTGCTTTTGGTAGTGCCGGCCGCTGGCCGGCAACTGCATTCAATCGGGATCATGAGGTTGCCGGCCGCCGGCCGGCACTACCTGCGGTGGCTCAGACGTTCAACAGCTCGCCAGCACCCGCATCCAGCAGCATCTTCGCCACGCGCTGGCCCAGCACTTCCGGGTCGCTGGCCGGGCCCACGGCGTCGGCACGCACCGCGCGGCCGTCACTGGCGCTGCCGACCAGCCCCTGCAGGTGCAGGTCCTGGCCCTGCCACTGCGCGATCGCCGCCACCGGCACATGGCAGCTGCCATGCAGCGCGCGGTTCATCGCCCGCTCCGCTTCCACACAGGCGCGCGTGGCGGCGTCATCCAGGCCAGCAAACAGCGCCATCAGCGCGGCATTGCCGCCATCGCATTCCACCGCCACTGCACCCTGTGCTGGTGCCGGCAACCACTGCGGCGGCTGCAGGCGGGCGACGATGCGATTGCCCAGGCCCAGCCGTTCCAGCCCGGCCACGGCCAGCACGATGGCGTCGTAGCCGCCGTTGTCGAGCTTGGCCAGACGGGTGTTGACGTTGCCGCGCAGGTCCAGCAGTTCCAGGTCCGGGCGCAGTGCACGCAGCTGGGCCTGGCGGCGCAATGACGAGGTACCGACGCGCGCACCGATCGGCAGTGCATCCAGCGAGGCATAAAGGTTGGAGACGAAACCATCGGCCGGATCGTGGCGGGTCAGCATTGCCGGCAGCGCGAACGGCGCATCCAGTTCCATCGGCACATCCTTCAACGAGTGCACCGCGCAGTCGGCCTCGCCACGCAGCATGGCCAGTTCCAGTTCCTTGAGGAACAGGCCCTTGCCACCGATGGCCGCCAGCGAGCGGTCAAGCACTTCATCGCCGCGGGTGCTCATCGGCACCAGTTCCACGTGCAGATCGGGATGTGCCTGGCGCAGGCGGTCGGCGACGTGTTCGCTCTGCCAGAGGGCGAGCGGGCTCTTGCGGGTGGCGATGCGGACGGTTTCCATCCTTTCATTATCGCGCCTATCGGCGGGATACGGCCAACGGCGGAGCCCCTCGTGGCTGGTGTGGTCGTGCAAGCAACAGCTGCGCTTGGCCGGGCGGGGTGGGTGCGCGGGGGACGCCGTAAACCCATCCCTGAAGTGACCCCCAGGAGTTGGACACCTGATCCGACCCCGAGGGTTACATGAATAGATATGAGGTTTGTTTCAAATTGCAGGTCGCCAAAGAGGCCTGCAAGACCTCCACATCGGTCAAGGCGGTTGCCCGCCGCCATGGCCTGGAGTTCTCCACGGTCAGGCGGTGGGCTGCGACCTACCGGCTGCATGGTCGGCAAGGGTTTGACCGCAAACCCCGATCCTATGATCTCCAGTTCAAGCTGGAGGTGCTTGAAAAGATGGGCCAGGAGGGCATGTCCGCGCGCGAGGCCACCACGCACTTCCAGATCGGAGATGCCGGCGCGGTGGGGCGATGGCAACGGTTGTATGCTCGCGCTGGCGCTCAAGCGCTGGCACCACCTCCACCACCGCCACCAAGACCGATGAAAAAGACCCGCTCGTCCAAGCCCGCCGAGGACATGAGCCGCGATGAGCTCCTCAAGGAAGTGGCCTATCTGCGTGCGGAGACCGCCTACCTAAAAAAGCTCGATGCCTTGATCCAGGAAGAGCAGGCGGCGCAGCGCGCAAAGCGCAAGCCGTCCAAGGATTGAGGCAGGCCCATGCGTTGCCGCTTTTGCTCGAGGCGGCCGAACTGTCACGCAGCACGTTCTATTACCAGGTGAACGCCTTGGCCCATCCAGATGAGGGCGAGGAGGAACTGCTTGAGCGTATCCGCGCGATTTACGATGAGAACCAAGGGCGCTACGGCTACCGTCGCATAACGCTGGAACTGGCCAATCAGGGCGAGGCCATCAACCACAAGCGGGTGCAGCGGCTGATGGCCGAGCTGGGCCTGCAATCGCGGGTACGCATCAAGCGCTACCGCGCCTTCAAGGGAGCGGCCAATGTCGTGGTCTCCAACGATCTGGGCCGCCAGTTTGAGGCCCAGACGCCCAACCAGAAGTGGGTGACCGACGTAACCGAGTTCAAGGTGCAGGGCATGAAGCTCTATCTTTCGCCGATCATGGATCTCTACAACGGCGAAATCGTGGCGTACCAGATGAAGCGTCGACCGGTGTTCGACCTGGTGGGGGACATGCTGGACCAAGCGATCAAGAAGCTTTCGCCCGAAGATCGACCGATGATCCACTCTGACCAAGGCTGGCATTACCAGCACGAAAACTACCGCCACAAGCTCGCGAAGCACTCGCTGAAACAGAGCATGTCCCGGCGTGGCAACTGCTTGGACAACGCGGCCATGGAGAGCTTCTTCGGGACACTGAAGTCGGAATTCTTCTACCTGAACAGCTTTGACAGCATCGAAAGTCTGGAAGCGGGACTGACGGAGTACATCCGGTACTACAACGAAGACCGTATCCGACTGAAACTAAAGGGCCTGAGCCCGGTAAAGTACCGGGAACAGGTCGCGCTGGCTGCCTGATCCCCCAACTGTCCAACTTTAGGGGGTCACTTCAGGGATGGGTTTACGGCGTCCCCCGCAACCGGACCCACCCCGCCTCCCCACGGAATGCACGCTGTTGCTGTTGCTCTGGCTCGTGCCTTGGACTGGGCAGGTGCAGGGCTGCAAGCCCTGCCGAACACCCCTCAACGCCGGGATGTCAGCTGCTCGAGCATCTCCCACGATTTCAACCCGCGCGCGCCCAGGTGATGGGCCAGCACCCGCCGCATCGGCAGGCGCAGGCTGGCCAGATCGGCTGCGTCGGGTTCGTCGTCGGCTGCCAGCGCCAACAGCGCCGAGCCCGTAGCCGCCGCGCGACGCTCGCCGCCACGCTCGCTGAGCAGGCGCTGCGGCCCTTCCTGCGGGTCCAGTTCATAGCGCGCCGCCCGGTCGATCGGCTGGCCATCGCTGGCCGTTTCCAGATCGAAGCCCACGCCCAGCGCCGCCAGCAGCTCGCGTTCGAAACGGCGCAGGGTCCAGGCCAGTCCGGCACCCACGGCCAGGCGGGCACGCGCTTCGCCGTAGGCCAGGTACAACTCCGGCAACGGATCCTGGCGCGGTGCCAGGCGCAGGGTCAGTTCACTGAGATAGAACCCGGCCAGCATGGCCTGGCCGAGCAGGCGCGGCGCCACATCCAGCGCTTCAGCACCGCGCAGCTGGGCCAGTTCGCCACGCTGCAGCGCGCTGAAGCGGATCCACTGCAGTGGTTGCAGGGCCGCTCGCAGCACCTGGCCCTTGGCCGTGGAAACTCCACGCGCGAGAAGGCCGATACGGCCATGCTCGGCGCTCAATACCTCTACCAGCAAGCTGGTCTCGCGGTAGGCCCGCGCATGCAGCACGAAGCCGGTGTCGTCCTCGATCAGCATCGAAGCGACCGTCGCGGCTTATTCGTAGCCGAAGGCCTTCAGCGCGGCCTCGTCATCGGACCAGCCCTCACGCACGCGCACCCAGGTTTCCAGGAACACCTTGGCACCGAACAGACGCTCCATCTGCAGGCGGGATTTGGCCCCGATCTCCTTCAGGCGCGTGCCGCCCTTGCCGATCACGATCGCCTTCTGGCCTTCGCGCTCGACCCAGATCACCGCACCGATGCGCAGCAGGTTGCCGTCCTCGGTGAAGCGCTCGATCTCCACCGTGGTGGCGTACGGCAGCTCTTCGCCCAACTGGCGCATCAGCTGTTCACGCACCAGTTCGCCGGCCAGGAAGCGCTGGCTGCGGTCGGTGATCTCGTCTTCGCCGAACATCGGCGGGGCTTCCGGCAACAGCGCCAGCACGTCACGGACCAGGGCTTCCAGGCCRTTGCGCTTCTGCGCCGAAATCGGATGCACCGACGAGAAATCACGGCCGGCGGTCACTTCCTGCAGGAACGGCAGCAGTGCGCCCTTGTCCTTCATGCGGTCGATCTTGTTGACCACCAGCACCACCGGGATACCGGCGTCGCGCAGCACGTTGAAGGCCAGGCTGTCCTCTTCGTCCCAGCGACCGGCTTCGATCACCAGCAGGCCGGCGTCGACGCCTTCCAGCGAGCCGCGGGCAGCGCGGTTCATGACCCGGTTCATCGCCCGCTTCTGCACCTTATGCAGGCCGGGCGTGTCGACCAGCACCAGCTGCCCTTCCGGGTAGGTGGCGATGCCCAGCAGGCGGTGACGGGTGGTCTGCGGCCGGTTGGACACGATGCTGACCTTGGCCCCGACCAACGCATTGGTCAGGGTCGATTTGCCCACGTTGGGGCGGCCGATGACGGCCACGCTGCCGCAATGATGGGGAGTTTGTTCGCTCACTTGGAATCCAGTTGTTCAAGGACGGCCGCAGCCGCTTGTTGTTCGGCAATCCGCCGCGAGGAGCCTTCGCCCTCGGTGCTGGCGGCGGGGTCGGCTACGTTGCAGCGTACCCGGAAGTGTTTGGCGTGGTCGTCACCGGATTCTGACACCAGTTCGTACTGTGGCAACGCCTTCTGTCGGCCCTGCAGCCATTCCTGCAGGCGGGTCTTGGGGTCCTTCTCCGGTCGTCCGGTGGCCGGCAGCGCCTCCATCGAGGCGGCAAACCAGGGCAGGACCATCGCCCGGCAGGCTTCAAAACCCACATCCAGGTAGATCGCAGCAACCACGGCCTCGAATGCATCGGCCAGGGTCGAGTCGCGGCGATGGCCGCCGGACTTCATTTCGCCGGGGCCCATCGTCAGCCGGTCACCCAGCTGCAGGGTCCGCGCGATCACCGCCAGCGCACCCTCGCGCACCAGCTCGGCGCGGGCGCGGGTCATCGCGCCTTCGTCCGCCTTGGGCCAGCGCAGGTACAACGCCTCGGCGACCATCATGTTGACGATGCTGTCGCCAAGGAACTCCAGCCGCTCGTTATGCGGCGCGCCGGCACTGCGATGGGTCAGCGCCTGCTTGAGCAGGTCTGGATCGCGGAAGGCGTGACCGATCAGGTCTTCACGTTGGAAAGATTTATTCGGCACCGCTACGGGTCAGGTCCTGGGAAGAATCGAATTTGCCAACCACATCCAGGTTGCCGACCAGTTGGCGGCGCACTTCGTAGTTGACCTTGAGGGTCCAGCCATTGTCGCGGCGATCAAACTTGACGTTGGCCGGCTTCACGTTGTCCGAGTAGTTGATGTACAGCCGCTTGAAGAACAGATCCTGGATGTTGGCCGGCGCCATGCTGCCGATGCCGGGCTCCTTGGCCAGGCTCTTCATCGCCGAGCGCACCGCGTAATACTCCTGGTACATCGGGAACAGCTTCATTCCGATGTAGAGGAAGAAGCCAACCACGATCAGGACCGTCAGGAACGAGGTCAGGGTCATGCCGCGCTGCGTGTTCATCGTCTTCATTGCGTTCTCCCCAGATACGCGAGTGGATGTGAAGTCAGTTGATGCTCGAGCCGATCCGCGACGGTTCGAAGCCGTCCTTGCAGAACCAGCCCTGGCAGTTCAGCCAGATCAGGAATGCCTTGCCGCGCAGGTTCTCTTCCGGCAGCAGGCCCCAGAAACGGCCGTCGTCGCTGTTGTCGCGATTGTCGCCCATCACCAGGTACTTGCCCGCCGGCACGGTCCACTGGCCCTGGCCACGCGGATAATCGGTCTCCAGCACGGTGTGGGTACGGCCCGGCAGGTGCTCGACCAGCAGGTTGGCGCCCTCGCCCTGGCCCTTGTGGCCGGCGTAGATGCCCTTGTTGTCGTACTTCAGCGGTTCGCCGTTGAGGATCACCCCGTCGCCTTCGAACACGACGGTGTCACCCGGCACGCCGATCACGCGCTTGATGAAGTTCTCGCCCTTGGCCGGGTCGTTGTCGCCATGGCCGGGGAAGTGGAACACCACCACGTCACCACGGGCCGGATCGCCGACCGGCACGAAGCGGGTATTGGTGATCGGCAGGCGCAGGCCATAGGAGAACTTGTTGACCAGGATGAAATCGCCGATCAGCAGGTTCGGCATCATCGAGCTGGACGGGATCTTGTACGGCTCGGCGATGAAGCTGCGCACGATCAGCACGATCGCCAGCACCGGGAAGAACGCACGCGAGTAGTCCACCAGCACCGGCTCGGTGTCGAGCAGGCCGGCGCGCTGGGCGCGACGCTTGGCCAGGTACAGCTTGTCGGCCAGCAGGATCAGGCCGGAGGCCAGGGTCAGCACGACCAGGAGGATCTCAAACAGTTTCATTCAGGGTCCTTTGCAACGTCACCGGACGATCGGCCCGAAGGCCGGTTTCGGGGCTTATTTGTTGTCCATCTGCAGCACGGCCAGGAAGGCTTCCTGCGGAATTTCCACGCGGCCGACCTGCTTCATGCGCTTCTTGCCTTCCTTCTGCTTTTCCAGAAGCTTCTTCTTGCGCGAAACGTCGCCACCATAGCACTTGGCCAGAACGTTCTTGCGCATGGCCTTGACCGTGGTGCGCGAGATGATCTGCGAGCCGACGGCGGCCTGGATGGCCACGTCGAACTGCTGGCGCGGGATCAGGTCCTTCATCTTTTCGCACAGCTCGCGACCACGACGATCGGCATGGCTGCGATGCACGATCAGCGACAGCGCATCGACCTTGTCGCCGTTGATCAGCACGTCCACGCGCACGAACGGACCGGCATCGAAGCGCACGAAGTGGTAGTCCAGCGAGGCATAGCCACGGCTGACCGACTTCAGCTTGTCGAAGAAATCCAGCACCACTTCGGCCATCGGCAGCTCGTAGCTGATCTGCACCTGGCTGCCCAGGTAGTTGATGCCGATCTGGCTGCCGCGCTTTTCTTCGCACAGCTTGATGATGTTGCCGATGTACTCCTCGGGAGTGAGCACGTTGGCGCGGATGATCGGCTCGCGGATCTCCTGCACATGGTTCACCGGCGGCAACTTGGCCGGGTTGTCCATGTTGATGATCGTGCCATCTGTCTTCAGGACTTCATACACCACCGTCGGCGCGGTGCTGATCAGGTCCAGGTTGTATTCGCGTTCCAGGCGCTCCTGCACGATTTCCATGTGCAGCATGCCGAGGAAGCCGCAGCGGAAACCAAAGCCCATCGCTTCGGAGCTTTCCGGCTCGAAGCGCAGCGCGGCATCGTTCAGGCGCAGCTTGTCCAGCGCTTCGCGCAGGTCCGGGTAGTCCTCGGCATCGACCGGGAACAGGCCGGCGAACACGCGCGGCTGCATTTCCTGGAAGCCCGGCAGCGGCTTCGGCGCCGGGTCGGCAGCGAGGGTGAGGGTGTCACCGACGGGCGCGCCGTGCACGTCCTTGATGCTGGCGGTGACCCAGCCCACTTCGCCCGCGCGCAGTACCGGCAGCACCTTGCGCTTCGGGGTGAACACACCGACGTTGTCGACCTGGTGGTTGCGGCCGGTGGACATCACCTGCAGCTTGTCACCGGCCTTGATCTCGCCCTGCATCACGCGCACCAGCGAGACCACGCCCAGGTAGTTGTCGAACCACGAGTCGATGATCAGCGCCTGCAGCTTGTCGGTATCGCGCGGCACCGGCGGCGGAATGCGATGCACGATCGCTTCCAGCACGTCGACCACGTTCAGACCCGTCTTGGCGCTGACCGGCACGGCATCGCTGGCATCGATGCCGATCACGGCCTCGATCTCGGCCTTGGCGCGCTCGATATCGGCGGTGGGCAGGTCGATCTTGTTGATCACCGGCACCACTTCCAGCCCCTGCTCCACGGCGGTGTAGCAGTTGGCCACAGACTGCGCTTCCACGCCCTGGGCCGCATCGACCACCAGCAGCGCGCCCTCGCAGGCGGCCAGCGAGCGGCTGACTTCATAGGAGAAGTCGACGTGGCCGGGGGTGTCGATGAAGTTCAGGTGGTAGGTCTGGCCGTCCTTCGCCACGTACGGCAGCGACACCGACTGCGCCTTGATCGTGATGCCACGCTCGCGCTCGATCGGGTTGGAGTCGAGCACCTGCGCTTCCATCTCGCGGGCCTGGAGGCCGCCACAGAGCTGGATGATGCGGTCGGCCAGCGTGGACTTGCCGTGGTCGACGTGGGCGATGATGGAGAAGTTGCGGATGTTCCGCATCGAATCAGAGGACATAGAGAGGTGGCGGCGGCGCGCGGCGTCGTCAGGGTAACGGTCGATTATCGCATGCCCGGAGGTCCGCCGCGTGGTTGGCCTGCCGGCACGGCCCCGGAATGGCCGAAGCCCCGCCAGGGCGGGGCTTCGGGGACACCAAGAGGGCCGCCGTGAAGGCAGCCATCGGTTGTTACGGGCCGGCCTTGACCGCGACAAAGGCGCTGTTGCCGCTGCCGGTACGGACCAGCAGCATGACCACATCGCCCTTCTTGTAGCCGGACAGCGCACGGTTCAGGGCTTCAACGCTGCCGACCGGAGTGCTGGCCACCTGCAGGATCACCATGCCACCGGACAGGCCGGCATCACGGGCGCCCTCGCCCTTCACGGCGGTGATGCGGACACCCTCACCCGCCTCCAGGCCCAGCTGCTTGCGCTGCGGCGCAGTCAAGTCGGCAACGTCCAACCCCAGCAGGGCATTGGCGCCGGCCTGCGGAGCCGCCGTGTCATTGCCTGCGGACGGGCTGCGGGCATTGCCCTGCGCGTCCTCGGCCAGAGCGGTCAGGGTCGCGCTCAGGTCACGCGGCTTGCCATCGCGGATCACGCCCAGGGTGACGCGGCTGCCCGGTGCCATCGCACCGATCAGCGGCGGCAGATCGGACCAGCTGTTGACCGGCGCACCGTTCACCGTGCGGATCACGTCACCGATCTTGACCCCGGCCTTGGCCGCAGCGCTGTCCGGCACGATCTGGTTGACCAGCGCACCGCGGCTGTCGGGCAGGCCCATCGCCTGCGCCTTCAGGCCGTCGATTTCCTGCACCACCGCGCCGAGCTGGCCACGGGTGACCTTGCCGGTCTTCTTGATCTGCTCGACCGCGCTCATCGCCAGATCGATCGGGATCGCGAAGCTGATGCCCATGTAGCCACCCGAGGCCGAGAAGATCTGCGAATTGATGCCGACCACTTCACCACGGGTGTTCAGCAGCGGGCCGCCGGAATTACCCTGGTTGATCGCCACGTCGGTCTGGATGAACGGCACATAGCGCTGGTCCGGCCCACCGGTGTTGCGGCCGAGGGCACTGACCACGCCAGCGGTAACCGAGTGGTCGAGGCCGAACGGTGAGCCGATCGCGACAACCCACTGACCGGGCTTCAGGCTGTTGGAATCCCCCACGCGCACGGTCGGCAGGTTCTTGCCGTCGATCTTCAGCAGGGCGACGTCGTACTGCTGGTCACTGCCGATCACCTTGGCGGTGAACTCGCGACGATCGCCGAGCTTGACCTTCACTTCGCTGGCGTCGGCGACCACGTGGTAATTGGTCAGCACGTAGCCGTCAGGCGAAATGATGAAGCCCGAGCCCATGCCGCGGCCCTTGATGCTGGGGCCGCCGTCCTGCCCGCCAGGGCCCTGCCCGGGCATCGGGAAATCCGGGCCGAAGAAGCGGCGGAAGAACTCGGGCATCTCGTCATCGCCCGGGCCCATGCCGCCCCGCGCCTGGCGGTTGCTGCGGACGATGGTGGTGTCGACGTTGACCACACCGGGGCCGACCTGCTCAACCAGGTTGGTGAAGTCAGGCAGACCGCTGACCAACGGCTGCGCCGGTGCGCGTGGCGCCGCCGCGGCGGCGGCGGCCTGCGGCTGGGCGGCAGGCGCCGCCGGTTGGGCACAGGCCACCAGCGGCAGGGTCAGGGCGAACAGGCCAATGGCATGCGTGCGGAGTCGGGGAGTCATCGGACGGCAACCTCCGGGTCGGATGGAAAGGGAAGGAAGCGCCCCGCCGACGGCGGGGCGTGGAACGGTACCCGGCTCAGTCGCGCGGGCGTTGCGACGCCGGCAGGTCGTCCTGCAGGCGTGGCTCGAACGGATAGAACGCAGCGCCACCGGCATGGGCCGGGAAACTGGCATTGAGGGCGCCACCGGCGGCGGGCGCCAGGCTGGAGCGCGGCCACGGCCGAGCCTGCAGATTGCCGACCTCGCCAAAGGGCAGAGTGCGCGCGCTACCGGCGGGCATGGTCGGGGTCAGCGGCGCCTGGCTGGCAACCGCGCGCAGCGGTGCGTCATCGCGCTGGGCCACGCGTGCGGCCTGCTGGCTGCGGGTGGCGCTGGCGCGGCGCACATCCTGGCGACGGCTGGCAGCGGCCATGGCCACCGCCGGCACGCTGGCCACGGCCATCGCAGCGGTGTCCACCGACGCCTCGGTAACGGCAGCCGGTTGCTCCGATGCCGGCGGCAACTGCGCCTGGCTGGCGATCACCTGCGGTGCAGAGACATCCACTGGCGGCGCCTCCTGCAGTTTTTCGCGGCCGACGAACAGCGCTACGGCAGCAACCGAAGCGGCCAGCGCACCGCCGCCCCATGCACGCCAACCACTACGGCGGGCCTGACGCTTCGGCTCGGCCAGCGGTGCGGGCTCGGCGGCGATGGCGGCAGCCACGGCGGCGCTGAAACCGGCCGGTGCCAGCAGCGACGCCTGGCCACGCATGACATCACCCAGCAGCTGCCAGCGTTCCTGGCAGCCAGCCAGTTCCGGATCGTGTTCCATGCGGCGCACCAGGAAGCGCGCCTCGTCTGCCCCCAGCTCGCCGTCGACCAGCGCCGACAACTGCTGGCGATGGCGTTCGTCCAGGCGTTGCCCGGCGGGAGACTGGTGGTTGTGCGATTCGTTGTTCGGAATGCGGGTCATATACGGCTCTTCTCGCGGGTGGCACTGCCGATGTCCAGCAGCGGCCGGAGTTCGGTGTCGATCGCCTCGCGCGCCCGGAAGATCCGTGAACGCACGGTGCCGATCGGGCACCCCATCTTCTGCGCGATTTCCTCGTAGCTCAGGCCTTCCACCTCGCGCAGGGTGATCGCCGACCGGAGTTCTTCCGGCAGCGCGTTGACGGCCTTCATCACCGTCTGTTCCAGTTCCTGGCGCATCAACTCGCGCTCGGGCGTATCGGTGTCGCGCAGGCGCGTGCCGCTGTCGAACTGCTCGGCGTCGCCGATGTCGATGTCATCGGTCGGCGGGCGGCGATTGTGCGAAGCCAGATGGTTTTTGGCGGTGTTCACGGCGATCCGATGCAACCAGGTTGAGAACTGGGCGTCGCCGCGGAAGCTTCCAATCGCACGGTATGCACGGATGAAAGTGTCCTGGGCCACGTCCTGACATTCACTCCAGTCGGCGATGTAGCGACCGACCAGGGCCACGACCCGATGCTGGTACTTGCGCACCAGGACATCGAAGGCGGCACTCTCGCCGTGCTGCACGCGCCGGACCAGTTCCAGATCCAGCTCCTGAGGTGTATCAACATCGGCCATGAGGGGCCGCACTCCTGTCAGCCCAACCGACGTCGGGCAATGAGACTGCCAATCCCGGGAAAAGTTCAGTCGCCGATCACCTGGCGCCGCACCAGCTTTTAACCACCGTTCCGTTAACGTTCCGGTCCAAGGCCTGCGATCCGGGGCGCCATACCCCTGCTATTGGGATTTGACGCGGGGGAAACAACCTCTGGATCATAGCCCCCTTCTCCATACACAACCGGATGGAACGTCCATGCTCTCAAGCTTCGATGGTCTCCGCTTCAGCCACTGGCACCCCGAGATCCGCGACGATGGCGTGGTGGTCCTCTCCCTGGATCGTCAGGACAGCAGTGTCAACGCAATGTCGCAGGATGTCCTGCTGGAGCTGGGCGATCTGCTTGAGCGCATCGCCATGGACCCGCCCAAGGGCGTGGTGATCCAGTCGATCAAGAAGGCAGGCTTCATCGCCGGCGCCGACCTGAAGGAATTCCAGGAATTCGATCGCCGCGGCACCGTCAACGACGCCATCCGCCGCGGCCAGTCGACCTACCAGAAGCTGGCAGAACTGCCCTGCCCGACCGTGGCCGCCATCCATGGCCATTGCCTGGGCGGCGGTACCGAGCTGGCCCTGGCCTGCCGTTATCGCGTTGCATCCAATGACAGTTCCACCCGCATCGGCCTGCCGGAAACTCAGCTGGGCATCTTCCCGGGCTGGGGCGGCAGCGCGCGCCTGCCACAGCTGGTCGGCGCACCGGCGGCAATGGACATGATGCTGACCGGACGCACGCTGTCGGCCTCGGCCGCACGCGGCATCGGGCTGGTCGACAAGGTGGTGGCACCGGCCGTCGTGCTCGATACCGCCGTGGCGCTGGCACTGTCCGGCACCACCCGCCCGTTCAAGCAGCGTGCGCTGGCCTGGGCGACCAATACCTGGCCGGCGCGCCAGCTGCTGGCCCCGCAGATGGTCAAGCAGGTCGCACGCAAGGCGAAGAAGGACCAGTACCCGGCGCCGTATGCGTTGATCAGCACCTGGCAGCGCAGCGGCGGCAAGCCGGTGCAGGCACGCCTGGATGCCGAACGACGCGCCGTGGTGAAGCTGGCCAGCACGCCGACCGCGCGCAACCTGATCCGCATCTTCTTCCTCACCGAACGCCTGAAGGGCCTCGGTGGTGGCGATTCCGGCATCCGTAACGTGCACGTGGTCGGTGCCGGCGTGATGGGCGGTGACATTGCGGCGTGGGCGGCCTACAAGGGCTTCGACGTGACCCTGCAGGACCGCGAGCAGCGTTTCATCGATCCCGCCATGGAGCGTGCGCAGGCACTGTTTGCCAAGAAGGTGCGTGACGAGAGCAAGCGTCCGGCCGTCGCCGCGCGCCTGCGTGCGGACCTGGAAGGCAATGGCGTGGCGCAGGCCGATCTGGTCATCGAAGCGATCATCGAGAACCCGGAAGCCAAGCGTGCGCTGTACCAGACGCTGGAGCCGAAGATGAAGCTCGACGCGTTGCTGACCACCAACACCTCGTCGATTCCGCTGGTGGAACTGCGCGATCACATCCAGCGCCCGGCGCAGTTCGCCGGCCTGCATTACTTCAACCCGGTGGCACAGATGCCGCTGGTGGAGATCATCCATCACGACGGCATGGCGGCCGAAACCGAGCGTCGCCTGGCAGCCTTCTGCAAGGCGCTGGGCAAGTTCCCGGTGCCGGTGGCCGGCACGCCCGGCTTCCTGGTCAACCGCGTGCTGTTCCCGTACATGCTGGAAGCGGCCACCGCATACGCTGAAGGCATTCCGGGCCCGGTGATCGACAAGGCGGCGGTGAAGTTCGGCATGCCGATGGGCCCGATCGAACTGATCGACACCGTAGGCCTGGACGTGGCCGCTGGCGTGGGCAAGGAACTGGCCCCGTTCCTGGGCCTGCAGATTCCGGCGGCGCTGCAGACGGTGGAACCGGACAAGCGCGGCAAGAAGGATGGCCAAGGCATCTACACCTGGGAGAACGGCCGGGCCAAGAAGCCGGACGTGGCGCGCGACTACCAAGCGCCTGCCGATCTGGAAGATCGCCTGATCCTGCCGTTGTTGAACGAGGCGGTGGCGTGCCTGCACGAAGGCGTGGTGGCCGACGCGGACCTGCTGGACGCGGGCGTGATCTTCGGTACGGGCTTCGCACCGTTCCGCGGCGGTCCGATCCAGCACATCCGTGCGGTGGGTGCCGATGCCATCGTGGAGCGCCTGAAGGCGCTGCAGCAGCGTCACGGTGATCGCTTCGCACCGCGCCCGGGCTGGGACAACCCGGTCCTGCGCGAACCAGTGGTTTGATGTGATCAGCCGGGCCTGCGGCCCGGCACCCGCAGGCAACAGCAACAGCAACAGCCGAAGCCAGAGCCAGAGCCGGAGCAACAGCCGGCTCTGGCTTTTCTGTTTGTTGGGCGGGGCGATGTGAGTTGGCAGGACACGCCGTAAACCCATCCATGGGGGCTCGATGGCGCCATCCATGGCGCCAACGGTCCTGCCAACCCACACCGCCCCACCCCTGACAGTTTCCGGTGACGGTTGGTGAACTGCGATGGCTGGCAGGTGTCGTTCGCGGGGGTGTCCGCGGCATGGATGCCGCGGCCAAGCCTCCAGGGACGGATTCACGGCGTCCCCCGCGAACCCACCCCGCCCGGCCAAGCGCAGCTTTTCGCTTTACGCGACCAACCAACCAACAGCCACGAGGGGCTGCGCTGTTGGCTGGAACAACCTGTTACCCGGACGGGGAATGTCACCGCAACCACCGCATGCGATGCTGACCGCCTTGATCCCTGCCAGCGAGAACGCCCGCATGACCACCATCATCGCCCCGCGCGTACACGACATCGGCGGCCTGGAAGTGCGCCGCGCCGTGCCCACCCTGCAGGCCCGCAGCATCGGTTCGTTCGTGTTCGTCGACCAGATGGGCCCGGCACTCATGCACCCCGGTACGGCCATTGACGTGCGCCCGCACCCGCATATCGGCCTGGCCACCGTCACCTATCTGTGGTCGGGCGCCATCGGCCACCGCGATACGCTGGGCTCGGACCAGGTGATCCGTCCCGGTGACGTCAACTGGATGACCGCCGGCCGTGGCATCGCCCATTCCGAGCGCACGCCGCAACCGGACCGCGACCATGACAACCCGATCCACGGCATGCAGACCTGGGTCGCGCTGCCGAAGTCGCATGAGGAAATCGAACCGGCGTTCTACCACCATGCGGCGGCCACCCTGCCCGAGCAGCGCCGCAACGGTGCCTGGCTGCGGGTGATCGCCGGACGCGCCTATGGCGAGGAGTCGCCGGTCAAAGTGTTCGCCGACACCCTCAACGTGGCGATCGACCTCGACCCGGATGCAGAGATCGACATCGATGATGGTCACCGCGAGCGTGCGCTGTACATCCTCGAGGGCGAAGCGCAGTTGGATGGTGTGGACATTCCCGCCCAGCATCTGGTGATCCCCGAAGCCGGTGCGCGCGGCCGCCTGCGTGCGAAGACCCCGGTGAAGGCGATGCTGTTCGGCGGCGAGCCGCTGGATGGTCCGCGCCACTTGTGGTGGAACTTCGTTTCCAGTTCGAAGGAACGCATCGAGCAGGCCAAGCACGACTGGGAAGCCGGGCGTTTCGGCACCATTCCCGGCGACGACAAGGAATTCATTCCCCTACCCGAGCATTGAGCATCGCGTGTTGCACACATCCGAGGGTGTATCCCTGCACCCGGCGTTGACGCTACAGTCACCCGCTGATCACTGAAATGTGACATAAATCACACTTTCGACCGTCAAAGGAGTGCAACACATGAGCATGGGTAAACGCTTGTCCGCCGAGTTCCTCGGCACGTTCTGGCTGGTTCTGGGTGGCTGTGGCAGTGCTGTGCTCGCCGCCAAGTTCGGTGGCGACGGCAATCCGCTGGGTATCGGTTTCCTCGGCGTGGCGCTGGCCTTCGGCCTGACGGTGGTAACCGGCGCCTACGCGTTCGGCCATATCTCCGGTGCGCACTTCAATCCAGCCGTCAGCGTGGGCCTGTGGGCCGGCGGCCGCTTCCCGACCAAGGATCTGCTGCCCTACATCATCGCCCAGGTGGCCGGCGGCCTGCTGGCGGGTTTCATCCTGCTGCAGATCGCCTCCGGTGCCAGCGGCTTCGCCATTGATGGCAGCCAGGCGGGTGCATTCGCCAGCAACGGCTATGGCGCGCTGTCGCCCGGTGGCTACAGTGTGGCGGCCGCGTTCCTGTGCGAAGTGGTGCTCACGGCGGTGTTCCTGATCGTGATCATGGGTGCGACCCATGGCAAGGCGCCGGCAGGTTTCGCGCCGCTGGCCATCGGCCTGGCCCTGACCCTGATCCACCTGATCAGCATTCCGGTGACCAATACGTCGGTGAACCCGGCCCGCTCCACGGCGGTGGCCTTCTTCGCCGGCAGCGGCGCCACCGGCCAGCTGTGGCTGTTCTGGGTTGCCCCGCTGCTAGGCGGTGCGATCGGCGGCATCATCTACAAGTGGATCGGCAACGACCGCTGAGCCGTGACCGTGCCATTGCGGCCGACCTTCGGCCGCAATGGTTACGGATGTAACCGCGATTTGTGCGATCGCTCACGTTCCGTTAAGGTCTGGTCATCCGCCCGTGCTTGTGCCGGGCTGGACGGCATCCGGGGATGGGATGCCTCGACCGCCGGTGACACCGGCGGTGCCAACGACACGCCACCTTGGGGGATGCATGAAGTTCGCGCCTGTTGTTTTGTCGAGCCTGCTGTTCGTTGCGGCGTCTGCCTGCGCGCAGGCCCCGGTCGAATGTCCTTCGTTGCCCGCCAGCAGCGGCCTGCAATGGCAGCAGCAGGCACAGTCCGGTTTCCTGGTCTGCCGTGCGGCCACGGGCGACGGTCGCGAAGTGCTGAGCCTGATGCTCAGCCAACGCGATCCGGGCATTCCGCTGACCCGCTCGCTGCGCCAGGAAAAGGGCAGCTTTGCCGGTGAATCGATGTACTGGTACCAGCCGGATCTGGGTGGCCAGCAGCCGCCCGGCTATGCCGAGCGCCGCATCAGCGTGGTCAAGCTGGACAAGGGTCGCTACGCGCAGATTGCGCTGTATCCCGACAGCTCCCAGGAACTGGGCACACTGCAGCAGCTTGCGCAGGGCATGAACCTGACGCCCTCTGCCGTGGCCGACGGCCGCTGAGAGGCTGCGGGGATGACTGCCTTGCAGCGTCCCCGACGTTCTGCCCCACCCTACGGTAGTGCCGGCCGCTGGCCGGCACCCCGTTCTGCGACGTCCGCAGGGCGTTGCCGGCCAGCGGCCGGCACTACCTCAGAACCTGCCTTCCTGGAAATCAACGAAGGCCTGCATCAGTTCTTCGCGGGTGTTCATCACGAACGGGCCGTGGCGCATCACCGGCTCGCGCAGCGGACGACCCGCCACCAGGATCAACCGCGCACCTTCCGCACCGGCCGACAGATGCAGCTGCTCGCCGCCGCCCAGCACCGCCAGTTCCTGCCGTGCCACGTCGCGCGCAGCATCCTGCTCACCCACCGTCAGTCCGCCTTCGAACACATAGACGAACGCGTTGTGGCCTTCTGGCAGCGCATAGGTCCAGGCGCGGTCGGCGGCCAGTTCGATATCCAGGTACAGCGGATCGGTGGCGGGCTGCGCGATCGGGCCCGCCGTGCCATCGACCGTGCCGGCGATCACCTTGACCTGCACGCCTTCAGCCGGCCGCACCACCGGGATCTTTTCGGGAGCGAATTCCTGGTACTTCGGCGCGGTCATCTTGTCGCGCGCCGGCAGGTTCACCCACAACTGGAAGCCGCGCATCTGTCCGCTTTCCTGCTCGGGCATCTCCGAATGCACCAGGCCACGGCCGGCGGTCATCCACTGCACGCTGCCCGGGGTCAGCAGGCCTTCGTTGCCGTGGTTGTCGCGGTGCCGCATGCGGCCATCCAGCATGTAGGTGACGGTCTCGAAACCACGATGCGGATGCTCCGGGAAACCGGCGATGTAGTCCTCGGCACGATCGGTGCCGAACTCATCGAGCAGCAGGAACGGATCGAGGTCGGGCAGCGACGGACCACCGATGACCCGGGTCAGGCGGACACCGGCACCGTCGGAGGTGGGCATGCCACGGATGGTGCGCAGGACGCGGACCGGCTCGGGAAGGCTCATGGTGACTCCTGTTGGATGGATGCCGGTAAAAATGGACGCTGCAGCGCGCAACGCCAATGGATGTCACCGCAACCGATTGTTCCATCCTTGGTGTTCGCCGCATGTCATGTCCGCACGCCGGCACCGCCTGCGTTGTGGGCAGCGAGGGAACATCGCCACCTGCCACACCCATGTACGACCAAAGTACTACCGCTGAATGGTCCCGTGCACATTGACCCTGCCAGGGGCACGCGGGACTCTTTGCCTGTCTTTCCGGGAGAGAGCACCTCATGAAAGGTTTTTCCAAAATAGGCTGGGCGGCCCTCGCCCTGCTCGGCGCGTTCTGCCTGGGCACGGTGGCGCTTCGACGCGGTGAGCACATCAATGCGCTGTGGATCGTGGTGGCGGCGGTATCGCTGTACCTGGTCGCCTACCGCTTCTACAGCCTGTTCATCGCCGACAAGGTGATGCAGATCGATCCGACCCGGGCCACCCCGGCGGTGATCAACAACGATGGCTTGGACTACGTCCCGACCAACAAGCACGTGCTGTTCGGCCACCACTTCGCCGCCATTGCCGGTGCCGGTCCGCTGGTCGGCCCGGTGCTGGCCGCGCAGATGGGCTACCTGCCCGGCCTGCTGTGGCTGGTGGTCGGTGTGGTGCTGGCCGGCGCGGTGCAGGACTTCATGGTCCTGTTCCTGTCCAGCCGCCGCAACGGCCGCTCACTGGGTGACCTGGTACGCGAAGAAATGGGCCAGGTGCCCGGCACCATCGCGTTGTTCGGTGCCTTCCTGATCATGATCATCATCCTGGCCGTGCTGGCGATGGTGGTGGTCAAGGCGCTGGCCGAAAGCCCGTGGGGCATGTTCACGGTGATCGCCACGATGCCCATCGCGATCCTGATGGGCGTCTACATGCGCTACATCCGGCCAGGCAAGATCGGTGAGATCTCGGTGGTGGGCCTGGTGCTGCTGCTGGCCGCGATCTGGTTCGGCGGCAAGGTGGCGGCAGACCCGACCTGGGGCCCGGCCTTCACCTTCACCGGCACCCAGATCACCTGGATGCTGATCGGCTACGGCTTCGTCGCCTCGGTGCTGCCGGTGTGGCTGCTGCTGGCACCGCGCGACTACCTGTCGACCTTCCTGAAGATCGGCACGATCATCGCGCTGGCCATCGGCATCCTGGTGGTGATGCCGGAACTGAAGATGCCGGCGCTGACCCAGTTCGCTGCCAGCGGCGACGGCCCGGTGTGGAAGGGCGGCATGTTCCCGTTCCTGTTCATCACCATCGCCTGCGGCGCGGTGTCGGGCTTCCATGCACTGATTTCTTCGGGTACCACACCGAAGCTGTTGGCCAATGAAGCGCACATGCGCTACATCGGCTACGGCGGCATGTTGATGGAATCGTTCGTGGCCGTGATGGCACTGGTGGCCGCGTCGATCATCGATCCGGGCATCTACTTCGCGATGAACAGCCCGGCAGCGGTGATCGGTGCCGATGCAGCGTCGGCCGCGCACTACATCACCAATACCTGGGGCTTCACCATCACCCCCGAACAGCTGACGGCCACGGCCGCAGCCATCGGTGAACCGACCATCCTGCACCGTGCCGGTGGTGCACCCACTCTGGCGGTGGGCATCGCGCAGATCCTGCATGAGGCAATACCCAGCAGCAGCGACGCGATGATGGCGTTCTGGTACCACTTCGCCATTCTGTTCGAAGCGCTGTTCATCCTCACCGCTGTGGATGCGGGCACCCGTGCCGGTCGCTTCATGCTGCAGGACCTGCTCGGCAACTTCATTCCTGCACTGAAGAAGACCGAATCGTGGACCGCGAACATCATCGGTACGGCCGGCTGCGTGGCGCTGTGGGGCTACCTGCTGTACACCGGCGTGGTCGATCCGTTCGGCGGCATCCAGACGTTGTGGCCGTTGTTCGGCATCTCCAACCAGATGCTGGCGGGCATCGCGCTGATGCTCGGCACGGTGGTGCTGTTCAAGATGAAGCGTGACCGCTACGCGTGGGTCACCGCGGTGCCTGCGGTGTGGTTGCTGATCTGCACCACCTATGCCGGTTTCATCAAGATCTTCGACAGCAATCCGGCGCAGGGCTTCCTGGCACAGGCACACAAGTTCCAGGACGCGTTGGCCAGCGGCACCATCACCGCACCGGCGAAGTCGGTCGCACAGATGCAGCAGATCGTGGTCAACGCCTACGTCAACACCGGCCTGACCGCGCTGTTCCTGCTGGTGGTGGCGTCAGTGCTGGTGTATTCGATCAAGACGATCGTGGCGGCGCGCCGCAATCCGCAGCGCAGCGACCGCGAGACCCCGTACGTGGCGCTGAAGCCGCATGAAATGGTGGACCTGTAATGAGTACGCAACTGGTTCCGGTGGGGCAGTACCAGGCGCACCGCCGCATCTGGCGGCGCCTGGTGCAGACGGCGCGGCTGTGCTGCGGGATTCCTGATTACGACAACTACGTCCGGCACATGCTGGAAAAGCATCCGGATCAGGAACCGATGGACTACAAGACGTTCTTCCGTGAGCGCCAGGAAGCGCGTTACAGCGGCAAGAACGGGGGTCGCTGCTGCTGAAGCCGCAGCGTTCGCACGTCCCTGACCATGGGTTGGGACACCGATGAAAAAACGGCGGCGCGAAAGCGCCGCCGTTGCTTTGAATGCCCGGCAGACCGACTCCTGGCCGATCCGCCGCCCTAGCCGGCGCTGCCGACGGTGTAACGCGTCTGCACGAATCCGAACGGATACACCACGGTGGCACGATGCGTCAGCAGCGCTTCGGCCCCCGTCTCGCCGAACAACCGCAGGCCACCACCGACCAGCACCGGAATCGTGGTCACGGTGATCTCCTGCAACAGGCCCTCGGCGAGGAAGGACTGCACCGTGCGTCCGCCGTCGATGTAGAGGCGGTCCAGACCACACGCTGCCGCCTCTTCCATCAACGTGGACAACGCCCCCGCATGCAGCCGCACCGTGGTCGGTGCCTCCTCGGGAACGGCCTGCAGGGAGTGGCTCAGCACATAGACCGGCAGATCCGCATACGGCCATTCGGGAAAGGACAGCACTTTCTCGAAGGTGCCCCGTCCCATGACGATCGCCTTGATCGGTGCCATGTAGGCAGCGTATCCACAATCTTCACCGGCCGGCACGCTCTGATTGGCGTGGTCGAGCCAGTCCAGATTGCCATCCGCGCGCGCGATGCAACCGTCCAGGCTGACAGCAATGAACGAAGAACAATGAGGTGTCACACGTATCTCCCAGGTGTGATGCCGAGCGCTGGCCAGCGCTCGGCACACCACGACGAAAGAGGAGCCGGCCAGCGGCCGGCACTACCGCAATACGCATTCCGGACTACGCGCCCGCCATCCACTTCAGGATCAGCCCGGTGACATACGCCAGGCCGGTACCGGTGGCATAACCGACCGTACCGAGCAGCACGCCCACCGGCGCCAGCGTCGGATGGAATGCTGCCGCCACCACCGGTGCCGAGGCGGCGGCGCCGATGTTGCCCTGCGAACCGATCGCGAAGAAGAACAGCGGCGCACGCACCAGCTTGGCCACGATCCACAGCACAAGCACGTGGGTGGCCATCCAGATGGCCCCCAGCAGGAACAGCCACGGACGATCCAGCAGCGACAACAGGTTCATCTGCATGCCGATGCAGGCGATCAGGAAGTACAGGAACACGGTACCCAGGCGCGAGGCGCCTGCCGCTTCCAGCCGGCGTGCACGGGTGAAGCTGAGCGTCAGGCCCATCGCGGTGGACAGCAGGATCACCCACACAAACTGGCTGTCGAGGCTGAACTGGCTGGCCCAGCTGACATTGGCCTTGAACCAGCCCGACAGCGGTGCGGCGATGGCATGGGCCAGGCCGACGCCGCCCAGTGCCACGCCGACGATCACCATCAGGTCGGTCATGCTGGGGATGCGCGCGTTCTGTGCCTCGTAGGCACTGATGCGCGCCTTCATTTCATCGATGGCGCGGGTGTCGGCACCGTTGCGTGCATCGATCTGCTGGGCGCGGTTGGCCATGAACAGCAGGATCGCCATCCACAGGCTGGCGCAGGCCACGTCGACCACAGCGAACTGGCCGAAGGTGGTGGCATCGGTGCCGAACACTTCGCGCATGGCAACCATGTTGGCGCCACCGCCGATCCAGCTGCCCGCCAATGCGGCCATCCCGGCCCAGGTGTCACCAGCCACGGTTTCCGGATGGATCAGCTTCATCACCTGGAAGGAGACGATGGCACCGAGCATGATGCCGGCGGTGCCGGCGCAGAACACCAGCAGCAGCTTCGGCCCCAGCTTGGCGATGCCTTTCAGGTCGATCGACAGGGTCAGCAGGACCAACGCCGCCGGCAACAGCACATCGCGGGCGACCGGGTTGTACAGCGAGGTGTTGTGGCCATCGATGACACCGGCGGTGTTGTAGATGGCGGGGATGAAATAGCACAGCAGCAGTGCTGGTACCCAGGCGAAGATCTTCTTCAGCAAGGGCGTTGGGCCACTGGCAGCCCAGAAGATCAAGGCGAGGGTGGCGGCGATCAGACCAAGGCCAACGATGTCGTTGCTGATCAGGGCAGTAGCGGGTTCGGTCGGCATGGGATCCTCTGTCGATCGAAAGAGCGGAAAAGAAAAGCGCCGCATAAGCGGCGCGGGTCGAAATTAACATAGTCTTCACGCAGGGTCATGCTGCGCTGCTTGCGGCAGCGCGCGGGCCTACCGAGAATCGCAGCATTCCCTTCTGGAGCCTGCCCCATGCAACTCGGCGCTTTTTCAGTCAGCTTGGCGGTGAAGGACCTGGCCACCTCACGTGCGTTCTACGAAGCGCTGGGGTTCTCGGTGACCGGTGGTGATGCGGCGCAGAACTGGCTGGTACTGCGCAACAACGGCATCGTGGTCGGCCTGTTCCAGGGCATGTTCGAGGGCAACCTGCTGACCTTCAACCCCGGCTGGGACCAGCACAAGCAGGAACTGGCGTCCTTCCAGGACGTACGCGAGGTACAGGCCGAGCTGGATGCCAAGGGCATCGCACTCACGGCGCGTGCCGATCCCGATGGCGAAGGTCCGGCCTATCTGCAGCTGACCGATCCCGATGGCAACGTGATCCTGATCGACCAGCACGTGGCGCGGCCAACGGGGCGGTGATGCGGCCAGCGTGCCAACCAGGGTTGGCACCTACCAGAACGCACGCGGCCATTGCCTGGTAGGCGTCGGCCTTGGTCGACGGAGAGGTCAGCCTGGCCGCGATGTACCAAAGTCGAGCGAGGCCAGGGTACCGCGCGGCTGGCAGGGCTGCAGCTGCAGGGTCCAGCCCAGGTGCTCGCACAACCGCGCGATCAGTTCCAGGCCGATGCCGCCGCGGTCGCCGCGCTCACCGCGGGCCATCCGCGCGTGGATCGCTGCGATCTCCTCCGGGCTCATGCCATGGCCGGGGTCCTGCAGGGTCAACACCGCTGCCGAGGTCAGGCGCAGCTCGATATGACCGCGGCCGCTGTTCTCGATGGCATTGCGCAGCAGGTTGCCGATCGCTGCCTGCACCACCGCCAGCGGCGCGACGATGTCGACCGGCGCGGCCTGGATGCCGATGCTCAGGTCCTTGTCGCCCAGCAGGTGGCGATGGTCGTCGACGATCTCCGGCAGCAGCTGGTCCAGCGCGATGCGCTCGGCACGGGCAGCCAGGCGGGCGGGATCACGCGCCAGCACCAGCAACAGCTCGATCAGCTGCTCAACGCCCTGCGCGGTACGCAGCACGCGCTGCATCTGCTGTCGTGCGCGCTCAGGCAGGCCGGGTTGCTCCAGCGCCAGTTCGGCGGCACCGGTCATCACTGCGATCGGCGTGCGCAGTTCATGGCTTGCGGTACTGATGAACACCCGCTCGCGCTCGACGAACTGCTCGTTGCGATCAAGGTAATCGTTCAGCGCATCGGCGATGGTGTGCAGCTCGGAACTGCCGCGCGGATCGACGTCAATGCGCTGGCCCTGCACGCCGGGCCGCAGTGCACCGATGTGCTGGGCCAGCAGGCTCAAGGGGCGCACCATGCGCTCCATGCCGAAGGAGGCCATCAACACGGTGACGAAGATCATGATGATGCCGGCCAGCATCACCCAGCGCGTTGCGAATTGTTCCAGGTCGTGGAAATCGGAGATGTCCAGGGCCAGCGCAACCCGTCCCATCGAGCCGGTATCGCGCACCATCACCGCCGTCTCGCGCTCGCCGATCATCACCCCGTCATGCAACCCCGGATGCAGGGTGCGCAGGCTGGCGGGCATGTTGGCTTCATTGAAGCGGAACAGGCTCAGCGTGTCCGAGTCCTGCCAGCGATAGTGCGGCTCGTGCTCGGTGTGCTCGACGATGCTGTCCAGTTCGGAATTGAGCAGCGCGCGCCACGCCGCGTGCTCGGCGTGTTCGTGCACGTAGTTGCCCACACTGAACACCGCCAGCGAAATCAGCGCCAGGTAGCCCAGCAGCCACCACACCACCCGGCGGTAGAGCGGCCCGGGCTTACGCGCCATCGTCATCGTTCCGTGCGTCCGCGCCTGCGGTGGACGCCAGCCGGTAGCCCACCCGTGGCAGGGTGTGGATCAGCTTGTCGGCAAAGGGGCCGTCCACACTGCGGCGCAGCTCGTACACATGCGAGCGCAGGAGGTCGCCGTCCGGTGGTTCATCACCCCACAGGGCGAATTCCAGCTGCTGCCGGGTGACCGCGCCCGGGCTGGCGCGCATCAGCACTTCCAGCAGCTTGCGGCAGGCCGGGTACAGGTGCAGCACCTGGCCGGCGCGCTGCGCCTCCAGGCTGGCCAGGTCCAGCACCAGGTCGCCCACCTGCAGGCGCTTGCGCGGATTGCGACCCTGCGCGCGCAGCAGCAGCGCCTCCAGGCGCACTTCCAGTTCCGGCAAGGCGAACGGCTTGGTCAGGTAATCATCTGCGCCGGCACGGAAGCCGGCAATCTTGTCCGGCAGTTCGTCGCGTGCGGTCAGCATGATCACCGGCACTTCCGAGGCGTGCTCGGACCGCAGCCGTCGCAGCACCTCCGGGCCTTCCATGCGCGGCAGCATCCAGTCCAGGATCACCGCGTCATACGGGTGGCTGCCGGCCAGGTGCAGGCCGGTGATGCCATCCGGGGCCACGTCGAGCACATGCCCGCGCGACTCGAAATAGTCGAACAGGTTGGCCACCAACTGGCGGTTGTCCTCGATCACCAACAGGCGCATGCACGAAACATCCACGGAAGTTCATGCCATGGTAGCGCTGCGGATGTCGGAATGCGGTCGCCATGCCGGCCGCTCCGACGGCTTTCCCACGTGCCGCTCATCAGAATGGCTGTTTTGCTGCCGGAGCCCCCCCGTGCCCGTTGCCCTGCCCCGCCGTTGGCACCTGCCGCTGCTGTGGTTGTTGATCGTGATGGCGCTGGCGGCCGGGCTTGGCATGCGCCAGCCGCAGCCACCGGACGAACCACGCTTCGTGCTGGCCGCACGTGCCATGGTGGAGAGCGGCGAGTGGCTGCTGCCGCACCGGGGCAGCGAGCTGTACGCCGAGAAGCCGCCGGTGTTCATGTGGCTGCAGGCCGCTGCCCACCAGGTGGTCGGCAGCTGGCAGTGGTCGTTCCTGCTGCCGTCGCTGCTGGCCGCGCTGCTCAGCCTGTGGCTGGTGTCCGACCTGGCACGCCGGCTATGGTCGCCACGGCATTCGTTGTACGCGCTTGGCGCACTGTTCTGCACCCTGCAGTTCGGCCTGATGGCCAAGCGCGCGCAGATCGACATGGTGCTGGTGGGCATGACCACGCTGGCCCTGTGGGGCCTGCTGCGCCACCTCTGCGAGCGCCGCAACCTGCCGGCCCTGTGGCTGGCGGGCTTCGCCGCCGGCGTCGGCACGGTGACCAAGGGGGTGGGCTTCCTGCCCTTGCTGATGGTGCTGCCCTGGCTGGGATGGCGGCTGTACCAGCGCCGTCGCGGCCAACCGGTGGACGGCCCCCACCCCGTCAGCCTGCTGTGGCTGATTCCGGCCTTCCTTCTGGGTACCGCGGTGTGGCTGGCACCGCTGGGCTGGGCGCTGCTGCATGAACCCAGTGCATCGCTGCAGTCGTACGCCCACGAGCTGTTGTTCAAGCAGACCGGCACCCGCTATGCCAACGCCTGGCACCATCGCCAGCCGGTCTGGTACTACCTGCAGGTGATCGCCACGCTGTGGCTGCCGGGTGCGCTGCTGCTGCCGCTGATGGTCAAACCGTGGTGGCGCCGGCTGCGTCGCGGCGACCAGCGCCAGTGGCCGCTGCTGGGCTGGGCCGCGCTGGTCCTGCTGTTCTTCACTGCCAGCCCCGGCAAGCGCGAGGTGTACGTGCTGCCGATGCTGCCGGCGATGGCACTGGCGGTGGCGCCGCTGTTGCCCGGCCTGCTGCGTCGCCTGTGCGTGCGTCGCTATCTGTTCGGCTACAGCCTGCTGCTGATGCTGGCCACCGGCGCGCTTGGCGTGATGATGCTGACCGACAGCGCCTGGGCGCAGGCGCAGCTGGCACGGCGGGCGATGCCCGACACCCTGCTGCCCGTGTTCGGCGATGGCCTGCTGACCTTCGCCATCGCCGTGGCGACGCTGGCGGTGTGGCTGCGGATACGACGCGCGGCCACGCTGGTACTGCTCACCCACGGTCTGCTGTGGATGCTGTACGGACTGGTGCTGATACCGGCGCTGGACCCCTACGCCTCGGCGTCGGCGGTGATGCGCCGGGTGGGCACGCGGATCGGCCCCGATGCGGAGCTGGCGCTGGTGGCCTGGCGCGAACAGAACCTGCTGCAGGCCGACCGGCCGGTGCGCGAGTTCGGCTTCAAGCGGCCGTGGGCAGAGCAGTGGCACGACGCCGGTCCATGGTTGGCCGAGGCGCCGGACAAGCGCTGGCTGCTGGTACTGGACAAGGCCATGAGCCCCTGTGTCGATCCGGCCCAGGTCATCGAGATCGGTGTTGCCAATCGCAATCGTTGGCAGTTGCTTCCGGGCACCGCCTGGGATGCGGCCTGCCATGCCGAGCGTGCAGGCGCCAACGACGAAGAAGACTGAACGATGATGCGCGCCGGGCACGGATTAACCCGGCGCAAACGCGTGTACGACCCTTCTCCGACATGCCAGTGACGAGCATGGTCGCGGATTCCCGTAACGGCCCCTTCCCTGCATGCCCGCTCGCCCTCTTGTCCCGGCAGTCTCCTTTGCGCCCTCGCTGCTGGCGTCGCGTTTTGCCGTTACCCATCTTTGGCTGCCTTCTGTCATCGGCATTGCGGTATTCACCGTGTTGATGGGCCTGGGTGGCGACCAGTGGCTGGCCGACCATCTGTTCCGGCTGGAAGGCGGCCGCTGGGCGCTGCAGGATGCATGGCTGACGCGTTCGGTGGTGCACAAGGCCGGCAAGTGGCTGAGCACCGCTGCGGCACTGGTGGCGATGCTGCTGTGCTTCCACCACTGGCGCCGCGGCCACGATCGCACGCTGCGTTGGGCGCTGCTGTATGTGGTGGTGGCCGTGGCACTCGGCACCGGGCTGATCTCGCTGCTGAAATCGCTGGTGCCGATGGACTGCCCGTGGGATCTGCTGCGCTATGGCGGACACGACCGGTTCGTCGGTCTTCTCAGCAGCCGCCCAACCGGCATGGCCGCACGCGCCTGCTTCCCCGCCGGCCACGCAAGCGCGGGATACGCATGGATGTGCCTGTACTTCTTCGCGCTGCTGTGGCGCCCCGCCTGGCGTTGGGCTGGGCTGTGGATCGGCCTCGGCAGCGGCCTGGTGTTCGGCATCGGCCAACAGCTGCGCGGCGCCCACTTCCTTTCGCATGACGTTGCCACCGCCTTGATCTGTTGGCTGCTGTCGCTGGGCCTGTACCTGATGGTCCGCCGCCAGTTGGATCGCTCGGCCCGCCAGGAGGCGATTGCATGAACGCATCGGTCCAACGCTCCTTCCGTCTGCCCACGCTGGCCAACATCCGCGCATGGCGGCCACAGCTGTCCACCGAAGCGTTGATCGTGCTGACCAGCCTGTTCTTCGCTGTGGCCGGCAATGGCCTGTTCTGGCACAGCGCCATGGCCAGCCATCCGGGCAGCCTGCGCTATGCACTTTCACTGCTGTTGCTGCTGCTGGGCGCGCACGGTGTGCTGCTGGGCATCCTGGTGTGGCGCTGGAATGCCAAGGTGGTGATCAGCGTGCTGCTGCTGGTCACCGCGTTTGCCGCGCACTACATGAGCCGTTACCACATCTATCTGGATGCGGACATGCTGCGCAACGTGCTGGCTACCGACCCCAAGGAAAGCCGCGAACTGATGACGGTGTCGCTGCTGTGGCCGGTCCTGCTGCTGGCTGTGTTGCCGATGGTGGTGCTGTGGCGCATTGACCTGCGCCGCCGCAGCTGGGGCCGCAGCCTGCTGTGGCGCATCGGCTTCCTGCTGGTCGCTGCGGCCACTGCACTCGGTGGCGCGCTGGTGTCCTTCCAGGATGTGTCGGCCTTGATGCGCAACCAGCGCGAAGTGCGCTACCTGGCAACGCCGGCCAACGTGCTGCTGGGGCTGCCACGTGCGCTGCGCGGCGACAACCCGGTGCAACGCGCGCCAAAGCTGCCGATCGGTACCGATGCCAAGGCGACCCCGCGCGCAGCGACCAGCAAGCCTCGCCTGCTGGTGATCGTGATGGGCGAAACGGTGCGCGCACAGAACTGGGGCCTGAATGGTGGCCGCAATACCACGCCGGAGCTGGCCCAGGCGGCGGTGGTCAATTTCCCGGACATGCACTCCTGCGGTACCAGCACCGAGGTTTCGCTGCCCTGCCTGTTCTCGCCATGGGGACGCCACGAGTACGACGAGAAGAAGATCCGTGCGCACCAGTCGCTGCTGCATGTACTGAACCGCGCGGGCATCGCGCCGCTGTGGCGCGACAACCAGTCCGGTTGCAAGGGCGTATGCGAGGGTCTGGACTTCCAGTCGCTGTCGGACGCGGCCACGCCGGGGCTGTGTGCCGATGGCCGTTGCATGGACGAGATCCTGCTGCAGGACCTGGCGACGCAGGTGCGTGCGCGCCCGGGCGACCGGGTGGTGGTGCTGCACCAGCTGGGCAACCATGGCCCGGCCTATTTCGAGCGCTACCCGCCCGCCTTCCGCCGCTTCACCCCGACCTGTGACACCCAGGACATTGGTCGCTGCTCGCGCGAAGAGATCACCAACAGTTACGACAACGCCGTGCTGTACACCGATCACTTCCTGAGCAAGACCATCGGCACGCTGCAGGGCCTGCAGGACTACGACACGGCGATGATCTACCTGTCCGACCACGGTGAATCGCTGGGCGAAAAGGGCCTGTACCTGCACGGTGTGCCGTACGCGATCGCACCGGCCGAGCAGACCCGGGTGCCGATGACGATGTGGTTCTCGCCAGGCTTCGCCAGCAGCCGTGGACTGGACCTGCAGTGCGTGCGCAAGCGCTCGGCCAGCTACACCGACCACGACAACCTGTTCCCGTCGGTGCTGGGGCTGATGCAGGTGAAGACCTCGCTGTACGAGCGGGATCGCGACCTGTTCGCCAACTGCGAGAGTTAGGGGTGTTCGGCAGGGCTGCGCCCTGCACTCGCAGAGGCAACGGCAACGGCCGAAGCAACAGCAAAGGCTGGTTTTCTGGGGGATGGCGGGGTGGGTCCGGTTGCGGGGGACGCCGTAAATCCGTCCATGGAGGCTCGGTCGCGCCATCCATGGCGCTCACGCCCCCGCAACCGGACCCACCCCGCCTTCGACAGTTGGCCGCGATCTGTTGGAACCTGCTGCTGATGGTGGGTGCCAACCGTTGGTCGGCGCTGGGGCGGATGTCGATATCTGATGGATTTCATCCACGCACGGCGTGGATCTACTGCCGTCACCGAATCGCGTCTGGGGGAGAGCCCCCTGAGTCAGGGGGCGGCCGCGAAGCGGCGGGGGTCTGGAAGCTGATAAGCGGGGCCCGCGTTTCGCGCAGCGAAGCGTGGGAGCGACAGCGCGCATGCGATGTCGCGGTCCCCGGGCGCCGCCCGGCCGACTTCCGCCACTTGCGGTGGCAACGCCTGCCCACTAGCCTTCGGCGGTCGTTCACCACCCAAGGATCGCCCGTGAAACACCGTCATCTCCTGCTGGCCGCGGCAGTCGCCGCCGCTACGCTGGCCCTGGCCGCCTGCAAGAAGGAAGCCGCCCCAGGCACCGAGACCGCCAGCAGCAGCGCAGCGGCCGGCGAAACCGCCGACCAGTTCGTGGCCCGCATCAATGCCGAATTCAAGGCGGCCTACCCGGAGATGACCTCGGCGCAGTGGCTGTCCTCCACCTACATCAACAGCGATTCAGAGCGCATCGCGGCCAAGGCCAACGAACGTTCGCTGACCCAGCTCAACAGCTGGATCGAGCAGGCCGGCAAGTTCGATGGCAAGCCGATGAGCGAAGACAGCAAGCGCGCGATCCACCTGCTGAAGCTGATGTCGTCGATGCCGGCGCCGCGCGATCCGGCCAAGCTGGCCGAACTGACCCAGATCGCCACCCGCATGGAAGGCAGCTACGGCGCAGGCAAGTACTGCACCGACGCCAACGATCCCAACTCCTGCCGCCAGCTGGGCGAACTGGAGCAGGTGCTGGCGCGCAGCCGCGACTATGACCAGCAGCTCGATGCCTGGCAGGGCTGGCACAGCACCACCAAGAGCATGCGCGGTGATTACCAGAAGTTCGTCGGCCTGGTGAATGAAGGCGCCAAGGGCATGGGCTTCACCGATGCCGGGCAGATGTGGCGCAGTGGCTATGACATGCCGCCGGAGCAGATCGGCCCGGAAACCGATCGCCTGTGGGAACAGGTCAAGCCGATGTACGAGCAGCTGCACTGCTACGCGCGCGGCAAGCTGGACAAGACCTATGGCAAGGACAAGGCCGAGGTGGGCAACGGCCTGATCGCCGCGCACCTGATGGGCAACATGTGGCAGCAGGACTGGTCCAACCTGTGGGACCAGCTGGAACCGTACCCGGGCGCCGGCAGCCTGGACATCACTGCAGCGCTGGAAAAGCAGTACCAGACCAACCTGAGCGCGGCGCTGGCCAAGGCCGGCAAGGATGCAAACGTAGCCGCGCAGTACAAGGCGCAACGCGAGGCCGAACTGCGCACCGCCAAGCAGATGACCGAGCGTGCACAGGACTTCTACGTATCGCTGGGCATGCCGTCGTTGCCGCAGTCGTACTGGGACAAGACCCAGTTCATCAAGCCCGATGACCGCGACGTGGTCTGCCACGCCAGTGCGTGGGACATGAACATGGAAGGCGATGTGCGCACCAAGATGTGCATCAAGCCCAACGAAGAGAACTTCACCACCATCTACCACGAACTGGGCCACATCTATTACGACCTGGCCTACAACCCGCTGCCGCCGCTGTTCCAGGGCGGTGCCAACGATGGCTTCCATGAAGCGATCGGCGACACCATCGTGCTGGCGATGACGCCGAAGTACCTCAGCTCGATCGGGCTGGTCGACGCGCCGACCGAGAGCCGCGAAGCGGTCATCAACAACCAGATGCGCATGGCGCTGTCGGGTGTGTCGTTCCTGCCGTTCGGCCTGATGATCGACCGCTGGCGCTGGGGCGTGTTCGATGGTTCGATCACCGCGGACAACTACAACAAGGCCTGGTGGGACCTGAAGGCCAAGTACCAGGGCGTGGCACCGGCCAGCGCCCGTGGCGAGGAGTTCTTTGATCCGGGTGCCAAGTACCACGTGCCGGGCAACACCCCGTACACCCGCTACTTCCTGGCGCGCATCCTGCAGTTCCAGTTCTACAAGGGCCTGTGCGATGCCTCCGGCTTCAAGGGCCCGCTGCACGAGTGCACCTTCTACGGCAACAAGGAAGCCGGCCAGAAGTACTGGGCGATGCTGAGCAAGGGCGCCAGCCAGCCGTGGCAGGCCACGCTGAAGGAACTGACCGGCTCGGACAAGCTCGATGCCGGCCCGATGATCGAGTACTTCAGCCCGGTCAACGCCTGGTTGAAACAGCAGAACGAAGGCCAGATGTGCGGTTGGCAGGCCAGCGCGGCACCGGCAGCGGCGGCGAAATGAAAGAAGGGGCGGGTCCGCGAGGATCCGCCCCTTTCCATTTCGGTAGTGCCGGCCGCTGGCCGGCATTGCCGAAATGAGGATCAGTTGCTCTTCTTCGCCGCCAGCTGTGCGGCCAGCGCGGCCTTGAATTCCTCGAAGGTCTGCCCCTTCTCGTTGGCTTCGGCCTGCGCCGCATCGCGCAGCGCATCCGAGTAAATCAAACGCACCGGTGTGCCCTGTCGTTCGTGCAGTTCACCGGCCTGCATGATCAGCGCCAGCACCTGGGCGGCACTTTCGCTCTGGCCGGCGATGCGGCCATCCATGCCCAGCACCCATTCGCCATCGCGGCGGACGACGCCGGCCAGCAGCGTGCGCTGCGTGTCGCGCAGTTCGGCATGCGGCTCGACGGGCGAGGCGGTGGCGGCGGCCTTGTTGGCAGCCTGCTGTTCCTGGCGACGGCGCTGGTCGCGGCGGGATTTGGAAGAGGTCGACATCAGTGGGGCTTGCATTGCGGGGGCGCAAGGATAACCCACACCCCCTGCATGCCGGTTCACGCCGGTGCGGTAGCGGCTCAGTCCAGCACCCGCCCCTGCCGCCAGTACCCCATGAAGGTGATCGCGCGGCGATCCAGGCCGCAGCCCTTCAGCAGATGCCGGCGGATCGCCATCACCGCGCCGGCCTCGCCCGCTACCCAGGCATACAGCGCGCCGTCCGCGCTGGCGTCAGCCTGCTCCCACAGGATCTGCGCATCAACGTCGATGTCGTCCAGCTCGGCAGCCTCGGCGACGGTCGCGGCCACCGCCAGCCGCGCCTGCACCGCCTGCAGCAACCGCTGCCCATGGGCCTGCTGCCCGCGTGGCAACCACACCAGTTCGGCCGTGGCCGGTGCCTTCAACGGCACCGCATCACCGGCCTGGGCGATCTCCAGCAGGGCCAGCGTGCGCGGCGGATCGGTCAGCCCGGCCAGTTCCTCGAGGATGCCGGCCACCGCCGGCAATGCGGTCTCATCGGCCACCAGCAGCACCTGGCCTACCCCGGCTGGCGGCTTCCATTCCCAGCCCTCGCTGCTGTCCGCACAGTCGGCATCGGGGGCCAGCAGCACCACGCGGTCGCCCGGCCGTGCATGCGTGGCCCAGCGCGAGGCCGGTCCGGTCTCGCCATGCAGCACGAAGTCGACGTCGACCTCGCACTCGCCGGCACGCAGTTGGCGGAGGGTAAAGGTGCGCATCGGCGGCCGCGCCTCATCGGGCAGTGCCCGGTAACGGGCATACCAGTCTTCACCGCTGGGCACGTCCGGCGCGTCCTGGCCGGGCAAGGGGAAAAACACCTTGATTCGCTGGTCCGGGCCTTCGGTCTTCATGTGCGCCACGTCGGCGCCGGTGAACACCATGCGGTCCAGGGAAGGAGAAAGAACGCGGCGCTCCTTCAGCGCCACCTCGAACAGGCGGTAGGTCTGCTGCGCAGCCATGCGGGTACCTCATGCGACGACATCGGAATGGCTGGCTGTCGTGCACCCACGAACCGGCTCGCTGGAAACCCCAGCCTAATCCCTGCCCGCAGCGCCGCAACGGATCCGCGCGTGATGACGCGCCCTACCCCTGCGCGACGCTCAATGCGCCGTGCCGGCTGCCTCTGATGCGCGCTCGCGCTGGTGCTCCCAGTACCAGAACACGAAGCCGGCCGCGAAGAAGCCCGCCTGTCCCAGTGCCAGGTGCAGCGGGTTGTTGTGCAGCAGCGGCGATACCACGCCGGCCACCACGGTGCTGATCATCAGCTGCACGAACGCCTGCAGCGACGACGCCAGGCCGCGCTGCAGCGGATACATGTCCAGCACCGCCAGCGCCAGGATCGGGAAGATCAGCGCCATGCCCATGCCGCCAAGGAAGATCGGCATCACCGCCCACGGCAGCGCGAACTGCGGCGCCAGGGTGACGTAGCCGATGTTCAGCACGGCAGAGACCGCACACAGGGTGAAACCGAGCGCGACCTGCCGGGTCGGTGTGCTGTGCCCGGCCATGCGCCCGGACAGGAACGAACCGGTGGTCATGCCGCCGATGGTGGGAATGAACAACCACGCAAAGCCACCTTCACCCAGATGCAGGTGCTGCATCACGATGGCCGGCGCCGAGGAGATGTACAGGAAGATGCCGCCGAACCCGATGCTGCCGGCCAGGGCCAGGCGCAGGAACCGCGGGTTGAAGCCGATGCGCACGTAATCGCGCAGCAACGTGCGTGGCGACAGGGCGATCCGCGCCTCCACCGGATGGGTTTCCGGCAGGAAGCGCGCGGTGGCCGCCAGCAGCACCAGCGCGAATACCACCAGGAACCAGAAGATCAGCGGCCAGCCGGCACCGCTGAGCAGGATCCAGCCACCGATGATCGGCGCGATGGCCGGGGCGATACCGAACAGCATCGACACCTGGCTCATCAGCCGCTGCGCGTCGTGGCCGTGGTACAGATCGCGGATCACCGCGCGGCCGACGATCATGCCCACGCCGGCGGACAGGCCCTGCAGTGCGCGGAACGCCAGCAGCGTGGTCAGGTCGGTAGACAACGCACAGCCCACCGAGGCGCCGACGAAGATCACCAGGCCGCCGAGGATCACCCGCTTGCGTCCCCACGCATCGGACAGCGGGCCATGGGCCAGGCTCATCAGGCCGTAGAACAGCAGGTAGACGCTGATGGTCTGCTGCACCGCCACCTCGTCCACCGCCAGGCGCTGGGCCAGCTGCGGAAACGCGGGAAAGATGGTGTCGATCGAGAACGGACCGAACATGGCCAGGCCAGCGAGCAACAGGGCCATGCGGCGGGTGGAAGGAGCAACGGCGGCGGTCATCGGGCAAGCGTCCGGCAGGGCCATGCATGACACGCACGGCGGGCGCCGATCCCCTGCAGCAGGGACGGCGCCAGATGAATACGAGAATCCCACCATCATAGGTGGGGRATGCGCGCGATGCCATGCACGGATGCACAGAACGCACGCCCGGGCCATCGGCCATTCAGCCCCGTGAGGCCATCCCGGGCCACCGTCAGGCGCCGGCAACGAGCTATAATCGGCGGGCAACACGGTGGGAGAAGCAGGTCACCGCTGCCGAAGGCGCAACGCCCGTAATCGCTCAGGCCCGATACCACCCGTAACAGAACTCTGGAGAGACCGGTTCGATCCGGCGCCGAAGGGGCACGAAGCTGCGGTTTTCCGCGCTTTTAAACTCTCAGGCAAAAGGACAGAGGGGCGCCCGCAGACCGCCGACCGGCGGCTTGTGCCCGTGCGTGTGCCCTTTCCTGACGGATCCTTCGCCATGTCCCAGAACACCCCTTCCCTGCGTGAGCTCGAGCACCATTCGGCGTTCGTCGAGCGCCACATCGGCCCTAACGATGCCGAGATCGCGCAGATGCTCGGCGTCATCGGCCACGCCTCGCTGGATGCGATGACCGATGCCATCGTGCCGGCCAAGATCAAGTCGCCGGCACCGCTGGCGCTGCCGGAGTCGATCACCGAAGTGCAGGCGCTGGCGAAGATCCGCGCGATCGCCGACAAGAACACCGTGCTGCGCAGCTTCATCGGCCAGGGCTACTACGGTACCCACACGCCGAACGTGATCCTGCGCAACATCCTGGAAAACCCGGCCTGGTACACCGCCTACACCCCGTACCAGGCGGAAATCTCGCAGGGCCGCATGGAAGCGCTGATCAACTTCCAGACCCTGTGCGCCGACCTGACCGGCATGGAAATCGCCAACGCCTCGCTGCTGGACGAAGCCACGGCCGCCGCTGAAGCGATGACCCTGGCCAAGCGCTCGGCCAAGTCGAAGTCGGACACCTTCTTCGTGCACGACGCCGTGCACCCGCAGACGCTGGAACTGCTGCGCACCCGCGCCGAGCCCATGGGCATCGTGCTGCGCGTGGGCACCCCGGCCGAAGCGCTGGAAGCGGAAGCCTTCGGCCTGCTGCTGCAGTACCCGGACACCTTCGGCCAGGTGGGCGACTACAAGGCGCTGGTCGATGCCGTGCACGCGCGCGGCGGCCTGGTGGCCGTGGCCACCGACCTGCTGGCACTGACCCTGCTGGCCGCCCCGGGCGAATGGGGTGCGGACATCGTGGTCGGCAACAGCCAGCGTTTCGGCGTGCCGTTCGGCTTCGGTGGCCCGCATGCTGCGTTCATGGCCTGCCGTGATGCCTACAAGCGTTCGATGCCGGGCCGCCTGATCGGCGTCTCGATCGACGCACAGGGCAACCCGGCCTACCGCCTGACCCTGCAGACCCGCGAACAGCACATCCGCCGCGAGAAGGCCACCTCCAACATCTGCACCGCACAGGTGCTGCTGGCGGTGATGGCCTCGATGTATGCCGTCTACCACGGTCCGGAAGGCCTGACCCGCATCGCCCGCCGCACCCATCGCCTGGCCGCCATCCTGGCCAGCGCGCTGCGCACTGCCGGTGTGCAGGTCGGTGCCGACTTCTTCGACACGCTGCACGTCACCGGCGTCGACGCCGACGCGATCCATGCCAAGGCCCGTGCCGCCGGCTACAACCTGCGTGCGATCGACAGCAGTTCGGTCGGCATCAGCCTGGACGAGACCGCCACCCGCGCCGACATCGTCGCCGTAGGCGCGCTGTTCGGTGCAACCGTTGATGTGGACGCGCTCGATGCCAGCACCGCCGATGCGCTGCCGGCCGGCCTGCTGCGCCAGTCCGCGTTCCTGACCCACCCGGTGTTCAACACCCACCACAGCGAGCACGAACTGCTGCGCTACCTGCGTTCGCTGGCCGACAAGGACCTGGCGATGGACCGCACGATGATCCCGCTGGGCTCGTGCACCATGAAGCTCAACGCCACCGCCGAAATGATCCCGGTGACCTGGCCGGAGTTCTCGCAGATCCACCCGCTGGTGCCGACCGAGCAGGCGCTGGGCTACAAGGAACTGATCGATTCGCTGGAAGCGATGCTGGTCGAGTGCACCGGCTACGACGCCGTCAGCCTGCAGCCGAACTCCGGTGCGCAGGGCGAGTACGCCGGCCTGCTGGCGATCCGCGCCTACCACCGCTCGCGTGGCGAAGATCACCGTGACATCTGCCTGATCCCGGATTCGGCGCATGGCACCAACCCGGCCTCGGCGCAGATGTGCGGCATGAAGGTCGTGGTCACCAAGACCGATGCCAACGGCAACGTCGACGTCGAAGACATCCGCCTCAACGCCGAGAAGTACAGCGACCGCCTGGCCGCGATCATGATGACCTACCCGTCCACGCACGGCGTGTTCGAGGAAGAGGTGGTGGAGATCTGCGAGATCATCCACAAGCATGGCGGCCAGGTGTACACCGACGGTGCCAACATGAACGCCCTGGTCGGCGTGGCCAAGCCGGGCAAGTGGGGTTCGGACGTTTCGCACCTGAACCTGCACAAGACCTTCTGCATCCCGCACGGCGGCGGCGGCCCGGGCGTTGGCCCGTGTGCGGTCAAGTCGCACCTTGCCCCGTTCCTGCCGGGCAAGCTGGGTGACAACGGTCCGGTCGGCATGGTCAGCGCCGCCAGCTTCGGCAGCGCCTCGATCCTGCCGATCAGCTGGATGTACATCGCGATGATGGGCACCGAAGGCCTGCGCAAGGCCACCCAGGTTGCCCAGCTCAACGCCAACTACATCGCCAAGCGCCTGGCCCCGCACTTCAAGACCCTGTACACCGGTCGCAACGGCCTGGTCGCGCACGAGTGCATCCTGGACGTGCGTCCGCTGGAGAAGACCAGCGGCATCGGTGCCGAAGACGTGGCCAAGCGCCTGATCGACTTCGGCTTCCATGCCCCCACCCTGAGCTTCCCGGTGGCCGGCACGCTGATGGTCGAACCGACCGAAAGCGAATCGCTGCACGAGCTGGACCGCTTCATCGACGCGATGATCCAGATCCGCGAAGAGATCACCGCGATCGAAGACGGCCGCCTGGACCGCGAGGACAACCCGCTGAAGAACGCCCCGCACACGGCCACGGCCGTGACCGCCAGCGAGTGGACCCACGCCTACCCGCGCGAGCTGGCCGCCTTCCCGCTGCCGAGCCTGAAGCTGCAGAAGTACTGGCCGCCGGTAGCCCGCGTCGACAACGTGTACGGCGACAAGAACGTGATGTGTGCCTGCATCCCGGTCGATGCCTACAAGGATGATGAAGTCGAGGCGTAAGCCATCGCGGCATCGGTAAGAGAACGGCCCGCGCAAGCGGGCCGTTCTCGTTTCCAGTAGATCCACGCCATGCGTGGATGCTTTGCCGTCATGGGTCGGGCATCTGCCCCAGGCTCAACTGCCACGACACGCCGAAGCGGTCCTGCACCCAGCCGTAGCGGCTGCTGAAATCCTGATCGCCCACCGGCATCAGCCAGTGCCCGCCGTCACCCAGCACGCGCGCGGCACGCTCGAATGATTCGGCGCCGGAACACTCGACGAACAGCGAAATCGAGGGCGTGAACGTGAAGTCGTGCACATCCAGGCTGTCAAAGCACAGGTAGTGGGTGCCGCCGAGCAGGAAAATGGCCTGGCGGACCTGCCCGGGCACGCCCGCGCCCGCCCCGTCCGGGTGGCGCTGCAGGGCCAGCAGGCGGAATTCGGCGAAGGCTTCGGCGTACAGGGCCAGCGCCGCTTCGGCCTGGCCGGTGAACATCAGGAAGGGACGGCTGCGCAGCATGCGGTGCTCCCGTTCGTCGGGCCGGTGATGGCCCACCCGATCAGGATGGCACGGCGGATGTGCAGCCCCCGTGGTAGTGCCGGCCTCTGGCCGGCAACGCCGATCAGGCCTCGCGCATGCGCCGGGCGATGGCGCTGCTGGCCGCGATGGTCGCCGTCAGCGCCACCATCGACAGGAACTGCAGGCGCGTATGCGACTCGCTCAGCAGCAGGCCGAAGATCAGTGCCAGGATGCCCAGCGCACAGACGGTCAGCCATGGGAAACCGGCCATGCGGAACGGCAGGCGGGTGCCGAGGCGGTCGGCGCGGCGGCGCAGCACCAGCTGCGAGACCAGCGACAGCGTCCACACCAGCAGGCAGGTGGAACCGACGATGTTCAGCAGCACCGGCAGTACCCGGTCCGGGAACAGCAGCTCCATCACCGTGGCGGCAAAGCCGAACAGCACGCTGGCCAGCACGGCGATCACCGGCACCTGGCGCGGGTCGGTCCAGCCGAGCACGGCCGGCGCTTCACGACGCTGCGCCAGCGAATACATCATGCGCGAGGCGCCGTAGAGGTTGGCATTGAGCGCCGACAGCAGCGCGATCACGGCGATCAGGGTGATGGCCGTACCTGCGCCCGGGATGCGGGCGATATCCAGCACCGCAGCGAACGGCGACTTCAGCGCCTCGCTGGTCCACGGCACCACGGCGATGATCACGCTCAGCGAACCGATGTAGAACACCAGGATGCGCCAGGCCACGGTGCGGATGGCACGGGCGATGCTGCGCTCGGGGTCTTCGGTCTCCGCCGCAGCGACGGCCACGATTTCGGTGCCACCGAAGGCGAACACCACCACCAGCAGCGCCGCGCCGATGCCGGCCAGTCCCTTCGGTGCGAAGCCACCGTGCTCGGTGAAGTTGCTCAGGCCCGGCGAGGCCACCTGCGGCAGCCAGCCCATCAGCAGCGCCACGCCCACGGCGATGAAGGCCAGGATCGCCGCCACCTTGAGGATGGCGAACCAGAATTCGAACTCGCCGAAGTTCTTCACCCCGAGCAGGTTGATCGCGGTGAAGAACAGCATGAAGGCCAATGCCGCCATCGGTACCGGCACCACCGGCCAGACTGTGGCCAGCAATCCGGCCGCACCCACCGCCTCGGCGGCAATCACGATGACCAGCTGCACCCACCACAGCCAGCCCACGGTGGCACCGGCGGTGGCGCCCATGGCATCGGCCGCATACACCGAGAACGCACCGCTGGTCGGCTTGGCCGCGGCCATTTCGCCCAGCGCGTTCATCACGATGATCACCAGCGCACCGGCCACCAGGTAGGACACCAGCACCGCCGGGCCGGCCGCCTGCACGCCCACGCCGGAGCCGAGGAACAGGCCGGCGCCGATGGCGCTGCCCAGCCCCATCATGATCAGCTGGCGTGGCTTGAGCGAATGGCCGAGGCGGGAGGGCGAAGCGGTCGTATCGGGGGTGGCGGGCATCGGCAGGGCTGGCGGCGGCTACAAGGGCGACACCTTACCGTGTCCAGCCGCCGCGGGGATAGGCACAGCGCAGCAGGAAACTCAGGCCGGTACCGGCTCGCCGACATTGCCGCCGATACGGGCGCGGTAGGCGCGCGGGGAGAAACCGGTTTCAGCCTTGAACTTGCGGGTGAACGCGCTCTGGTCGCTGAAACCGCAGGCCTGGCCGATGCAGGCAATGCTCTCGTTGCCATGCAGCAGGTGCATGGCCATCTGGATCCGCAGCCGGGTCAGCACCTGCTGCGGCGTCATCTGGAACACCTTGCGGAAGCTGCGCTCCAGCTTGGACAACGAGAACCCGGTGATGTCCAGCAGCGTCTGCATCCGCACGTTCTCGGCGTAGTGCGTATTGAGGTGGGCCAAGGCCAGACGGAGCTGCTCGTACTGGGTCCCCAGGCTGTCCTTCTGGCCGAGGTCGCGGGAAATGCCGATCAGCCCCTCGACCTGCCCGTCCACCAGCAGCGGGCGTTTGCAGGTCAGGCACCAGCCCGGTTCGCGGTTGGCGAACAGGTGCAGCTCCATCAGGTTCTCGATCACCTCGCCGGACAGCACGCGTGCGTCCTGGTCGACATAGTCCGCACTCAAGCCGGTGGGGTAGATCTCGGCCGCGGTGCGTCCGATCACGTCCTTGCGCGCACGCAGGCCCAGCCGTCGCAGCATGGTCTGGTTGACGTAGGTGTAGCGGCCCTGGCGGTCCTTCATGAAGAACAGCACGTCCGGAATGGCGTCGAACAGGGCTTCGATGTCGGCGGGTTCGACTCGCATGCGGCAAGCATACCCGAGCCGCCGATTTGTCTGCGCGTTCACTCTCACGGGACCGTGCATTAACGCCGGCGGCGCCACTGTCTGGGGTCTGCCCCCTACCCGCTCCAGGAGATCCTCCATGGCCGCCAGCAAGCCGACCGGCAAGCGCGCTCCCGCCACCACCTCCGCCGACCGTGACAGCCGCGGCCAGGGCGATGAACTGCATCAGCTCGCAGGAGGCGCCCATCCGGTACTGACCAGCAACCAGGGTATTCCGGTTGCCGACAACCAGAACTCCCTGCGCCAGGGACCGCGTGGACCCACCCTGCTGGAAGACTTCCTGCTGCGCGAGAAGATCACCCACTTCGACCACGAGCGTATTCCCGAGCGCATCGTCCATGCACGCGGTTCGGCCGCCCATGGCTTCTTCGAACTGACCCGGTCGCTGGGCAAGGTGACCCGGGCGAAGATCCTCACCGAGGTCGGGGTGAAGACGCCGGTGTTCACCCGCTTCTCCACGGTTGCCGGCGGCGCCGGCTCGGTCGACACCCCGCGCGACGTGCGCGGCTTCGCGGTGAAGTTCTACACCAGGGAAGGCAACTGGGACCTGGTCGGCAACAACATTCCGGTGTTCTTCATCCAGGACGCGATCAAGTTCCCCGACCTCATCCATGCGGTGAAGATGGAACCGGACCGCGCGTTCCCGCAGGCGGCCAGCGCACACGACACGTTCTGGGATTTCGTCTCGCTGATGCCCGAATCGATGCACATGATCATGTGGGCGATGAGCGATCGCACGATTCCGCGCTCGCTGCGCACCATCGAAGGCTTCGGCATCCACAGCTTCCGCCTGCTGGATGAGGAAGGGAACTCCACCTTCGTCAAGTTCCACTGGCGGCCGAAGCTGGGGCTGCAGTCCACCGTCTGGGACGAGGCGCTGAAGCTGCAGGCCGCCGACAACGATTTCCACCGCCGCGACCTGTTCGAGGCGATCCAGCGCGGCGACTTCCCCGAGTGGGAGCTGGCCGTGCAGCTGTTTACCGAAGAACAGGCCGATGGCTTCCCGTTCGACCACCTGGACCCGACCAAGATCATCCCCGAGTCGCTGGTGCCGCTGCAGGTAATCGGACGCATGGTGCTGGACCGCTGGCCGGACAATTTCTTCGCCGAGACCGAGCAGGTCGCCTTCTGCCCGGCCAACGTGCCGCCGGGCATCGATTTCAGCAATGACCCGCTGCTGCAGGGGCGGCTGTTCTCCTATCTGGATACCCAGCTGATCCGCCTGGGCGGACCGAACTTCAACCAGATTCCGATCAACGCACCGAAGTGCCCGTTCGCCAACCATCAGCGCGATGGCCACATGCAGATGCAGGTGCCGAAGGGGCGCGTGGCCTACGACCCCAGTTCGCTGCAGGAAGACAGCCCGCGCGAGACGCCCACCGGTTTCCGCAGCCACGCCAGCGCCGATGATGGGCGCAAGGGCCGCACCCGCGCGGAGAGCTTTGCCGACCACTACAGCCAGGCGCGGATGTTCTTCCGCAGCCTGGAAAAACCGGAACAGGCGCACCTGGCCTCGGCGCTGGTGTTCGAGCTGTCGAAGGTGGAAACCGAGAAGGTGCGCGTGCGCACCGTCAGCCATCTGCGCAACATCGACGAAGGCCTGGCCAAGCGCGTGGCCGACGGGCTGGCCCTGGGCACCCTGCCCGCCCCGGCACCGACGGCAACCCCTGCACAGGACCTGCCCGCCGCACCCGAGGTCCGCGTGATCGGCCGCAACAAGCCCCTGCTGCAGGGGCGCTGCATCGGCATCCTGTTCGACGAGGGCTCCGATGCACGGGTGATCGCCACTCTGCGCAAGTCCGCCGAAAAGGCCGGCGCCAGCGTCAAGCTGGTCGCGCCGAAAATTGGCGGTGCCACGCTCAGCGACGGCAAAACGCAGGCCGCCGATGGACAGCTGGCCGGTACCCCGTCGGTGGTGTTCGACGCAGTGGCGGTCGTGCTGAGTGCCGACGCCGGCAAGGCCTTGGCCAAGGACGCGGCAGCCGTGGGCTTTGTCAGCGATGCCTGGGCGCACCTGAAAGCCATCGCCAGTGACGAAGGCGCACAGGCCCTGTTGAAGGCAGCGCGCGTCGGCAACGATGCCGGCACCGTGGAGGCCGAAGACAGCAAGGCCTTCCTCGCCGCTGCCGCCACCCGCCAGTGGGCACGCGAGCCGAAGCTGCGCCTGCTGGCCTGATCATCCAACAGGAGAATCCCCATGCCCCGTGGTGACAAATCCGCCTATACCGACAAGCAGAAGCGCCAGGCCGAGCATATCGAAGAGAGTGAGCGCGAACGCGGTGCCAGTGAAGGCACCGCCGAGCGCATCGCCTGGGCCACCGTGAACAAGCAGGATGGTGGTGGCAAGCGCAGCGGCAGCGCGCGCAAGGCAACGAAGAAGGTGGCCAGAAAGACAACGGCGAAGAAGGCTTCCGCAAGCAAGGCGCCGGCGAAGAAGGTGGCGAATAAGACCGCTGCGAAGAAGACGCCTGCGAAGAAAGCCGCCACCAGGAAGACTGCTGCAAAGAAGGTGGTGAAGAAGGCGCCTGCGAAGGTCCCTGCAAAGAAGGCGGCCGCCGGGAAGGCAACGCAGAAGAGCGCCTCACGCAGCACCGCAGCGAAGAAGGCCGCGAAGACCCGTGCAGCAAAAAAGGCGGTACGCAAGACCGCGGCGAAGAAGGCCGCACGCACCCGCGCCGGCAATTAGCCGGTAGCGGGCAGCGCCCTCACCCAACCGGCCACCACCGCGGCGGCCGGTTCGGCACAGGCCTGCAGCAGCAGATGCGGCCCGTCCAGGGCCACGTGCCGCGCGTCCGGCAGCAGGGTCTGCAGCTCGGCTACGCTCGGCGGCCACAGCAGCCGGTCATGACCCGCCTGCAGGCACAGCGTCGGCACCCCGATCTGCGGCAGCAATGCGCGTACGTCCACCCGCAGGGTCGCTGCGGCGCGCTGCCGCAACGTGGTCGCTGGAACCTGAGCCAACGCAGCGCGCAGCATCGGCATGTGCTCGCCGGTGCGCCACCGCCCCAGCAGCAGGCGCGCCAGCATCGCCACGGGAGGCACCGGCCAGGCCGGTGACAGCAGTGCCGCGCCGGCTGCCGGCAATGGCACGGGCCGGCGCGCAAAGGTCGCGGCCAGCACCAGTCCGCGCAGCGCTGCGGGCTGGCGCGCGGCCAGCTCGACTGCCAACGGCCCCGAGAAGGACTCGGCAAGCAGGATGAAGGGGTGGCGGGGCAGCTGCGGCCACAGCCATCTGGCAAGCGTGGCGTAATCCTGCCCGCCCTGCGCAGGCAGCGCGATCGCCTGCGTCGTCAGCCCATGAGCCTGCAGTGCGGACAGCAACGGGGTCGACATGCTGCCGGTGCCATCCAGGCCTGGCAGCATCAGTACGTGCAGCGGCGCGGCCGACGCGGCATCACAGCCCCGTTTTTCCTCACGTCCCGTTCCCATGCCAGCTCCTTTGCTGGCAAGCATCGCCCGGATCGGCAGGCGAAGGAACCTCTTCCTGGCTCTCCCTCTGCTGTGCCGGCCAAGGTTGCGCGATACTGCCGGCTCCGCCGCAGGATGCGGCTACCAAGGAGAGCGTTGATGCGAGGGACCTACGCACTGGCCATGATGGCCCTGATGCTGCCAATGACCACCTTTGCCAGCGATGGCTGGATAAATGGCGACGGCAAGGCGGTGCCGCAGACCGATGCCATGAAATCCAGCGATGGCTTTGCGGCATCCCTGCTGGTCACCTCCGACGCCGACTGGCGGGCCAAATGGGAAACTCCACCGGAGAGCACTCCCAGCTTTACCGAGGCCAGCGAAGTCCACCTGGGCGGAGAATTGTTCCTGCTGACATTCCTGTCCAACCCGCAACTGGATGAGAACCGCGTACCCAAGGTGCACTGCGATCTGCACATGCTTCGCCCGGACGGCAGTACCAGTGTCGACGAACGCGATGTTCCCTGCTTCACTGCCGCCCTGCCCGGCCCGCCAACCCTGCTGTACATGACCAGTGTGCAGCTGAAGTTCGTCGCCGAGGCAGGTGACCCGAAGGGCACGTGGACCGCGCAGGTGGTGGTCAGGGATCTGTTGCGGAATGTGAGCCTGCCCCTGCAGGCCCGCTTCGACGTCCGTTGACAGGAGGCCTGCAGATGAAGATGCGACGACTGCTGAGCTGGACAGGCCTTGCGCTGTGCGTGGTCTACCTGCTGTTGACCGCGTGGCTGGTCCACGGCGCGCAGACAGACGCCGACCCGAAGGGTACCTACATCCTGATGGCACTCCCCATCACCCTGCAGTCCGCCGCGCTTGATGCCATCGGCGCAGGCAGCCTGTTGTACGGCAAGCCCTGGTCGACCGCGTATGCGGTGCTGGTTCCGCCAACCCTGCTGTTGCTGTACGCGGCCGGTTGGTTGATCGAACGCTCGGCACGCGGGCGCTAGCGGCCCTCAACCGTTGCGTGCATCGACGCCCTGCATGCGGGTCATCGCATGCAGGGCGCCATCCAACATCGCGTTGTCGTTGGCTTACGCCGCGCGTGCAGGCAGGCTGGGCATGCGTGCGCCCTGCTCCAGCTGGAACACCGACACCGACGTGGTCAGCGCATGCGCCTGCTCTTCCAGCGCGCGGCTGGCAGCGGTCGCCTCTTCCACCAGCGCAGCGTTCTGCTGGGTCACCTGGTCCATCTGCACCACCACCTGGTTGACCTGCTCGATGCCGGCCGCCTGTTCCTTGCTGGCGGCGGCGATGTCGCTCATCAGCTGGGTGGTACGCGAGCTCGCCTGGGCCACGCGGGCAATGGCGGCTTCCGATTCCACGGTCACGGCCAGACCACTCTGCACCTTGGCAGCGGCGTCCTCGATCAACTCCTTGATCTCCTTGGCAGCGACACCGGCACGCTGTGCCAGCGTACGCACTTCGCTGGCCACCACCGCAAAGCCGCGGCCCTGTTCGCCGGCACGCGCCGCTTCCACTGCAGCGTTCAGCGCCAGGATGTTGGTCTGGAAGGCGATGCCATCGATCACCGTGGAGATTTCCGAAATGCGCGCCGAAGACTGGTCGATCTCGCCCATCACCGTGGCCATCTGCGCCATGGCCTGCTCGGTCTCGCGCACGGCAACGCCGGCCGCATGCGCTTCGCTGTCGGCCTGGCGTGCCAGCTCGGCGTTCTGGCGCACGGTCGAGGTCAGCTCTTCCATCGAGGCGGCAGCCTCTTCCAGATTCGCGGCCTGTTGTTCGGTACGGCGCGACAGATCGTTGTTGCCGGCCGCCAGTTCCTGTGCCGCGTTGTTGATGCTGTCGGCGGCCACCTGGATGCCACGCACGATTCCGGTCAGCTGCGTGGTGGTGGCATTGGCATCGTCACGCATGCGCGCGAACACGCCCTCGTACTCGCCCTCCATGCGCGCGGTGAGGTTGCCATGCGAGATGGCGCGCAGCACGTCGGAGACATCGGCGATGCTGGCCTGCGAACTGGCCATCATGCCGTTGAGGTGGTTCACCATCGCCTGGAACTGGTACTGGAATGCCGCAGCGTCGCCACGCATGCTGAAATCGCCGGCGCGCGCGGCACGGGCCAGTTCATCGATCTGCGCGTTGATCGCCATCAGGCTCTGCTTCACCGCCGCCAGGGTGCGGGTCAGCGTGCCCTTCTCGCCGGGGTACTCGGGCAGATCGCGGCTGAGATCGCCGATGGCATAGCGCTGCATCACCTCGGCCATCAACAGCTGCACCTGCACGTGCGATTCGACCAGGTGGTTGGTGGCCTGCACCATGCGGCCAAAGTCGCCGGGGAACGCGCTGGCGTCCATCCGGTAACGGATCGCGCCGGCTTCATGCTGCTCGGCCATCTGCAACTGCGCGCCGATCGCCGCCTGAACACTCTGGCGCACGCTGGCCATGGCCTCGCCAAGCTGGGTCAGCTCATCACGACCGCCAAGACGGAATTCCTGGTCCAGTTCGCCCTTGGACAGGCGCTCAGCCAGCTGCACCGCACGCGCCAGCGGGCCGGTCATGCTGCGGCCGATCAACACCGACGCGGCGATGCCGACCAGCAGGGCTACGCCGCCCAGCGCCAGCAGCTGCAGCAGGCTGCGCTCGCCCAGGCGGATCGCCTCGGCCGCGGCCTCACGGCTTTCCTTCTCTTCATAGGCCACGCCATCGGCCAGGGCCTTGTTCCAGCCATTGGCCGCTTCCTGCACCGGGCCCAGGGTCAGCGCCACGGCGCCGGGGAAATCGCCCTGTTCCATCAGTTCGCTGGTCTGCTTGTTGAGCGGACGGGCGAGCGCGCGCTTGGCGGCGATGGTCTCGCCGATCACCTTGCCTTCGGCATCGCCGGGCAGGGCCTGGTAGGCCGTCCAACTGGCCTCGTAGCGCTTGACCAGATCGGCGATGCGCTGCTCGTCGTTGGCACGGTCTTCGCCCTGGCGGATCAGCATCTCGCGGCGCACGACCATCATCTGGTTGTTGGCATCAAGCATCTCCGACAGCAGCCGCACCTTGGCTACGCCGACCTCGACCACCTGCTCCATCGCGCGCTTCTGCACCATGGTGGCGGTGGCACCGGTAGCGACCACGGCGGCAACCAGCAGCAACAACAGGCCAAAGCCAAGCCCAAGACGCCAGGCGACCCTGACGTTCCTCAAGTAGTTCATGGGGTGAATCCAAAACGGGGGGGATGCGCCCATATCGGCCCGCCAGCCGGGAATCTTGATCGCCTCCCGCTCGACTGCGTCGGAAGCCGTTCACCTTGGTGAGACCCGGCCTCCCGCTTCTGCGGCGCGAGGATGGCCCTGCGGCGTGGCCCCACTGCTCATGCTGGCATCAGTTTTCTTTCACGGCGGCTGCGCAGCGTCTACGGGCAGGGTGGAGGCGTGATCTGCCTGGAGATGCCCATGCCCGTATGCCGCCCCGCCCTGCTCGCCCTGTCGCTGCTGATGTCGCCCGCCTTTGCGCAGACGCCCCCGCCCGCCGGGCTGCCAGCACCCATCGCCGAAAAGGCCGGCCCTGACACAGCAGCGCGCTCGCCCCTGCACGCGCAGGTACTTCTGGACCGCGCAAACTTCTCTCCGGGCGAGATCGATGGCGAAGTGGGCAGCAATCAACGCCGCGCGGTATCCGGCTTCCAGGCAGCGCACGGGCTGACAGTCAGTGGCGAACTGGACGACGCCACCTGGAAGGCCCTGCAGGCCGACTCGGTCGGCCCCCTTGCCAGCTACACGCTGACCGCAGAAGACGTGGCCGGTCCGTTCGTCGCGATTCCAAAGAAGCCCGCCGACCAGGCCAAGCTGAAGGCACTGGGCTTCAGCAGCGTGGAGGAATCGCTGGGCGAGCGCTTCCATGCTGCACCGGAGCTGCTGAAGGCGCTCAATCCCGGTGTGGATCTGAGCAAGGCCGGCAGCCGCATTCAGGTGCCCAATATTGCGCCCGCTGCGTTGCCCAAGGCCGCCAAACTGGTGGTCGACAAATCCGACTCCACCCTGCAGCTGCTGGACGCGCAGGGCAAGGTGATCGCGCAGGTACCGGTATCGTCGGGCAGCGAGCACGACCCGCTGCCGATCGGTGAGTGGAAGATCCTCGGCGTCTACCCGGATCCGCCATTCCACTACAACCCGAAGCTGTTCTGGGATGCCAGAAAGGGCGATCGCAAGGCCACGATTCCGCCCGGCCCGAACAATCCGGTCGGCCGGGTCTGGATCGACCTGTCCAAACCCCATTACGGCCTGCACGGTACGCCGGTGCCCGGCCATGTCGGCAAGACCGAATCGCACGGCTGCGTGCGCATGACCAACTGGGATGTGCTGCGCGTGGCTGCAGCCGTGGATACGTCGGTACCGGTCGTAATGCAGGAGTGAGCCGATGCGACTAGCGCAATTGATCGTACTGGGGCTGGTGATGGGCGTGGCAGCCGGATGGTGGCTGCAGCGTGAGGGCACGCCGTCCGATGACAGGGATGCCCGCCCCCTTGCAGTGGCGCAGACTTCCGCTGCGGCCGACAGCGCCCGTGCCGTACCCGAGGAGCAGGCGACAACGGCAATCGCCGCGCCCGCCCCAGCAGCAACGGGCGACACACCCTCCGGCCTGCTGCTGCCGGTACAGGGCATCACGCCCTCGCAACTGCAGGACACCTTCACCGACGCACGCAGCGAAGGCCGCGTGCACGATGCGATCGACATCATGGCTGCTGCCGGCACACCGGTGCTGGCGGTGGCCGATGGCCATGTCGAGAAGCTGTTCGACAGCGAGCGTGGCGGCCTGACCGTCTACCAGTTCGAACCCAGCGGCCGCTGGTGCTACTACTACGCGCACCTGCAGCGCTACGCCGACGGCCTGGCGGAGAAGCAGACCATCAAGCGCGGCGATGTGATCGGCTACGTCGGCAGCACCGGCAACGCAAACCCAGAAGCCCCGCACCTACATTTCGAAGTGCACGTGCTGGGCCCGGAGAAGCAATGGTGGAAGGGCGAGTCGATCAATCCCTATCCATTGCTGAAAAAAGGGGACGGAGGGGATTAAGTCGCAAGCCGCACGGTCTGGTCGTGGCACCTAGGCAGCGCGTGGACGACGCCTGCGCAGCGCGATGGTGAAGATCACCAGTGCGATGCCTGGAACCAGCAGCAACAGCGCTGCCAGTTTCCAGAAGAAGAACGGCCACAACCAGAGGTAGTCCAGGTCGGTCAGTTTCAGAAGATCCAACGGCGGCTGCACTTCGATCATTGCCGGCCTGCCGACCAGCGTCGGCTCCACTTCCAGCACGGTCACCCGCAGCCAGGAGCGGCCACGTGGCAATGCATCACCGCGGCCATAGCCGAAGTACGCGGCGGTAAAAACAGCCGTTTCAACGGTTTCCACCCTGCGCACAACATCCGGTCCGGGAGGGCCAGATCGCACGCTTGCACGGAAGTCCGCATGCTCGTTGGGGGTTTCAACGCGCATCAGCACGCCGGGGTCGACGGCCGGGTCGGCGGCGTTGGGCGGGTAACGCAGCCGCAACCGCAGGCGATCATCAATGAAGCGGTAGACCGTGATCTCCGCGCTCGCACCGGGGCTCAGCACCAGCGGCAGGGTCTGCGTGCGTGACGCCAGGTGGTTGGCCACGGCGCCCGCCGCCAACACCACACAGGCGACTGCCCACAGGCCCCAGAACACCCACAGGGTGATCCGCAGCACCCGCGTTCCTTTCGCGCTGACATCGCCGGTCATCGATCCGCTTCCCTGCTGGCATTGCGTACACACTAACGAAAAAGCCCCGCTTTCGCGGGGCTTTTCCTTCACGCTACCAGGCAGTCGCTCAGGCGAACGGATCCTGCAGGACCATGGTGTGGTCGCGATCCGGGCCAGTGGAGACGATGCTGATCGGGCAGCCGGCCAGCTCTTCCAGCGAACGCAGGTAGGCGCGTGCGGCCGGCGGCAGGTCGTCCCAGTTGGTGATGCCGTGGGTGTTTTCGGTCCAGCCCGGGAACTCCAGGTACACCGGGGTGCACTCTTCCCAGCCCTGCGCGTCCAGCGGCGCGTACTCGGTACGCTTGCCGTTGTATTCGTAGGCGATGCAGACCTTCAGCTTTTCCATGCCGTCCAGCACGTCCAGCTTGGTGATGCACAGGCCGCTGATGCCGTTGATGGCCACGGCGCGCTTCAGCGCGACGATGTCCATCCAGCCGCAGCGGCGCGGGCGGCCGGTCGAGGCACCGTATTCGGCGCCGCGGTCGCGGATGCCCTGGCCGATTTCATCGTCCAGCTCGGTCGGGAACGGGCCGCCGCCAACGCGGGTCGCGTAGGCCTTGGCAATGCCCAGCACGTAGTCGATCGCGTCAGCACCGACGCCGGCACCGGCCAGCGCACCACCGACGGTGGTGTTGGAGCTGGTGACGTACGGGTAGGTACCGTGGTCGATGTCCAGCAGCGCGCCCTGCGCACCCTCGAACAGCACGCGCTTACCCTGCTTGCGCAGGTCATGCAGGATGCCGGCAACGTCCGACTTCATCGGCTGCACGTATTCGCCGAAGGCCAGCGCCTCGTCGAAGGTCTTCTGGAAATCGACCGCGTCGGTGTTCAGGTACTTGGTCAGCACGAAGTTGTGGTAATCCAGCGCGGTGCGCAGGAGTTCTTCCAGCTGCTTCGGATAATGCAGGTCGGCGATGCGGATGCCGCGACGCGCCACCTTGTCTTCGTAGGCCGGGCCGATGCCACGACCGGTGGTGCCGATCGCCTTGCCGCCGGCAGCGCGTTCGCGCGCCTGGTCCAGGGCGATGTGGTACGGCATGATCAGCGGCGCGGCCGGGGAGATCTTCAGGCGCGAACGCACTTCGACGCCGGAGGTTTCCAGCTCGGCGATTTCCTTCTGCAGCGCGGCAGGCGAGATCACCACGCCGTTGCCGATCAGGCACAGCGCATCGTCACGCAGGATGCCCGACGGGATCAGGTGCAGGACGGTCTTCTTGCCGTTGATGACCAGGGTGTGGCCGGCGTTGTGGCCGCCCTGGAAGCGCACGACAGCGCCGATTTCCTCAGTGAGCAGATCGACGATCTTGCCCTTGCCTTCATCGCCCCACTGGGCACCAAGCACTACGACAGACTGACCCATGACGGGTTCCTCTATTTGTTGCGGCCATCGGGGCCGCGGACGGGTAAACCGCAGCGGGGCTGGCCAGCGCTTGGGTGGCGGCTCCAAACGGGGAGCGGCCGGCGATGGAAGGCCCAGACACGGAAAAAGCCGAACGGGGAGGCCCGTCCGGCTTTTGTGCATTATCCGGGTTTCCGGGGTCCGGTGCCACCTTTCCGACGGGCGGCTTCACCAGCCGGTCAGCCACCCCGCCCCGGTAGTGCCGTACCCACCACAGCAGGCTCAACCCGGCCAGCAGGACCAGGCCACCGAAGCTGCGCAGGGCCGGGCTGGGCAGGTCCAGCAGGCGTTCGGCCATGCGCTTCCAGGCCACGGGGGCCACGAACAGCAACAGGCCTTCCAGCACCGCGACCAGACAGACGGCGGCGAACAGATCTTTCATGGGGGAACTCCGGAAAAGCACGAGGCCCGGCGTATGGCCGGGCCCCGTGAGGTACTGCCGTGCGGACTCAGCGATCGTTCTTGAGGTACTGCAGGAACGGGTCGTTCTTGTCCAGCACGATCACGCCGTTGCCGTCGGTCATCGAGCCACGGTAGGCCTCGAGGCTGCGGTAGAACGCGTAGAACGACGGGTCAGCCGAACCGGCCTTGCCGTAGATGCGTGCGGCCTCGGCATCGCCTTCACCACGCAGGCGCTGGGCATCGCGTTCGGCTTCTGCGATCAGCACGGTGCTGTCACGGTCGGCCTGGGCGCGGATGGTCAGCGACTGCTCCTCGCCCTCGGCGCGCAGCTTCGCGGCTTCCTGCTTGCGCTGGGCGCGCATGCGCTCGTACACGTCATTGATCACCTGGCTGTCGGTGGGCAGGTCCACCTGCTTGATGCGCAGGTCGATCATCTGCATGCCCAGCCCGGCAACGGCTTCGTTGATGCCCTTCAGCTGCTCGGCGATCAGCTCGCTGCGGTCGCCGGAGACCAGCTGCTGCAGGGTGCGCGAGTTGATCTGGTTGCGCAGCGAGTCGGTGATGATCGGCGCCAGGCGGGCGTTGGCGATGCGCGGATCGCCGCCGGTGGCACGGAAGTAATCACCCACGTTGGAGATGTAACCGATGGCGAAGAAGTCGACGCTGACGTCCTTCTGCTCGGCCGTGAAGTAACGGGCCGGCGCGGTGTCCAGCACCTGGAAGCGGCGGTCGAACACCCGCACCGTTTCCACCACCGGCAGCTTGAAGTGCAGGCCCGGCTTGATGTCCGAACGCACCACCTTGCCCAGGTTCAGGACCATGGCGGTCTGGTCCTCGCGGACCACGTACACCGAACCCAGCAGGCCCAGCAGCACCGCTACGACAACGGCGATCCAGATTGAATTTCTCATCGGCTGCCCTCCTCACGGCCGCTCGAACGCCCGGTCGGGCGGCCCACCGGCCGGCCCGGATCACGGGAAGCTTCCACTGCGGTGGTACCCGGCAGCGACGGCATCACCACATCGGGGTTCGGCACCGGGGCCGGTGCCGAGGTGCTGGCACGGGTATCACCGGTCATCGGCACGTAGATCAGCTGGCGGCCATCGCCACCAATGACCTTGCGGTTCTCGCTCAACACCTGCTGCACCGTTTCCAGCCACAGGCGCTTGCGGGTGACTTCCGGTGCGTCCTTGTACTGGGCCTGCAGCAGGCTGAAGCGCTGACCATCACCCTCGGCCTTGGACACCACGGCCTGCTTGTAGCCCTCGGCGGTGGTACGGGCACGCGAGGCCTGGCCGCGCGCTTCAGGCACGACCTTGGCCGCGTAGGCCTGGGCTTCGTTGATCAGGCGCTCCTTGACCTGCTGGGCACCGTTGACCTCGTCGAAGGCCGGCTTGACCTCCTCCGGCGGACGGGCGTCCTGCAGGGTCAGGCCTGTCACGGTCAGACCGGTCTTGAAGGCACGCAGCAATGTCTGCAGGCGCTCTTCGGCGGCCACGGCCAGCGGGCCACGGTTGTTCAATACGGCGTTGAGGTCGGCGCGACCGACTTCCTCGCGCACCGCGCTCTGCGCCGACTGTTCCAGCACCTGGTTGGCATCAACGGTGCCGAACAGGTACTGCTGCGGGTCATCGATGCGGTACTGGACGTTCAACGAGACATTGACGATGTTCTCATCGCGGGTCAGCACCGGCACCTGGATCGAGAAGGTCTTGATCTCGGTGGCGTTGACCTTGGTGACCGATTCGATCGGCCAGGGCAACTTGAAGTTCGGGCCTGGGGTCAGGATGCGCGAGAACTGGCCGAAGCGCAGCACCACGCCACGCTGCTGTTCGCCGATCAGCTGGAAGCTGGAGAACAGCACCAGCAGGACCACTGCCGCCACCACCCAACGCAGGATGCCGCCGTCGAACAGATCCTTCAGCGGTCCGGGCAATCCGCCCCAGCCGCCACCATTGCCACCGCCGCGCGACCCGAACGGCCCGCGTCGATTGTCCTCGGGGCCTTGTCCGCCCTTGTTGCCGCCGGGTGTATTCCAGGCCATGCACGCTCCATCAAGATGTGGGCTGCGACGCGGGCCCTTCCCGCAACGCCAGCCGTTAACCACTACCGATCATACAAGATGGGGCGGACCGGCAGGATTGAAAGGGGTCGGACCGGGTAAGGTGGCGTTTTCCTCGAAGTCAGGCAACGCCGATGGCCCCCACCACCCCGTTCACCGCCTTCCGCATCGAAAAAGACGACGCCGGCTACCGCAGCGGCCTGGTCCCGCTGCGTCTGGACGACCTCAACCCCGGCCAGGTACTGATCCGCGCCCACTGGTCCTCGGTCAACTACAAGGATGCCCTGGCTGGCACCGGCAAAGGCCGGATACTGCGTCGCTTCCCGCTGGTGGGCGGGATAGACGTGGCCGGCACGGTGGTCACCTCCACCGATCCGGCCTGGCGCGAGGGCGATGCGGTACTGGCCACCGGCTGTGGCCTCAGCGAAACCCGTGATGGCGGCTACAGCCAGTACGTGCGACTGGAATCGAGCGCGGTCATCGCCCAGCCGGCGGGCTTGAGCCCACGCGAGGCGATGGTACTGGGCACCGCCGGCTTCACCGCCGCACTGGCGCTGCTGCGCCTGCAGGACAACCGGCAGACACCCGAGCTTGGGCCACTGGCGGTTACCGGCGCCAGCGGTGGGGTCGGCGCTCTGGCCGTGGACATCTTCAGCCGCGCCGGCTATGCCGTGCACGCGATCAGCGGCAAACCGGAGCAGATCGACTTCCTGCGCGGCATCGGTGCTGCCGAGGTGCTGCCGCGTGACGCCCTTGCCGACACCGGGCCGCTGCAGTCGGCACGTTTTGGCGGTGGCCTGGACAACGCCGGCGGGCCGATGCTGGCCAGCCTGCTGGCACAGACCGTACCTTACGGCAGCGTGGTCAGTGCGGGACTGGCCGCCAGCCCGACGCTGGACATGACCGTGATGCCCTTCATCCTGCGCGGTGTCTCGCTGCTCGGCGTTTCGTCGGCCAATGCCCCGCGCGCGCTGCGCGAAGAAGTGTGGGCACGCTTGGGCGACGCGTGGAAGCCGCAGCACCTGGACCGCATCTGCACCGCCGAAGTCGGTCTGGACGGCCTGCCTGCGGTGTTCGATCGCATGCTGGCGGGCGGCTCGCTTGGCCGCACGGTGGTGCGGATCGACTGAACGTCGCAGGCAGGCGACGGACGGCAGCAGTCGCCCTCCCGCCAACGGGATGCCGGCACTACACTTCCGGCATCACACGGGGAACAACATGGCACGCATTCTGATCGTCGACGACTCACCGTCGCAGCTGTTGGGGATACAGCGCATCGTCGAGAAGCTCGGGCACCAGATCCTGACCGCCACCGATGGTGCGGCCGGGGTGGAAACCGCGAAGGCCGAGCTGCCCGACCTGGTGCTGATGGACGTGGTGATGCCCAACCTCAATGGCTTCCAGGCGACCCGCACGCTCGCCCGCGATGAGGCGACCCGGCACATTCCTGTGATCCTGGTGACCACCAAGGACCAGGACACCGACCGCATGTGGGGCATGCGCCAGGGTGCCAAGGCCTATATCACCAAGCCGTTCTCGGAAGACGAGCTGTCCGAGGTGCTGGAGCGGGTGTTCGCCGGGCAGGGCTGACACACCGCTCTGGTGGATGCCAACCTTGGTTGGCACACCGCTCTGGTAGGTGCCAACCTTGGTTGGCACGCCTTTGCCGGCCAGCGGCCGGCGCTACCGCAAGGTGTGCGGACCGAGGCCCGCACCCACCGAAGCAGATTTCAGATCGTTTCGCCAAACGCCTTGGCCAGATTCCGATAGGCCTTCTTCTGCGCCTCGTCGGTCGCCGCCGGGGCGACAATCTCCAGCTCGACGATCTGGTCGCCGTCCGGGCTGCCCGGCAGGCCACGCCCACGCAGGCGCAGCTTGCGACCGGCATCGGAGTCGGCCGGAATCTTCAGTTCCACCGCTCCGCCCAGGGTCGGCACGCTGATGCTGGTGCCCAGCGCCGCCTGCCACGGGGTGACCGGCAGCGTGTACAGGATGTTGCGACCGTCGACCTCGAACTGCGGATGCGCGGCGTACTCCACTTCCAGCAGCAGGTTGCCGCCGTGGTTGCCCTGCCCGGCCAGGCGGATCACCTGCCCAGGACGGATGCCCTTGGGCACGCGCACGTCCAGCTGCTTGCCATTGACGGTGATGCGCAGGCTGTCGCCGTTGTAGGCCGCCTCCAGCGGTACCGACAGCTTGGCCCGGGTATCACGGTTGGGCGCATGACCGTGGCTGCTGAAGCCCGGACCGGGGCCCGCGCCCTGGCCGCCGCGCTGGCGCGCGAACAGGCTCTCGAAGAAGTCGCTGAAGCCACCGTTGGGGCCACCCCCACCACCACCGAACACTTCCTCGAAATTGAAACCGCCACCGCCGTAGTTCGGCGGCACGTTGAATTCCTCGCCCGGGCGATAGCCCTGAGCGCGCAGCTGGTCATACGCCGCGCGCTTCTCGGGATCGCGCAGCGCCTCGTAGGCCTCGTTGATGGCCTTGAACTTGTCCTCGGCCCCGGCCTCCTTGCTGACGTCCGGGTGGTACTTGCGTGCCAATCGACGATAAGCGGTCTTGATTTCCGCCTCGCCCGCGCTCGGCTCCACCCCAAGGGTGGCGTAATAATCCTTGAATTCCATCCAGCTACCTCGATTCGCTTCGGCGGCGCCGGTGGCGCCGCCCCGGGTTCATTCTACGCGCCGGCGATGCTACGCCGCCGGTCGTGCGGCAACGGTGAGGCCGACTGATCCAGCGCAATGCGCCTGCCATCGCCCGGCCGCATGCTGTGGCTGACAGCCCGCCGCGGACGACGGAGATGGGGTGTATACATGGGTTTTCCAATGTCTTGACGCGTCCGTCCCCTCCTGGCCCCTACCCTCACCCAGCAAGGAGTTCCCATGACCATCCATGTCGGCGACCGTATTCCGGAAGTCACCCTCAAGCGCATCCGCGAAGGCATCGAGACCCTCGATACCCACGCCCTGTTCGACGGGCGCAAGGTGGTGCTGTTCGCCGTGCCCGGTGCATTCACCCCCACCTGCTCGGCCCGCCACCTGCCCGGGTACGTGGAAAAGTTCGAGGCGTTCCGCCATCGAGGCATCGATGTCTACTGCGTGGCGGTCAACGATCCGTTCGTGATGAAGGCCTGGGCCACCGACCAGCACGTGCCCGACGGCCTGCTGATGTTGTCCGACGGCAACGCCGAACTGACCCGTGCACTTGGCCTGGAGCTGGATGCAAGTTCATCCGGCATGGGCACGCGTTCGCGCCGCTTTGCCCTGTACGTGGTGGACGGCACGGTACGCGCGGCCTGGATCGAGGAACCCGGCCAGTTCGAGGTGTCATCAGCCGACTACGTACTGGATCACCTGCCCACCTGAAACCCTGACTGCAGAGGAAACCGGCCAGCCATGTCCAACAAGCCAGCCAAAGCCAGCAACACCTCCCCTTCCGCCAAGGTCGCTGGCATCAGCGATCGTCAGACCCTGCGCGAGCGGGCACGGAAGAACATCGAAGACGGAGCGATCACCGACAGCTACAGCGCCGACCGCAAGGTGGTGATCAAGCTGCTCAACGACGCGCTGGCCACCGAATATGTGTGCGTGCTGCGCTACTACCGGCACTACTTCATGGCCAAGGGCATGCTGGCCGACGCAGTCAAGGGCGAGTTCCTGGAACACGCGCAGCAGGAGCAGGCACATGCCGGCAAACTGGCCGAGCGCATCGTCCAGCTGGGCGGCGAGCCTGACCTCAATCCGGACACGCTGACCGCACGCTCGCACGCCGAATACAAGGAAGGCAGCGACCTGCGCGACATGGTCCGCGAGAACCTGGTGGCCGAGCGCATCGCCATCGACAGCTACCGCGAGATGATCAACTTCATCGGCGACAGTGACACCACCACCAAGCGCATCCTGGAAGAGATCCTGGCGCAGGAGGAGGAGCACGCCGATGAGTTCGCCGACCTGCTGGATGGCTGGATCGGGGAGTAGCGCCGCACCGTGCCAGCGAACACCCCGGTAGTCGCCCACCTTGGTGGGCAGCTTCCGCGCGTGCCAACCAAGGTTGGCACCTACCGGGTCAGGGTGCACCAACCCGCCGGGCATGGCCCGGCGCTACCGCAGCACGTTGAACCGTACCTGCGTCCAGGCGCCGTCAGCAGCCAGCGCGGTCAACGTATGCGCGCCCGGATCGGCGAACTCGCGCTGCATCAGCTGCGCACCGCGTGTCTGCGCGATCCATCGACCATCCAGCAGCCAGTCCACGGCCTGTTCGCTGCCCAATGCGCGCAGCTGCAGGCGTACGCCGTGTTCGGCATTGGGTGCACGCGCCAGCGTCGCGCCTTCGTTGAGGCCATCGATATGCAGGGCCACGCTAGCCTCGCGACCATCATCGCGACAGTCCGGCGACAGCGCGGGAAGCTGTGAGGCATCGCGCGTGGCTTTGGGCAGCCAGGGTGACAACAGCGCCGGCCATCGCGCGATTTCCCGCGCGACTTCCTCATGCGGCGCGCTGCAGTCTGCCGATACGCGCAGTCCGGTGCGCGCGTCAGCCAGGTAGCGTTGGCGGCCAGGCTGCCATCGCCGTGCCTCGCGTTCGGGGAACGTCGGCGGTGCCGCACCGTCCAGCAGATAGGCCGACAGGCGTCGCTGGCAGAGTGCCGCTGGCAACCCTTCGGCCAGTTCTCCGGTTGGCCAGCAGATGTCTGCCTGGGTCACGCTGGCCGGCATCGGCGCGGCCGCCGCATCGCCGCGTTGGCGCGGCAGGCTGTCGACCACCTCGAACATCAACGGCAAGGCGGTGACCGCGCCGTACTGCCCCGGCAACGGCGTGCCATCCGGGCGCCCCACCCACACGCCCACGGTGTAGTGGCGGGTACTGCCGATCGCCCACGCATCGCGGTAGCCATAGCTGGTGCCAGTCTTCCAGGCCACGCGCGGCCGCCCGCCAACGTCGAACGTGCCAACGCCGTAACCCGGGCGCGGGTTCGATTCCAGCATCTCACGCACGATCCAGCTGGCACCGGGCGAAGCCAGCCGCCGCTCGATCATCGGTTCGTCATCGGTGTAGCGCACGCGGCCGGCAATGCCGTTGCGGTTGAGTGCAGCAAACGCACCGACCAGGTCTTCCAGCCGCGCGCCGGTGCCGCCGAGGATCAGCGACAGATTGGGTGAACTGCCCGGCGGGAAGCGCAACTGGATGCCGGCGTGCGACAGGCGCGCGGCGAAGCGTGCCGCACCTACCCGCTGCAGCAGGTCGACCGACGGCACGTTCAGCGACAGGCGCAGCGCACTGGCAGCACTGACCGGGCCGTTGAAGGCCATGTCGAAGTTGCCCGGCCGATAGCTGCCGAAGCTCTGCGGCGCATCCACCAGCAGGCTCTCGGAATGGATCAGGCCATCATCGAGTGCCATCGCATACAGGAACGGCTTGAGCGTGGAGCCCGGCGAGCGCCAGGCCTGCACCATGTCCACGTGGCCCAGCCGTTGCCGATCACCGAAAGACAGCGTGCCGACATACGCACGCGCCTGCAGGGTCTGGTTGTCGACCACCAGCAGTGCGGCTGACGTGCGCTCGGGCAGCGTGGAGAAATAGCTGGCCACGCGCTCTTCAAGGGTGCGCTGCAGGCCGATGTCGATGCTGCTCTGGATCCGCGCCTGCCCCGGATGCGCCGAGTGCAGGCGCTGGGCCAGCAGTGCGGCATGCAGCGGCGGGCGCAGCGAGCGTGCGACCACGTTCTCGACGCGCGCATCTTCCACTTCCTCCGGCGTCCATACGCCGAGCTCGGCCATGCGCGCCAGCACCTTGTCGCGCGCCTTCTGCGCGGCTTCGGGATGACGATCCGGGCGCAAACGGCTGGGTGCCTGTGGCAGCACCGCCAGCAGTGCGGCCTCGGCATGCGAAAGCTGCGCGGCCGGCTTACCCAGGTAGGCCCAGCTGGCCGCCTCCACGCCTTCGATGGTGCCACCGTAGGGCGCGCGCTCCAGATACAACGCGAGGATCTCGCGCTTGGACAGGTGCACCTCAAGTTGCACCGCACGCAGCATCTGCTTCAGCTTGCCCCAGGGCGTGCGCGTATGCGGATCGAGAATGCGCGCCACCTGCATGGTCAGGGTCGAGCCTCCGGAGATGATGCGGCCACCCCGCAGCAGCTGCCCACTGGCACGCAGGATCGCCAGCGGATTGATGCCCGGGTGCTGCCAGAACCAGCGATCCTCGTAGGTCAGCAGCGCCTGCAGGTACAGCGGCGACACGCTGTCGACCGACGCCGGATAGCGCCACACGCCCTCGGCATCGGCGAACGCCCGCATCGGGCTGCCGTCAGCGGCGACCACCAGCGTGCTGGTGTCGCGTTGCCGGGGCAACGGCGGCGGGAAGGCGAAATCCAGTATCAGCAGCAGCGCCAGCAACGCCGCCGTGCCCCAGCGCAGCCACGGCCACAGCGGTTGCAGCCGCTGCCGCAGGCGCGGCAGCCGCGTTTTCAGCGATCCCACCTTCATCCACGGCATCCAGTGGGACGGGCCGCGCCGTCGCGGCCCGTCCGCACGGTCACGGCTGTACCACCGTCAACGTGGTCGGGTTGCTGCGGCCGACGCCACGCAGCTGCGGCCGGTACATGTCCTCCACCAGCGACGGCGGCACCGTGTAGGTACCCGGAGTGACCGCACGCACCAGGTAGAACACGTTGGCCTTGCTGCCACGCGAGAGCTTCAGCGCCGCCACGTAGCGGTCATCGCGGAACTCCTCGTGCTTGGTATCGGCCGCTTCGCTGCGGTCGCTGATGGTGATGCCATCCACCACCACATCGGCCCACTGCTTGGCATCGCCCAGGTTGAGGTTCTCGATCTCCAGGCCCGCCGGCAGCAGGTCGGTCAGCAGCGCATCGGGCATCTCGCTGTCGGCGGTGATGGTGACGCGCACGATCAGCGCTTCGCCCTCCTTCAGCGGACGCGGCGACCACGGCTTGCCATCGGTGCCGAAGTAACTGCGCTCCACGCCGATCACGCTGTTGTCCGGCGCCGGTGCACTGCGCGGAATGCCGGCCACATCGATGCTGGCGAACATCGGCGGCTGTCCCTGCGGGGTGAAGCGCACGCCCGCGGCCAGCTGCGCTGCATCGAAGTTGCGGCCAAACAGCTTGCGCTCGCCGATGGCCTCGCTGTTGCCACCGATCACCAGCTCACCGGCCACCAGCGCCTTCTGGTTGGCGGCCAGCGCCTTGCCGAGACGGGCGATGGCCACCTGTTCCTGCGTGCTCAGCCACATCCAGCCACTGTTGCGGCGCGCATCCAGGCCACGGCCAAGATCAACCGCGCGTGCATCCCATGCCGGCTTGGCCAGCTTGTTTTCGTGGGTCAGCGCGATCATCAGCGCATCATCACGAACGGCACTGCCGTAGTCGCCGAAGTACGACGGGCGTTCGCTGCTGGACTTGGCAAAGCCCGCCGCGAGGGCCGCCTGGGCGCGCTTGGCATCGCCCTGCAGCGACAGCGCCACGCCCAGGTGCACCAGCGACAGGCCACCCACGGCTTTGCCGCGTTCGTTGTCGTACAGCGTGCGCAGGGTACCCAGCGGCGCGCGGTTGACGCGAGCCAGCACGTAACCCGAGTACGCCTGGTTGGCGAACTTCAGGCTTTCGCGTTTTTCCTGGCCGTAGAACTGGTTGCCACCGGACAGCAGGTCTTCGCTCAGGCGGTTCAGCGCCTTCTGCAGCACGTTGTCCGGCACCGCGAAACCACCGTCCTTGGCATCAAGCAGGAACTCGGCGATGTACGGCGTCAGCCACGGGTTCACGTAGCCATCGTCACCCCACATCGAGAAGTTGCCGTTGGCCACCTGCATCGACGCCAGGCGACCGAACGCACCTTCCATGCGCTCGCGACGGGTCTTCGCGTCCAGGCCGTCAGCGCCGAGCATGGACGACGTGGCCTGGTCCAGGATCAGCGCGGCGTAGCCCTTGCTGGTGGTCTGTTCGGCGCAGCCGTACGGGTAGTTCAACGCGCCCTGCAGCGCGCTGGCGAACGGGATCGGCGGCAGCGGGCTGACCAGCAGGCGGGCATTGACCGATTCGGACATCAGCCCGTCCATCAGGCTGCCATCCAGGCTCACCGCCGCCAGCGGATCGAGCGTACGCACCTGCGAGCGCAGTACCTGCGGCCACGCCGCGCGCACCGGCAGATCGTAGCGGCGGTCGGCCTTGAAGCCGTTGCCATCCACACGCACGCGCACCTTGGCCACGCTGTGGCCCTCGCGCGCCGACAACGGGAAGCTCAACGTGGTCTTGGCATCGGCATTGAGCTGCACGCTGCGCGTGCCTTCGCCCAGGCTGAGCGGGCCTTCGCTGTCCACGCGCACGTTGAACTGACCGGGCTTGCCGGTGAAGTTCTGCACGTCCAGGGTCACCGTACTGCGGTCGCCCGGGGCGAGCACGCGCGGCATGCTGGCCTCGGCCAGGATCGGCGCACGCACCACGGTTTCCACATCGCGCTTGCCGTACTGGTCATCGCTGTAGACCAGCGCCGACACCCGCAGGGTGCCATTGAAATCCGGCACTTTCAGGCGGATGCGGGCAATGCCCTTGGCATCGAGCTGCACCGGGCCGGAGAACAGGTCCACGGTCTGCACGCGCGCGGTCGGCCGCTTGGCCTGCGGCAACGCCTGCAGCGCCATGTCGCCGCCGAACTTCAGCTTGCCGCTGCCGCCGTCGAAGCTCTCGATCACCCGGCTGTAGATGTCATAGGCATCGATACCGAGGCGGCGCTGGGCGAAGAAGTGCGCGCCGGCATCGGGCACCGGGAAGCGGGTGATGTTGAGAATGCCCACGTCCACGGCCGAAACAGTGACGTGCGCGACCTTGCCGGCCAGCTGCGGTGCGCTGACCGTCACTGGCAGGTCCTGCTCCGGTCGCATCTGCTTGGGCGCGGCCAAGCCGACGGCCACGGTGCGGCCCTTGCGGTCCATCGGCACGTGCACCACGCCCACCGCGCGGGCCGGGGTGATCTTGCTCGGCGCACTGCCACCGCGGAACACCAGCGCGGTGATGTAGACGTCGTGGCGCTCCCAATCGGCGGTGACCGGGATCTTGTAGGTGGCACCGGGCTTGGCGTCGATGTCCTGCACGTACAGCATGCGGTCGGTCTCGACCATCAGCACGCCCTTGCCGGCATGCGGCGGGGTCACCGTCACTTCCAGGGTATCGCCGGCCTTGTAGCCGGTCTTGTCCAAGCCCAGCTTGACCTTGTCCGGGCGGGCATCGAGGCCACGGTTGTCATCGCCCCAGCTCCAGCCGGCCCGGAACGGATAACGGCTGGTCAGGCCGGTGGACGGATCGAACACGTCCACTCGGTACTCGCCCCACTCCACCGGGAAGTCGAAGGCCACCGCGCTGCCGCCGGCATCGACGGTACGGGTTTCCTTGTTTTCGAAGCGGCGGGTGAAATCGTAATCCCAGCGGTTGTCGTTGAAGGTCCAGTGGTAGTCGCGCAGCTCGCGCACCAGGGTGATCTTCAGGCCCTTGGCCGGCTGCGGCTTGCCGTCCGCATCCACGCGCATCAGTTCAAACCGCGCGTTGCCGTTGGAATCAGCACCGTCGTCCGGATTGAACAACGGGCGCACGCCGACCAGTGCGGCGGCCGGCCACACCACCCGCTTCAGGGTGCGGGTGACCGTGCGGCCACCGGTTTCATACAGGCTGCCGGACAGCACCACCGCGATCGGTGCCTTCGCCTTGGTCGCTTCTTCCGGCAACGACACGTCTTCGCGCAGCTGGCCATTGGCCGGCAGCGTGGTGTCGATGACATCCTTGGCTTCGCGCGGCAGCTGCAGGGTCGGGTCGCCGAAGAAGTAGCCCGGCAGGCCCTCCACCGGCTTCTGCTCGGCGGCCACCGCCATGCGCGCGGTGAAGCGGTTGCCATCGGCCGGGGCACCGTACAGATAGGCACCGTTGGCCTGCAGGCGCAGGTCTTCACCCGGCTTCAGCGTCTTCTGCGCGCTGTCCAGGTCCAGCTTCATGCGCTCGGGCAGGAACTCCTCGATGCGCAGGGTCATGCCCTGGATCGCTTCCTTGCTGGCCGGGTCGGTGCGGAACTCCACCTGCCAGCGCCCGGTCGGCGCCTCGGCGGGAATGGTCTGCTCGAAGTTGATGTAGCCCTGGTCGCCCGGTTGCACGCGGGTTTCGCGGAAGGTCTTGCCGTCGGGCTGCTTCAGGCGCAGGAACACCGGCTGGCTCTTCACCGGCTTGCCATCGTTGTCGCGCAGCAGCGCGGACAGGCGCACCGTCTCACCCGGGCGGTACAGGTCGCGACCCGACCAGGCGTAGACGTCGAACCAGGCGTTGTCACGCCCCGCCACGGCGAACTCGCTCAGGTCCAGCGCGGGCTGGTTGAAGGGCAGGAAGCTGGTGTCCTTGCCGCTGCTGGCGACCAGCACGTGGGTAGCATCCAGGGTGTAGTTCAGCAGCGCATTGCCGTTGCTGTCGGTGCTGCCCTTCAGCACTACCTCGCCCTTGGCATCGAGCACGCGCAGGTCGATACCCTTCAGCGATGCACCGTCCTTGAGCGCGGCGGTGTGTACGAACAGCTTGTCCTTGTAGGCACGGGTGTGCAGGCCGATGTCGCTGACCGAGAAGAACGCGGTATCGAACTCACCCTCGTAGTCTCCGGTGCGCTTGAGCAGGGCGAAATACAGGCCCGGCTCCTGCAGTTCCTTGATGTCCTGGGTCGGCAGGTAGGTCAGCACCCGCTCGTTCTGCTTGCCACCCAGAATGAAACGGTTGACGTAGACCGGCTCGGCCAGCTTGTTGATCGGGCTGCGCTCGTAGTCGCTGCTCAGTTCCCAGCTGCCACGGCGACCGCCGCGCTGGTACTGGCTGAAGAAGGTCGGCAGGTCCTTTTCGCGCACGCGCAGGAACTCGACATCGACTTCCGGCACGTTCACCGACACCACCGGCAGGCCACGGCTGTCCTTGGCCGGCAGCACGCTGCCCTGCGAGGCAAATCCGGCCACCGGCTTCAGCTCGCCGCTGAACACCTTCTGCTTCAGTTCCTTGCCCAGGCGGCTGCCATCGGCGGCCAGCAGGTCCGGGGAGACCACCAAGCTGAATTCCTTGCCGGCTTCGACGAAGGGGTAGCGCAGGGTCAGACCGTCATCGGACAGGGTCCAGCTGCTGTCATCGTTGCCGACCTTCTCTTCAAAGCGCACCAGCTTGTCGAAGTCCTGGGTGCCGACCAGCGGGCGCGAGAACTCCAGCGCCAGCGACAGGCCTTCACTTTTCTGGTCCGGGTAGGCACGCAGCAGGGTGAACTCCTTCACCTGCTCGGCCTTGGTGGCGATGGCCTCGCCGCTGGCCTTGGGCAGCTGCCCGCTGTCGTTGCGGCAACCGGCCAGGCCTGCCAACAAGCTGCCTGCCAAGAGCGCCGCCGCCCACCCCCACCGCATCCGCCGTGCCGGACCGCTCATGTCGTCACTCCTTGATCGAGGCGCCCATTATAGGGCCGCCGCGTCAAGGCGTTGACGCCGGCACCCGGCAACGGAAACCCGGTAGACGCCAACCTTGGTTGGCGCTGTCCGTCACGCGCCCGCTGCCCGCCTTGTGCCAACCAAGGTTGGCATCTACCAGAGCAAGTCCAGCGCGGGTGCCCGGTGGAGCATCGGAACGGGCCCCGCCCTACCCCGGCAGGTACAGGTCCACATAGTCGGTCACCGGCATCGCCGCCAGCGCGACCGGGTCCAGCGAGGCGGCCAGGATGCGCTGCTGCTGGGCAGTCGGGAAGCGGTGTGCCAGGTGCCGGCGGAACTTGTCCATCAGCAGCGGAATACTCTCTTCGCGCCGGCGCGCGTGGCCCAGCGGGTACTCCACCAGCACCTCCGGCAGCGCGCTGCCATCACTGAAACGCACGCTCAGGCCGTTGGCAATGCTGCGCTTGTCCGGGTCCAGGTAGTCGGCGCTGAGCTGCGGGTCTTCATGGCAGGCCATCTTCACCCGCAGTGCGTCGATGCGCGGATCGGCCGCCATGTCGTCCTCGTAGTCCTCGGCCACCAGCCGTCCATGCAGCAACGCGATGGCGACCATGTACTGCACGCAGTGATCGCGGTCTGCGGGGTTATGCAGCGGTCCCTGCTTGTCGATGATGCGGATGCAGGCTTGCTGGGTACGGATCGCGATGTGCTCGATGTCCTCGACCTTCCGCCCCAACGCGCGCAGCTGGTGGTGCAGCAGGACCGCTGCCTCCACCGCCGTCTGCCCGTGGAACTCGGCCGGGAAACTGATCTTGAACAACACGTTCTCCATCACGTAGCTGCCGAAAGGGCGGCCGAGGGTCAGCGCCTGGCCATGCATCGATACCGCCTCGAAGCCCCAGGTCGGTGCACTGAGCACGCTGGGGTAGCCCATCTCGCCGGTGGCGGCCATCAGCGCCAGGCGCACGCCACGGCTGGTCGCGTCACCGGCTGCCCAGCTCTTGCGCGAGCCGGTGTTGGGCGCATGCCGGTAAGTGCGCAGCGCCTGCCCATCCACCCAGGCCAGCGACACCGCGCTGAGCATGCGCTCGCGGTCCAACCCGAGCATCTGCGCGACGACGGCGGTGGTGGCCACCTTGACCAGCAGCACGTGGTCCAGGCCAACGCGGTTGAAGGAGTTCTCCAGCGCCAACACGCCCTGGATCTCGTGCGCTTTGATCATCGCCAGCAGCACGTCGTGCACGGTCGGTGGCGGGCGTCGCAACGCGGCCGCATTGCGGCCGAGCCAGTCGGCTACGGCAAGGATGCCACCCAGGTTGTCCGAGGGGTGGCCCCATTCGGCGGCCAGCCAGGTGTCGTTGAAATCCAGCCAGCGCACCATCGCGCCGATGTTGAAGGCCGCCTGCACCGGATCGAGTACGAAGTTGGTGCCAGGGACACGCGCGCCATTGGCCACGCTGATGCCCGGCACCAGCGGTCCCAGCAGCTTGCTGCAGGCGGGGAAGGACAGCGCCTCCAGCCCGCAGCCAAGCGTATCGAGCAGGCAGTGATGCGCGGTCTGGAACGCCAGCGGCGAATCGATGCGGGTGTCACGCACGTAGTCGACGATATCCACCAGCAGCGCATCCCAGGCTGCACGCGTGTTGGATGGGGTCTGATTCTCGGACATCGTCGATCTCCTCGTAGGTTTGCCAGGCCACGCCAGACCCGGTAGTCGCCAACCTTGGTTGGCGCGGACGTTCACCCGGCGCTGCATTCTTCATGCCAACCAAGGTTGGCATCTACCGAAGCATGTGATGCCACCGCCGACCAGCCCATCACTCGGCGGGCACCCGCACCTTGCCTTCCATCAGCACGCGGGCGCTGCGGCTCATGATGGCCTTGGACACCGTCCACTGGCCGTCAACGAGTGCGGCCTGCGCACCCACGCGCAACGTGCCCGACGGATGCCCGAAGGTCACGGCCTCGCGCTCGCCGCCGCCAGCAGCACGATTGACCAGCGTGCCGGGAATCGCCGCGGCGGTACCGATCGCTACTGCAGCGGTGCCCATCATCGCGTGGTGCAGCTTGCCCATCGACAGCGCGCGGGCATGCAGATCGATGTCCGCGGCCGGGATCGCCCTGCCGCTGGAGGAAACGTAGTCCTGCGCAGGGGCGACGAAGGCCACCTTCGGCGTGTGCTGGCGGGTCGCCGCGTCTTCCAGTTTCTGGATCAGGCCCATGCGCAGGGCGCCGTAGGCACGGATCTTCTCGAAGCGCTCCAGCGCCGCTTTGTCTTCATTGATCGCCGGCTGCAGTTCGGTGCCGGTGTAACCGAGATCGGCGGCGTTGAGGAAGATGGTCGGGATGCCGGCGGTGATCATCGTCACTTCGAAACTACCCTCGCCCGGCACGTCCAGCCTATCGACCAGGTTGCCGGTGGGGAACATCGCACCGGCGTCACCATCGTCGGACGGATCGAGGAATTCCAGCTGGATCTCGGCAGCCGGGAAGGTCACGCCATCCAGCTCGAAATCGCCAATCTCCTGCACCTGCCCATCGCGCATCGGCACATGGGCGATGATGGTCTTGCCKATGTTGGCCTGCCAGATGCGCACGGTGCAAAGGCCATCGTGCGGCACGCGGGCCGGATCGATCAGGCCGTTGGCGATCGCGAACGGACCAACGGCGGTGCTGAGATTGCCGCAGTTGCCGCTCCAGTCCACGAATGCGGTATCGATCGACACCTGGCCGTACAGGTAGTCCACATCGTGATCAGGCACCGAGGCGGTGGAGATGATCACGCACTTGCTGGTGCTGGAGGTGGCCCCACCCATACCGTCGGTCTGCTTGCCATACGGGTCGGGCGAGCCGATCACGCGCATCAGCAGCGCATCGCGTGCGGCGCCCGGCACCTGCGCGGCTTCGGGCAGGTCCTGCAGGCGGAAGAACACGCCCTTGCTGGTACCACCGCGCATGTAGGTGGCGGGAATACGGAGTTGCGGGAGAAATGCCATGGAACGGTTCCTTGCAATGAAAGACGGCCCGTTGCCGGGCCGTCGGATGCCTTACGCCACCTTGGCGCCTTCCAGGAAGTCCTGGGCGAAGCGCTGCAGTACGCCGCCGGCCTCGTAGATCGCCACTTCCTCGTCACTGTCCAGGCGGCAGGTGACCGGCACGATAACGTCCTGGCCGTCGCGGCGGTGGATGACCACACGCAACTCTGCGCGCGGTGTACGTTCACCGATGACGTCGAAGGTTTCGGTGCCATCGATGCCCAGCGTCAGGCGGGTGGTGCCCGGCTTGAACTCCAGCGGCAGCACGCCCATGCCGATCAGGTTGGTGCGGTGGATGCGCTCGAAGCCTTCGGCAACGATGGCCTCCACGCCAGCCAGGCGCACGCCCTTGGCGGCCCAGTCACGCGAAGAGCCCTGCCCGTAGTCGGCACCGGCGATGATGATCAGCGGTTGCTTGCGCTCCATGTAGGTCTCGATCGCTTCCCACATGCGCATCACCTTGCCTTCCGGCTCGACGCGCGCCAGCGAACCTTGTTTCACGCTGCCGTCTTCATTGCGCACCATCTCGTTGAACAGCTTCGGATTGGCGAAGGTGGCACGCTGCGCGGTCAGATGGTCACCGCGGTGGGTGGCGTAGGAATTGAAGTCCTCTTCCGGCAAGCCCATCTTCGCCAGGTATTCGCCAGCCGCACTCGAGGCCAGGATCGCGTTGGACGGCGACAGGTGGTCGGTGGTGATGTTGTCGGGCAACACCGCCAGCGCACGCATGCCGGCCAGCGAGCGCTCACCGGCCAGTGCACCTTCCCAGTACGGCGGACGACGGATGTAGGTGCTCTGCGGGCGCCAGTCGTACAGAGGGCTCACCGCTGCGCCGTGCTCAACGCGTACGTTGAACATCGGGTTGTAGACGCTGCGGAACTGCTCCGGCTTCACCGCCGCCTTCACCACCGCATCGATCTCGGCATCACTCGGCCAGATGTCCTTCAGGCGCACTTCGTTGCCGTCGTTGTCCACGCCCAGCACATCCTTCTCGATGTCAAAGCGGATGGTACCGGCGATGGCGTAGGCGATCACCAGCGGCGGCGAGGCCAGGAACGCCTGCTTCGCATACGGATGGATGCGGCCGTCGAAGTTGCGGTTGCCCGACAGTACCGCCGTGGCGTACAGGTCACGGTCGATGATTTCCTGCTGGATCTTCGGATCCAGCGCGCCGCTCATGCCATTGCAGGTGGTGCAGGCGAAGGCAACGATGCCGAAGCCCAGCTTCTCCAGGTCCGGCAGCAGGCCCGCTTCTTCCAGGTACAGCTGCACTGCCTTGGAACCGGGTGCCAGCGACGACTTCACCCAAGGCTTGCGCAGCAGGCCGCGCTCGTTGGCCTTGCGTGCCAGCAGGCCGGCGGCGATCACGTTGCGCGGGTTGGAGGTATTGGTGCAGCTGGTGATGGCAGCAATGATCACCGCGCCATCAGGCATCAGGCCCTGTGCCTGCTCGGCCTTGCCGGCTTCCAGCTTGGCGGCATCGGCGATGCCGCGCTCGACCAGTTCCGATACCGGCAGGCGGCGATGCGGATTGCTCGGGCCGGCCATGTTGCGCACCACCGTCGACAGATCGAAGCGCAGCACGCGCTCGTATTCCGCAGTGGCCAGGTCATCGGCCCACAGGCCGGTGCTGCGTGCGTAGTTCTCAACCAGTGCGACCTGCTTTTCCTCGCGACCGGTCAGGCGCAGGTAGTCGATGGTCTGGCCATCGATGTAGAACATCGCGGCGGTTGCGCCGTATTCGGGGCACATGTTGGAGATGGTGGCGCGATCACCGATGGTGAGTGCAGCGGCACCTTCGCCGAAGAATTCAAGCCAAGCGCCGACCACGCGCTCCTTGCGCAGGAATTCGGTCAGGGCCAGCACCACGTCGGTGGCGGTGATATCCGGCTGCGGCCGGCCGGTCAACTCGACACCGATGATGTCCGGCAGGCGCATCCACGACGCACGGCCCAGCATCACGTTCTCTGCTTCCAGGCCACCCACGCCGATGGCGATCACGCCCAGCGCATCCACGTGCGGGGTGTGGCTGTCGGTGCCCACGCAGGTATCGGGGAAGGCGACGCCGTCCTGCACGTAGATCACCGGCGACATCTTCTCCAGGTTGATCTGATGCATGATGCCGTTACCCGGCGGAATCACGTCCACGTTCTCGAAGGCCAGCTTGGTCCAGTCGATGAAGTGGAAGCGGTCCTCGTTGCGGCGGTCCTCGATGGCGCGGTTCTTCTCGAACGCCTGCGGATCGAAACCACCGCACTCCACTGCCAGCGAGTGATCGACGATCAGCTGCACCGGCACCACCGGGTTGACCTTGGCCGGATCACCGCCCTTGTCGGCGATCGCATCGCGCAGGCCCGCCAGATCGACCAGTGCGGTCTGGCCGAGGATGTCATGGCATACCACGCGCGCCGGGAACCACGGGAAATCCAGGTCACGACGGCGCTCGATCAGCTGCTTCAGCGAATCGGTCAGCGTGGCCGGGTCGCAGCGACGCACCAGGTTTTCGGCCAGCACGCGCGAGGTGTACGGCAGCGTGGCGTAGGCACCGGGCTGGATCGCATCGACGGCGGCGCGCGCGTCGAAATAGTCCAGCGAGGCGCCGGGGAGGGTCTTGCGGTAATCGGTATTCATGGGCTGGCGGAATGCTCGTGGCGGGCCGGGTGCCGGCAATACGGCGGTGACGGCATCCGGCCGGCACGGGGCCGGCCGGATGCATGCAGCAGTGCAACAGTGGCGATGATCAGGAACGCTTGTCGATGGCCACGAAGTCGCGATCTTCCGGGCCGATGTAGTTGGCGCTCGGGCGGATGATCTTGCCGTCGATACGCTGTTCGACGATGTGCGCGCTCCAGCCGGCGGTGCGGGCGATCACGAACAGGGGGGTGAACATCGCGGTCGGCACGCCCATCATGTGGTAGCTGACGGCACTGAACCAGTCCAGGTTCGGGAACATCTTCTTGATGTCCCACATCACCGTTTCCAGGCGCTCGGCGATGTCGTACATCTTCATGCTCGACTGCTCTTCGGACAGTTCGCGGGCGACGTCCTTGATCACCTTGTTGCGCGGATCGGAGACGGTGTAGACCGGGTGGCCGAAACCGATCACCACTTCTTTGCGCTCGACGCGGGCCTTGATGTCTTCCTCGGCTTCGTCCGGATTGTCATAGCGCTTCTGCACTTCGAACGCCACTTCGTTGGCGCCGCCGTGCTTGGGGCCGCGCAGTGCGCCGATGCCACCGCAGATCGCGCTGTACATGTCGCTGCCGGTGCCGGCGATGACGCGGCACGCGAAGGTCGAGGCGTTGAACTCGTGCTCGGCGTACAGGATCAGCGAGGTGTGCATCGCCTTCACCCACGAATCCTGCGGCTTCTCGCCGTGCAGCAGGTGCAGGAAGTGGCCACCGATGGAGTCATCGTCGGTTTCCACGTCGATCGCACGGCCGTTGTGGCTCCAGTGGTACCAGTAAAGCAGCATCGAACCGAGGCAGGCCATCAGCTTGTCGGCGATGTCGCGCGCGCCCGGATGATTGTGATCGTCCTTCTCCGGCGCCACGCAGCCGAGCACGGACACGCCGGTGCGCATCACATCCATCGGGTGTGCTGACGGCGGCAGTTCTTCCAGCGCAGCCTTCACCGCGGCCGGAATGCCACGCAGCGACTTCAGCTTGGCCTTGTAGGAAACCAGCTCGGCGCGGGTCGGCAGCTTGCCATGCACCAGCAGGTAGGCGATTTCCTCGAACTCGCTGGTGTTGGCCAGGTCCAGGATGTCATAGCCACGGTAGTGCAGGTCGTTGCCACTGCGGCCGACGCTGCACAGCGCGGTGTTGCCGGCAGCGGTGCCGGACAGGGCGACGGACTTCTTCGGCTTGAAGGTCGGGGTTGCGGTCGTATCGTTCATGTTTCCCTCCGAAACTTGATGGTGCAGGGTACTGCTTATTTCTTGGCGGCGAACAGCGCATCGAGCTGCTGCTCGAAGGCGTGGTAGCCGATACGGTCATACAGCTCCTCGCGGGTCTGCATGCTGTCGATCAGGTTGCGCTGGTGGCCCTCACGGCGGACCGTCTGGTAGACGTTCTCGGCGGCCTTGTTGGCGGCGCGGAACGCCGACAGCGGGAACAGCTGGATGGCAACGCCGGCCGAGGCCAGCTCGTCGCGGCTGAACAAGGGGGTCGCGCCGAATTCAGTGATGTTGGCCAGTACCGGCACCTTCACCGCATCGACGAAGCGGCGGTAGGTATCCAGGTCATAAGCGGCCTCGGCGAAGATGCCGTCGGCACCGGCTTCGACGCAGGCGATGGCACGTTCGATGGCCTTGTCCACGCCGTCCACCTGGATGGCGTCGGTGCGCGCGATCAGGAAGAAGTCCGGATCGGTCTTGGCATCGGCTGCGGCCTTCACGCGGTCGACCATTTCGCCCTGCGAGACGATCTCCTTGCCCGGGCGATGACCACAGCGCTTGGCGCCGACCTGGTCTTCGATATGACAGGCGGCCGCGCCGGCCTTGATCAGCGACTTCACGGTGCGCGCGATGTTGAACGCGCTGGGGCCGAAGCCGGTGTCGATGTCGACCATCAGCGGCAGGTCGCAGACGTCGGTGATGCGGCGCACGTCCACCAGCACGTCTTCCAGGGTGTTGATGCCCAGGTCCGGCAGGCCCAGCGAGCCGGCGGCCACGCCACCGCCGGACAGGTAGATGGCACGGAAACCCGCGCGCTTTGCCAGCAGCGCATGGTTGGCGTTGATCGCGCCGATAACCTGCAGCGGCGATTCGGCAGCCAGCGCCTCGCGGAAGCGGGCACCGGCGGAAGAGAGGGTCGAAACGGTCATGCGGCGATCCAGGTTGAAGGACACAGGGGTAAGCGCAAACACCATGCCAACCTGCAAGCGATTGATTTCACGGGGATGACCGGCCCGCAACACTGAAACATATGAAACATTGAAACGGATGTATCATGAAACATCGCCTCCCGGTCTCCGTTGCATGTACCTGCCCCGCTCACCCCTGCGCCACGCCGATGCCGACCCCGGCCGCCCGGTGATCTGGACGGTCAGCGTCTCGCGCCTGACCGGCCTGCTTGGCGATGTCATTCCCGAGTTCGACCGCCGCGCACGCATCGAGCAGATCAACCTGGGCTTCGAGGAAGCCGTGGAAGTGATCGGCCAGCGCCTGCGCCGCGAGCACTGCGACGTGGTGATTGCCGGCGGCTCAAACGCGGCCTGGTTGCGCGGTCGCCTGGACCTGCCGCTGGTACCGATCCACGCCAATGGCTTCGACCTGATGGAAGCGCTGGCGCGCGCCCGCCGCATCGCCCCACGCATCGGCCTGGTCACCCATGCCAGCGACGTGCCGGTGTTCAGCAGCTTCCAGCAGAGCTTCGGCCTGGACATCGAGCACCGCCGCTTCGTTACCCGCGAAGATGCCCGCGACTGCATCGCCGACCTGCGCGCCAACGGCATCGAAGTGATCGTCGGCACCGGCATGGCCATCGACCATGCCGAACAGGCCGGACTGCCCGGCGTGCTGCTGTACTCGGCCGATTCGGTGCGGCAGGCGTTCGAGCATGCGCTGGAGCTGACCCAGGCCATGGCCCGCTCCGGCGGCAACCGGCCGGCTCCGCGCCGCCGAACCGCCCCACGCAACGATGCGCATGCCCTGCTCGGCGACAGCAATGCGATGGCCGACGTGCGCGCACAGATCGCACTGTACGCCCCGCACGACAGCACCGTACTGGTTACCGGCGAGACCGGCACCGGCAAGGAACTGGTTGCACGCCAGCTGCACGCCGCCAGCGGTCGTCGCGGTCGTTTCGTTGCGCTGAACTGCGGCGCGATCAGCGAATCACTGCTGGAAGCGGAGCTGTTCGGCTACAGCGACGGCGCCTTCACCGGTGCGCGTCGCGGGGGGCGCGTCGGCCTGGTCGAGGCGGCCGATGGCGGTACGTTGTTCCTGGACGAGATAGGCGAACTGCCGCTGCCATTGCAGACCCGCCTGCTGCGGGTGCTGGAAGAACGCGAAGTGCTGCGCGTGGGCGCCACCGAACCGACCCCGGTCGACCTGCGCGTGGTCGCCGCCACCCTGCAATCGCTGGAGCAGCGCGCGGCGGGCGGCAGCTTCCGTCGCGACCTGTATTACCGGCTGGCCGCGCTGCGCATCGCACTGCCCACTCTGCGTGCACGGCGAGGCGATATCCCGCTGCTGACCACGCACTTCTTCCGCGAACTGCGCGGCATCGATGCACCGCTGGATGCAGAAGCGCTGGCCCTGCTCAGCGCAGCCGATTGGCCAGGCAATGTGCGTGAACTGCGCAATCTGGTGGATAGGCTGCGCATCCACTGGCAGCCCGGTGAAGGACTGATCGATGCAGCACGCCTGCTGCAGCTGGCGCCGGAGCTGGTGAGCGAAGGCGCCGCCACACTGCCGCTGGAAGGCAACGGCAAGCGCCCACCGCGTGCGCAGCTGGAGGCGCTGCTGCAGGAACACCGCAATGACCGCGAAGGCATGGCGCAGGCGCTGGGTGTGTCACGCACCACGCTGTGGCGGTGGCTGCGCGCGGAGGGGTTGTAACATCCTGCCGTCTGGTTGGTGCAGAACCGATGCAAGGCAGGGGCGAACCGCCGATGTCTGTTGAGGGCAGACCGATGCCTGGTGGGTGCGAACCTTGGTTCGCACCGCTTTTTCCCAAGTACCCCATCCACGCATGGCGTGGATCTACTGGAGCGCCCAGGCGCTACCGCACGCCCGCCGGCCGCGGAAGAAGGTGCACTCAGCGTGCCCAGCGCGCTTCGATGGCGAACCGTCCACTGCCCACGGCCGCAACCCATAGCAGCAGCACGCCCAGCGGGACTTCGCTCAGGTAGAAGAACCAGCTCAGCCAATCCGGCACGCTCAGCCCCGCAGGAATGCGCGCAATGCCATCGGTGAGCGCCGCTACCGCGCAGATCGCCGCCAGCAGCAATGCCGAAGGGCGGGTCAACAGGCCCAGCACCAACAGGCCACCGGCAATCCACTCAATGGCCCCGAGCACCGGCGCGCTGAGTACCGGAAATGGAATGCCCGCATCGACCAGCGTGTGCACCATGCGCTCGCGCCCGGCGTCGGTGAACAGCTTGTTCCAGCCGGATACGCAGAACATCACGCCGGCCACGATGCGGGCGAGCAGCAACAGGAACGCTTCCACGCCCTGGCGCGGCGATGGCACGGCAAACAGGCAACGCCAAGGGGACATGGCAACTCCGGAAATCGAGGGCATCAGTCCGAGTGTGACGTTTGCTGGCCTGCTCGCAGATGAAGCTGGCCGGTCCGTTTGCGACAAACGGCTCTCGCAGTGATACGCGTTGGAACAATGGCAGTGGTACAGGCTCGACCCTACGATGCAGGTGTACCGACCTTTCCATCCACGCATGGCGTGGATCTACCCGGCCAGCAGCAGCTCGATCTCTTCCACCTGCACCGCCGGCACCTGCCACGGGTGATGCGGCACGATGCCGTGCTCGAGGATGCGCTGTAGCCGCTGCGGATCGCGCGGCAGGCAGAACTCCAGCCGCACGCTGTCGACCACCTCGGTCTGCCCCGCCTCGCCCTGCGTGGGGATCGCACCCACGCGTGGCCGGAACTGTTCGAACCCCGGCGCGGACCACCACAGGCCGTGCTCGTAATCGCCGGCCGCCAGTGCATCCACCGAAAGGATGCCCTGCTTCACCGCCTCCAGGGCAGGCACCGGCACGAACACCACCACGCGATACAGCGGCACGCGTTGCATCACGGTGCCTTACGGGTACAACAAGCGCTTGCTCCAGCGCCCTTCGGCACCCGCTTCATAGCACCAGCGCTCGTGCAGGCGGAACTGCGCGCCGTACCAGAACTCGATGCGGTCAGGCACCACCCGCAGACCACTCCAACCGTCCGGACGCGGCACGTCCTTGCCCTCGAAGCGCGCCTCGACCTCGGCCACGCGCGCGTCGAACTCCTCGCGCGAGTTCAACGTCTTCGACTGCAGCGACGCCCACGCGCCGATCTGGCTCATGCGCGGACGGCTGGCGAAATACGCGTCGGCCTCGGCATCGGCCACCTGCTCTACGCGTCCCTCGATGCGCACCTGGATGCCGGCCTCGCGCAGGCTGCGCCACAGGAACAGCAGCGCCGCCTGCGGATTGGCCTGCAGCTCGTTGCCCTTGTGGCTGTCCAGGTGGGTGTAGAACACGAAGCCGCGCTCGTCGAACGCCTTCAACAGCACGGTGCGCGCCGATGGCCGGCCCTGCACATCGGCGGTCGCCACGGTCATCGCATTGGGCTCGACTTCGCGGCTCTGTTTCGCTTCTTCGAAAAGGGCGGCAAAGGTCGACAGGGCTTCGGCGTACAGGTCGCTCATGACAGCATTCTTCTCACACGGTTTGGGCTATTGTGGCGGCATGGTCGCCGCTGCGTACATGCCCCAGGTGAAAGGATTCCCCGAAACAGTGGTCGAGCAGGCGCTGGATGACGCGCTGGGCAGCAGCACAGCCGTTCCAGTATTGGCGATCAGCGGCCTGCAGGGGAGCGGCAAATCGACGCTGGCCGCGCAGGTGGTTGCCCGTGCCCAGGCGCGTGGCCTGAACGCCGCAACGCTGTCCATCGACGATGTCTACCTGACCCGCGCACAACGCCAGCGTCTGGCCCGGCAAGTACATCCGTTGTTGATCACCCGTGGCCCACCGGGCACCCACGACCTGCCGCTGGCACATGCGGCACTGGACGCAGTGGCAGCACGACAGCCCTTGGCCCTGCCCCGCTTCGACAAGCTGGCCGACGAGCGCCTGCCCGAAGCGCAGTGGCCGCAGCTGCAAACGCCGCTGGACCTGCTGGTGTTCGAAGGCTGGTTCCTGGGCACCCCGGCGCAGGACGATGCCGAACTGGATGTCCCGCTCAACGCCCTGGAGCGCGAGGCCGATGCCGATGGCCGTTGGCGGCGCTGGTGCAACCAGGCGCTGGCCCGCGACTATCCGGCGCTGTGGCAGCGCTGTGACCGCCTGTGGTTCCTGCAACCCCCTGATTTTTCGGTGGTGCCGCGTTGGCGCTGGCAGCAGGAGCAGAACCTGCAGGCGGCCCAGCCGGGGCGGCACGGTATGAACCGGCCCCAGCTGGAGCGCTTCGTGCAGTACTACGAGCGGGTCAGCCGGCAGGCGTTGCGTGCGCTGCCGGCCATTGCCGACCGGGTAGTGGCGCTGGATGCCCAGCGCCAGGTGCAAGGGCTGCGCTGAGCAGCCTCACTCCACCAGGAAGGTGACCCGCAGGTTCACCCGCCATTCGGTGATCTCACCGTTGCCGTCGGTGACCACCTTGGTCTCGTTGATCCAGGCGCCCTGGATGCCCTTGACCGTCCCGGACACCTTCTTCAAACCGCTGCGCACTGCGTCCTCCACGCTCTTGGGCGAGGACGCATTGATTTCGATGACCTTGGCAACCGACATGGCAGGCACTCCTTCAGGCGCGGGAAACCCCGCAGGAACCTCCACCCTGACGTGAAGAACGTAAAGGCCAAGGCACGGAGGTGTTAGCATCAGAGGGCATGAATCCCGCTCCGAACCTGATCCTGATCGGCCCGATGGGCGCCGGTAAAACCTGCATCGGCCGCCGCCTCGCCGAGCGCTTCACGCTGGACTTCGTCGACGTCGACCAGGCCATCGTCGATGCGACCGGGGCCAGCATCCCCACGATCTTCGAGCATTCCGGCGAAGCAGGCTTCCGCGCCCATGAGCGCCAGGCGCTGGCGCAGGTGCTGGCCGGCCGTGGCCAGCTGGTGTCCACCGGTGGCGGTGCCGTGCTTGACCCGGACAATCGCGCCCTGATCGCCAAGCGAGGCTTTGTCGTCTACCTGCGGGTCAGCGTCGCAGCCCAGCTGGAGCGCCTGTCACGCGACAAGGCCCGGCCACTGCTGCAGCGGCCGGACCGCGAACAGGTGCTGCATGATCTGGCCGCGCATCGCGACCCGCTGTATCGCGACCTCGCCGATGTCACTCTTGATACCGACCCGTTTACCGCCGCCGATGCCACTGCCCAGCTTGTCGTCAAGCTGGCCACGCACTGGCAGCGACAGGACCCCACTGCATGACCTCCCCTGCCCTGCTGCAGGTCGCCGTTGGCGGCGACCGTCCCTACTCCATCACCATTGGCGCTGGTGCCCAGGCCGACGGCGCTGCACTGGCCAGCCATGTGCGTGGCCGCCACGTGCTGCTGGTCAGCGACAGCGAGGTTGCTCCGCGCTATCTGGATGCCGTCAGGCAGACGCTGCTGGCCGCACGCCCGGACCTGATCGTGGGTGAGCATGTGCTGGCCGCCGGTGAAGCCTCCAAGACCCTGGCCGAGTTCGGCTCGGTCATCGAGGCGCTGGCCGCGCTCGGCGCGACCCGCGATGCCTGCGTGTTCGCCCTCGGTGGTGGTGTGGTCGGCGACCTCGCCGGCTTTGCCGCGGCCTGCTGGATGCGCGGCGTCGACTGCGTGCAGCTGCCAACCACGCTGCTGGCGATGGTCGACTCCTCGGTGGGCGGCAAGACCGCCGTGGATATCCCGGCCGGCAAGAACCTGGTCGGTGCGTTCCACCCACCGCGTGCGGTGATCGCCGATACCCGCGTGCTGGCCACCCTGCCGCCGCGCGAGCTACGCGCCGGCCTGGCCGAAGTGGTGAAGTACGGCGCACTGGGTGATGCGGTGTTCTTCGAATGGCTGCAGCAGCATGCCGAGGCACTGGCGGCCGGCGAGGATGCGGTCATCGCCGAGGCCATCGCCCGCAGCTGCCGGCACAAGGCCGCCATCGTCGAGCGCGATCCCTTCGAGAAGGGCGAGCGCGCCCTGCTCAATCTTGGCCATACCTTCGGCCACGCCATCGAAACCGAACAGGGGTACTCCGCACCAGGACGCGATGCACTGAACCACGGTGAAGCCGTAGCAGTGGGCATGGTGCTGGCGGCACGCCTCTCCACCCACCTGGGCCTGCCCCCGGCCCCCACTACCAGGTCAGCGTTGCGGCAGGGGTCACACCGCCCCCGCTACAATCGACACCATGCACGTCCACCTGCAACAACCCGCCGACGGTGCCCAGGCACCGCGCTTCCTGCGCCTGACCCTGGTCCCGGACCTGTTCGGCGGCTGGGAACTGCTGCGTGAATCCGGCCGCGTCGGCGCCCGCTCGCAGCTGCGGCGCGAGCTGTACCTGACGGCCGACGAAGCCCGCCACGCCTACGACAAGGCCCGCGATGCCGAACTGCATCGGGGCTTCCAGATTCTTTCGCACGGCGACTGACTGCGCCGCTGCCCATTTCGCCCAAGGAATGCCCACTGTGACCAGCCCTCTCCGCAACGATCGCCTGCTGCGCGCCCTGCGCCGCGAACCGGTGGACTGCACCCCTGTCTGGCTGATGCGCCAGGCCGGCCGCTACCTGCCGGAATATCGCGCCACCCGGGCCAAGGCCGGCAGCTTCCTGGCCATGGCCAAGAACCCGGAGATCGCCTGCGAAGTCACCCTGCAGCCGCTGCGCCGCTTCCCGCTGGACGCGGCCATCCTGTTCTCGGACATCCTCACCATTCCCGATGCCATGGGCCTGGAGCTGTACTTCGTCGAAGGCGAAGGCCCGAAGTTCCGTCACCCGGTGCGCGATGAAGCGGCCATCGCCAAGCTGGCGGTACCGGACATGGAGCAGGATCTGGGCTATGTGATGGACGCGGTGCGCCTGATCCGCCGCGAACTGGATGGCCAGGTGCCGCTGATCGGTTTCTCCGGCAGCCCGTGGACGTTGGCCTGCTACATGGTCGAAGGCGGCGGCAGCAAGGATTTCGCGCGCATCAAGGCGATGGCGCTGAACCATCCGCAGGCCCTGCACCGCCTGCTGGAGGTAACCACCGACGCGGTGATTGCCTACCTCGGCGCGCAGCGCGCCGCCGGTGCGCAGGCACTGCAGGTGTTCGACACGTGGGGCGGCGTGCTGTCGCCGGCGATGTACCGCGAGTTCTCGCTGCGCTACCTGCAGCGTATCGCCGAGGGCCTGGAGCGCGGCGAAGGCAGCGAGCGCACGCCGCTGATCCTGTTCGGCAAGGGCACCGGCCTGCACCTGGAAGCGCTGTCGCAGACCGGCGCCGATGCGCTCGGCCTGGACTGGACGCTGGACCTGGACGAAGCGCTACGCCGTACCGGTGGCCGCGTAGCCCTGCAGGGCAACCTGGACCCGACCACGTTGTATGCCACGCCCGATGCGATCGCCGCAGCGGCCGCACGCGTGCTCGACACCTATGCCGCCGGCAACGGTGGTTCGCGCGAGGGCCATGTGTTCAACCTCGGCCATGGCATGTCGCCGGACATGGACCCGGCCCATGTACAGGTGCTGGTCGACGCGGTACACGCGCACAGCCAACGCTGAGCATCCCGCATGCAGTCACGGCGCGATGTTGATCGCGCCGTGACCCGCAGTGCGCGATCATGGCGCCCCCACGTTGCACCGGCCACGCCCCATGTCCACAGCGCCATCGACCTACACCCGCCAGCGTCCCCTGCTGTGGCTGGTTTCGCTGGCGATCTTCATGCAGATGCTGGACTCGACCATCGTCAACACGGCCTTGCCGGCGATGGCGGCCAGCCTCGGCGAAAGCCCGCTGCAGATGCAGTCGGTGGTCTTCAGCTACGCGCTGGCAGTGGCCACCTTCATTCCCGCCTCCGGCTGGATCGCCGACCGCTACGGCACCCGTCGCACCTTCCTGGTGGCGATCATCCTGTTCACCCTCGGCTCGCTGGCCTGCGCGATGGCGCAGCAGCTGCATCAGCTGGTGGCCGCGCGCGTACTGCAGGGCATCGGCGGCGCGATGCTGCTGCCGGTCGGGCGCCTGGCGGTGATGCGATCGGTGCCACGCGAGGACTTCCTGCGTGCGATGAGCTTCATCGCCATTCCCGCACTGGTGGGTCCGCTGATCGGCCCCACGCTGGGCGGTTGGCTGGTCGAGATCGCCTCGTGGCACTGGGTGTTCCTGATCAACCTGCCGATCGGTGTCATCGGCTTCATCGCGGCGATGAAGATCATGCCCGACCACTACGCCAGCCACCGCACCCGGTTCGACCTTCGCGGCTACGCCATGCTGGCCTTTGCGATGGTGGTGCTGTCGCTGGCACTGGATGGAATTTCCGGGCTCGGCACACCACACGCGCTGGTGATGCTGATGACCGTGGCCGGCCTGGCCGCGCTGGTCGGCTACTGGCTGCACGCAGCAAACTCAACGGCGCCGCTGTTCTCCCTGGCACTGTTCCGCGTGCCCAGCTACCGCATCGGCATTCTCGGCAACCTGTTCTCACGCATCGGCAGCAGTGCCATGCCGATGCTGATCCCGCTGCTGCTGCAGGTCGGCCTTGGCCTCGGGCCGATGAACGCCGGCCTGATGATGGTGCCCGTGGCCGCCGCAGGCATGGTGTCGAAGAAGCTGGCGGTGAAACTGGTTGAACGCTACGGCTATCGCCGCGTACTGATGACCAACACTGTGCTGGTCGGCCTGGCGATGGCCAGCTTCATCCTGATGACACCGGGCCAGCACCTGTCCGTGCGCCTGCTGCAGCTGGCCTTCTTCGGTGCGGTCAATTCGCTGCAGTTCACCGTGATGAACACCGTCACCCTGCGCGACCTCGACCGCGAGTTCGCCAGTTCCGGCAACAGCCTGTTGTCGATGGTGATGATGCTCGCCGCCGGCTTCGGTGCGGCGGCTGCAGGCAGCCTGCTGGCCGCGTTCGGCACGCAGCTGGAAGGCCACGGTGCGACGGCTGCGCTGCATGCCACGTTCCTGTGCGTGGGCGCGATCACCCTGACCTCGACGCTGATCTTCTGGCAGCTGCCCGACACCAAGCCGGAACCGCGCGAGGTCGAGCACGTAGCGGAGTAGTGGGTTCGGCAGGGCTGCGCCCTGCACCTGCAGAGGCAACGGCAACGGCCGAAGCAACAGCAACAGCTGGCTATCCGTGGGATGGCGGGGCGGTGTCGGATTGCGGGGACGCCGYAARTACRTCCCTGTAGGCTTGGCCGCGGCATCCATGCCGCGGACACCCCCGCAACCGGACCCACCCCGCCTTCGACAGATTTCCGCGATCTGTCGGAACGACGTTCTGTGTTGCTGTTGGTGGGTGTCGACCGTGGTCGACACCGGAATGGCATGGGGTCAGATCCGTTTTCCGCAGGAAAACGGATCTGACCCCAGAATTATTTCGATATCTGACAGAGATTCATCCACGCATGGCGTGGATCCATCAGCCACCGGGAATCTGTCGAAGGTGGGGCGGTGTCGGATTGCGGGGTGTCAGCCGCATGGATGCGGCTGCCAAGCCTACAGG
>NZ_JBFRFC010000013.1:0-111884 GCF_052114625.1 Stenotrophomonas sp. 2YAF26 | reverse complement strand
GGGGCGGTGTCGGATTGCGGGGTGTCAGCCGCATGGATGCGGCTGCCAAGCCTACAAGGACGTACTTGCGGCGTCCCCGTAATCCGACACCGCCCCGCCACCCACGGATAGCCCGCTGTTGCTGTTGCTTCGGCTCCGGCCTCTGCAGGTGCAGGGCGCAGCCCTGCCGGCAAACCTCACCCCAGCGCGCGCGCCTTCAGTTCGCCCTGCTCATGCAGCGTCACGAAACGCCCCTTCTCATCCCGCCCAACCTGCGCCAGTGCCACCTGCGGGTCATGGGTGAAGAACAGATGCACGTTGCGCGCCAGCTTGTCTTCCAGGAACTGCCGCTTCTCGTCAATCAGCAGCTCGGCGTTGCGGTCATACCCCATGGTGATCGGCACGTGCACCCACGAGCGCCCGGGAATCAGATCGGCGCAGAACACCACGCCGCCATGTGTCCCTGTGCCTGCGCGGTCCTGTCCCACGATCTCGGCCAGCATCAACCCCGGCGTGTGTCCGTCGCTGTAGCTGAAACGCACGCTGTGGCCGAGCACCTTTGAATACTCGCCGTCCACCACTTCCAGGCGGCCACTGGCCTGCAGCAGGCCCGGCAGTTCCGGAATGAAGCTGGCGCGATCGCGCGGGTGCGGCTGCAGCGCACGCTGCCAATGCTGCGCACCGACCACGTACGTCGCATTGGGGAACAGCAGTTCCGGTTCACGACCTTCGCGCCACGCAGCCAGCAGGCCACCGGCATGGTCGAAATGCAGATGGCTGAGCACCACCACGTCGATGTCTTCGTGCTCGAAGCCGGCTTCGCGCAGTGAATCGATCAGCACATGCTGGCTTTCCTGCACGCCATAGCGCTCGCGCATGCGCGGCTCGAAGAACGCACCGATGCCGGTTTCGAACAGCACCGTCTTGCCTTCCAGCGGGCTCGCCAACAACGCACGGCAGGCCAGCTCGATGCGGTTGAGCTCATCCGGTGCTGCCCACTTTTCCCACAACGCGCGCGGTGCGTTGCCGAACATTGCACCGCCATCCAGACGCTGGGTATTACCGCGGATCGACCATAGTTTCATGACGCAATTATCGGTCGCCGCTCGTTAAATAATCGCTAGCCGGGAAATGAAAAACCCCGCCGTTGCGGGCGGGGTTCTCAGGTCTGCATCCGCCGGGCATGGCCCGGCGCTACCGCCGGATCAGGGAGCCGGCACGACCTGGGCGCTGCCGACCGGGTTGCGCGGATCGCTGCCGCCAAACAGCTTGTTGGCCTTGCGGTCCCACTCCACCGTCTGCAGGTTGCCCCACACGTGGCTGGAACCACGGCCACCGGCAGCGACCTCGCCCGGCAGGTCGATCTTGTGGCCCATCGCCTGCAGCTGCTTGATGGTGGCGGCGTCGAACGCATTGCTTTCGGCTTCGATCAGATCCGGCAGCCACTGGTGGTGGTAGCGCGGCAGCGCGGCAACCTGCTGCGCATCCAGGCCAGCGTCGTAGCCGAGGATGCCCAGCAGCACCATGGTGATGATGCGGCTGCCACCGGGCGTGCCCAGCACGATCACCTTGTCGTCGTTCTCCATGAACGTCGGCGTCATCGAGCTGAGCATGCGCTTGCCCGGCTTCGGCGCGTTGGCCGCGTAGCCCATCACGCCAAAGGCATTGGGCGTTCCCGGCTTCAGCGCGAAGTCGTCCATCTCATTGTTCAGCAGCACGCCAGTGCCCTTCGGAATCAGACCCGAGCCGTACAGCAGGTTGACGGTCTGGGTGGCGCCGACACGGTTGCCATCACGGTCGATGATCGAGAAATGGGTGGTCTCGTCATCCTCCAGCGGCGTCGGGTTGCCCGACAGCAGGTCGCTGGGAGTCGCCTTTTCCGGGTGGATGGTGGCACGCAGGCCCTGCGCGTAATCCTTGCTGGCCAGCACCTTCTGCGGGATCTGCACGAAATCCGGATCGCCGAGGAAGAAGGTGCGGTCACGGTAGGCACGGCGCATCGACTCGACCACCAGATGGGTGCGGTGCGCGGCATCCATCTGCTTGATGTCCCAGCCTTCCAGGATCTGCAGCATGCTGGCCAGGGCGATGCCACCAGAGGACGGCGGCGGCGCGGTGGTGATCTTCCAGCCGTTGTAGTTGAAGACGATCGGCGCGCGCTGCTTCACGCGGTAGCCGGCCAGTTCCTCGGCGGTCCACTTGCCACCGGCCTGCTTCACGCCGGCCAGCAGCAGCTTGCCGGTCTGGCCCTTGTAGAAGCCATCGAAGCCACCGGCTGCCAGGCGCTCCAGGGTCTGCGCCAGTTCCGGCTGCTTGAACAGGTCACCGGTGGCGATCGGCTTGCCATTGCGCAGGTAGACCTCGCGCGTACCGGGATAGCGCTCCATCACTTCACGGCGCGAGGCATAGCCTTTGGCCATGCGCTCATACACCGGGAAGCCGTCGCGGGCGATGCGGATCGCCGGCTGCAGCGAGGCCGCCAGCGGCAGCTTGCCGTGCTTGGCCGACAGTTCGACCAGCGCCGCCGGCAGGCCCGGAATGCCGGCCGACCACGGGCCGTTGACCGAGCGGTCGCGGTCCAGGTCACCCTTCTTGTCGAGGAACGCCTGTGGCGTGGCTGCGGCCGGCGCGGTCTCGCGCGCGTCCAGCATCACGTCCTTGCCGGTAGCCGCATCATGCAGCAGGAAGAAGCCGCCGCCACCGAGGCCGGAGCTGATCGGCTCGACCACTGCCAGGGTCGAAGACACCGCCACCGCCGCGTCGAAGGCGTTGCCGCCCTGGGCCAGGATGTCGACACCGGCCTGGGTGGCCAAGGCGTGACCGCTGGCGATGGCCGCGCCATCGGGGCGCTCGGCACGAACCGGGGCATCAGCCCAGGCGACGGAACTCAGCAGCAGGCCGAGCAGCAACAGGGGGCGGGCGAACGACTTCATTCGGATGGGGGCTCCGCATAGAGTTCGGGATGATCGTGCTGCAGTTGGCGCAACTTGGCCAGCAGCTCGATTTCGGTTTCGACGATGTCCGGATCGGTGTCGATGCATTCGACCGGGCAGACGACCACGCACTGCGGTTCGTCGAAATGGCCCACGCACTCGGTACAGCGGGCGGGGTCGATCACGTAGATGGTTTCACCCATCGTGATGGCCTGGTTCGGGCAGGCCGGCTCGCATACGTCGCAGTTGACGCAGAGCTCATTGATTTTCAGCGACATGGCGATACTCCACGCCCGCGCCTTGGGACAAGGACCGGCCTGCGCGGGCGCGCGGGCCGGTCAGGTCATCAGCGACGCCCATCGCAGGGCGCCGCCCGGGCCGTGCCGAAGCACGACCGCCTCGGCTCGGTCTTACTTGGCTTCGACGAAAATGTACTCGGCACCGGTCGGCTGGACCACGGCCTGCACGCGGGCGTTGTCGGCGGACTGGCCGATGAAGACGACGCGCACGCCCTTCATCGAATCCGGCGAGACGTCCTTGAACACGGTCTGGATCATGTCAGCCATCTTGCCCGAGGCCGACGAACCGAAGGCCAGCATGTTGCCCGGCTGCACGCCACGGGCCACGGCCTGGGTCGCGCTTTCGGTCTGGCGCTCGTACTTGGCCTGGAAGTCCGGATCCGATTCCGGCGACAGGTAGTACAGGAACGGGCTGTTGGTGATGTTGCCCATGTTCTGGATGGCCACTTCCTGCAGGTACTTCTTCCAGCCTGCGTCGTCTTCCTTGGCCGGGGCGACCAGCGCCTGCTTGGCTTCGTCGACCGGAGCGGCTTCTTCCTTCTTGCAGGCGGTGAAAGCCAGGGCAAACGAGGCGATCAGCATCGCGCGCATGGTGTTGTTCATGGGTTTCCTCCCGGAATGTTGCGTGTTGGTGTGCGTAATGGAATGCGTGGTGCTACAGGATCTACTGCTGGCCAGGGCTTACGACTGCGCCGACTTCGCTTCGCGGACCTTGCGCAGCGCCTCGAGCACGGCGGCCGGCACGAAGCCGGACACATCGCCACCCAGGCGTGCGATCTCGCGGACCAGCGAGGACGAGATGAAGCTGTGCTGCTCGGCGGGGGTCAGGAACAGGGTCTCGACCTCCGGAATCAGGTGGCGGTTCATGCTCGCCATCTGGAATTCGTACTCGAAGTCGGACACCGCGCGCAGCCCGCGCAGCAGCACACCGCCCTGCACCGAACGTACAAAATGGGCCAGCAGCGTATCGAAGCCGATGACCTCGACGTTGCTGTGGTGGCCCAGGGCGCCACGCGCCAGCTGTACGCGCTGCTCCAGCGGCAGTGCCGGTCCCTTCGAGGGGCTCTGCGCCACGCCCACCACGACCTTTTCAAACAGCGGCGCGGCCCGGCTCACCAGGTCGATATGACCATTGGTGATGGGGTCGAACGTGCCGGGATAGACGGCGATGCGGCGGTTGGCCACGGTCATGGGCGGTAGCAGATGTTCAGATGAGGTCAAAGTGTAGCAGCGGCGCGGCGGTACAGGGCAAAGCGCACCTCGCGGGTGCCGCCATCGCGGTGCAGCAGCCATTCCGGGGGCAGCGCCGGCACGTGGCTGGCCGGCGATTCCAGGTACAACCAGGCATCGGCGGCCAGGTGCCGCGGCAGCTGGGCCAGCACGTCCTGCCACAGGCCATCGGCGAACGGCGGGTCGATGAACACCAGATCCGCCTGCTGTGCCGGCGCGGCCTGCAGCCAGCGCAGCGCATCGGCCTGGGCGACCGTGACGCTGTCGCCTGCCTGCAGTTTGGCCACGGCAGCGGACAGATTGCGCGCCAGTTGCGCATCGCGCTCGACCAGGGTGGCGTGCGCGGCACCGCGCGAGACCGCCTCCAGCCCCAGCGCGCCGCTGCCGGCGAACAGGTCCAGCACGCGCGCCCCGCCCAGCTTGGGCATCAACCAGTTGAACAGGGTCTCACGCACGCGGTCGCTGCTGGGCCGCAGGCCCGGCAGGGTCGGAACCGGCAGCCGGGTATTGCGCCAGCGCCCACCGATGATGCGGACCTGGCCGTCATTCGCAGTACGGCCGCTCATCGGCGCCCCCGGCAGGAGGTATTCGAGAATTTCAGCATGAGCGGGATTGTAGTTCGGCCGGGCTGCGCCCGGCACCCGCAGAGGCCGAAGCAACGTCAAAAGCTGGCTTCCTGTGGGTTGGCGGGGTGGGTCAGGCTGTGGGGGACGCCGTAAACCCATCCATGGGGGCTTGGCCGCGGCATCCATGCCGCGGACACCCCCACAACCTGACCCACCCCGCCTTCGACAGTTTTCTGCGATCTGTCGGAACATCTCTTGGGATCAGATCCGTTTTCCGTAGGAAAATGGATCTGACCCTGGTTTGGATTTCGATATCTGGGAGATTTCATCCACGCATGGCGTGGATCTACTTCAGGTCGCGACGATCTGTCGAAGGCGGGGCACTGTGGGTTTGCGGGGTGTGAGCGGCATGGATGCCGCGACCAAGCCCCCATGGATGGGTTTACGGCGTCCCCGCAAACCCACAGTGCCCCGCCATCCCACGGAATGCCCGCTTTTGCTGTTGCTGTTGCTTTGGCCTCGGCGGGTGCCGGGCGCAGCCCGGCCGACCAACCCCTTGATTTCGGGACAATCACCCTTACCCCTTGGCGAGGCCGCACGCGCTTGCGCGGCACCGCACATGGAGCCCTACCCGATGACCGAGACGACCCAGACCGAAACCCTTGGCTTCCAGACCGAAGTCAAGCAGCTGCTGCAGCTGATGATCCACTCGCTGTACTCCAACAAGGAAATCTTCCTCCGCGAGCTGGTCTCCAATGCCGCCGACGCCGCCGACAAGCTGCGCTTCGAAGCCCTGACCCAGCCTGAGCTGCTGGAAGGCGACAGCGAACTGCGCGTGCGCGTCAGCTTCGATCCGGCCGCCCACACCATCACCATCGAAGACAACGGCATCGGCATGAGCCGCGCCGATGCCATCACCCACCTTGGCACCATCGCCAAGTCCGGCACCGGCGACTTCCTGCGCCAGCTGTCCGGCGACCAGAAGAAGGACTCGCAGCTGATCGGCCAGTTCGGCGTCGGCTTCTACAGCGCCTTCATCGTCGCCGACGAAGTGGAAGTCACTTCGCGCCGCGCCGGCCTGGCCGCCAATGAAGGCGTGCGCTGGACCTCGCGTGGCGAAGGCGATTTCGATGTCGCCACCATCGACAAGGCCGAGCGCGGCACCCGCATCGTCCTGCACCTGAAGGACGGCGAGCACGACTTCGCCGACGGCTGGCGCCTGCGCAGCATCCTCAAGAAGTACTCCGACCACATCGGCCTGCCGATCCAGATGCCCAAGGAAGGCGGCGAAGAAGGCGCCGCGATCGAGTGGGAAACCGTCAACCGCGCCAGCGCGCTGTGGACCCGCCCGCGCACCGAGATCAGCGATGCGGAGTACACCGAGTTCTACAAGCACGTCGCCCACGACCACAGCGACCCGCTGGCGTGGAGCCACAACAAGGTCGAAGGCAAGCTGGAGTACACCTCGCTGCTGTACGTGCCGGGCCGCGCGCCGTTCGACCTGTACCACCGTGATGCGCCCAAGGGCCTGAAGCTGTACGTGCAACGGGTGTTCGTGATGGACCAGGCCGAGCAGTTCCTGCCGCTGTACCTGCGTTTCATCAAGGGCGTGGTCGACTCCAACGATCTGTCGCTGAATGTCTCGCGTGAGATCCTGCAGTCCGGCCCGGTCATCGATTCGATGAAGGCCGCGCTGACCAAGCGTTCGCTGGACATGCTGGAGAAGCTGTCCAGCGACAAGCCCGAGCAGTACGCCACGTTCTGGAAGGAATTCGGCCAGGTGCTGAAGGAAGGCCCGGCCGAGGACTACAACAACCGTGAGAAGGTCGCCGGCCTGCTGCGCTTCGCTTCCACCCGTGGCGAGGCCGATGCGCAGACCGTCTCGTTGGCCGACTACATCGGCCGCATGGCCGAAGGCCAGGACAAGATCTATTACCTGACCGGCGAGAGCTACAGCCAGGTGCGCAACAGCCCGCACCTGGAAGTGTTCCGCAAGAAGGGCATCGAAGTCCTGCTGCTGACCGATCGCATCGACGAGTGGCTGATGGGCTATCTGACCGATTTCGACGGCAAGGGCTTCGTCGACATCGCCCGCGGCGACCTCGACCTGGGCGCGCTGGAGAGCGAAGCGGACAAGCAGGAGCAGGAAGCCGCAGCCAAGGACAAGCAGGGCCTGGTGGAGCGCCTGAAGAACGTGCTCGGCGATGACGTGGCCGAAGTGCGCGTGTCGCACCGCCTGACCGATTCGCCGGCGGTACTGGCCATCGGCGAACAGGACCTGGGCCTGCAGATGCGCCAGATCCTGGAAGCCAGCGGCCAGAAGGTGCCCGACAGCAAGCCGGTACTGGAGATCAACCCGGGTCATCCGCTGATCGCCAAGCTTGATGCCGAAGCCGATGGCGCACGTTTCGACGACCTGGGCCGGGTGCTGTTCGATCAGGCCGCGCTGGCAGCCGGCGACAGCCTGAAGGACCCGGGTGCCTACGTGGCCCGTCTGAACAAGCTGCTGCTGGAGCTGTCGGCCTGACCGATGCCGGGATCGCCCGGCCTGGTGGGTGCCAACCTCGGTTGGCACCGCCATTGCCCCGGTAGATGCCAACCTTGGTTGGCGCTGCTGTTGGCCTGGTAGATGCCTACCTCGGTTGGCGCTTGAAAAGCTGCCGAGCATGGCTCGACTCTACAAAAGCGTGCCAACCAAGGTTGGCACCTACCAGAGCAGCTCGGATCAGGCACGCACCAGAGCAGGTCGGATCAGGCCTGCCGATCCAGCAGCGAGCCCAGCATCTGGTCCTCGCGACGGATCACCGCCGCGTTGGCAGCGAAGGCCACCACCTCGGCCTTGGCAGCCAACAGGTCGCCCAGCGGTGCGGTCGGATCGGTGTCGCCATGGGACGTCACGCTGGTGTCCACCCCGCCCTGCGCTGCGACATCGCGCTGCAGTTGCAGTCGTGGCGCATCCGGGTTCGCCAGGTTGGCCACATTGTGTGCGGCCACCTGCACGCCCTGCTGGGCCGCACGCATCCCGCTGAGCGCAACACCTGTCACATCGTTCATCGGCGGTCTCCCAGGCCACCCAACGCAGCCCTCCGGACCGGTTAACGGCCGCGCAGCTGCGACCTTGAGTCCACGCCGGCCATACAGGCCCGGGTGGTAGCATATCCCTCTGATTTCAGCGCCTTTTGCCAATGCTCAGTTTTTTCCGCCGCAAGAAGCCCCAGGACGCCGCCACACCGGACGCGCCCAAGACCCAGCACTACTCGGCTGAAGAGCTGGCGGCGGCATTCCCGTCGGCCGCGCCACCCGAGCAGGCCCCGGCCGCACCGGTAGCCCCGCCGATGGTGGAAGCGCCTGTGCCAGCTGCCACACCCGAGGTCGTTGCGCCCGCAACGTCAACCGCGCCGGCCCCGCAAGCACCACTGCAGACGGCGCAGGAAACCCTACCCAAAGCCGCGCCCGCCCGCGTGCTGGCGCCGGAGAACTTCGAAGCCGAAGCGGCCGCCGCCGCCGCGGTAATCGCCCCGCTGGCCCCGGTCATCCCGGCGCAGGAACCAGCCGCCCCCGCCGCCGACCTGCCGGTACTGGTCGATGCCCCGGCTGCTCCGGCGGGCAAGCCCGGCTGGCGCGAGCGCCTGCGCAACAGTGCGTTCGCCCGTAGTTTCGGCGGCCTGTTCTCGCGCAACCCCAAGCTCGATGACGACCTGCTGGACGAGATCGAGACCGCGCTGCTGACCGCCGACGTTGGCGTTGCCGCCACCACCGACCTGATCGCCGACCTGCGCAAGCGCATGAAGGCGCGCGAGTTCATTGATGCCAATGCCCTGCTGGCGGCACTGCGTGCGGACCTGATCGCGATCCTGCAGCCGGTATCCAAGCCGCTGGTCATCGACCGCAACGCCAAGCCCTTCGTGGTGCTGACCGTGGGCGTCAACGGCGTCGGCAAGACCACCACCATCGGCAAGCTGGCCAAGCGTTTCAAGGACGAGGGCCACAGCCTGATGCTGGCCGCTGGCGACACTTTCCGCGCCGCCGCCGTCGCCCAGTTGCAGATCTGGGGCGAGCGCAACGGCGTGGCCGTGGTCGCGCAGGGGCAGAATGCCGATGCCGCCTCGGTGGCCTACGACGCACTGCAGGCCGGCAAGGCCCGCGGCACGTCGGTATTGATCGCCGATACCGCAGGCCGCCTGCACACCCAGTCCGGACTGATGAACGAGCTGGGCAAGATCCGCCGCGTGCTCGGCAAGATCGACGAGAACGCGCCGCACGAAGTACTGATGGTGATCGACGGCACGACCGGTCAGAACGCGCTTTCGCAGCTGCGCCAGTTCAATGCTGCGGTCAAGGTGACCGGCCTGGTGGTGACCAAGCTGGACGGTACCGCCAAGGGCGGCGTGGTGTTCGCGCTGGCCCGTGAGTTCGGCATTCCGATCCGTTTCGCTGGCATCGGCGAGCGCCCGGAGGACCTGCGCGTGTTCGATCCGGAAGCCTTCGTCGACGCCCTGTTGCCCGAAGCGCTGGGCACTGCCTGACGCGCCCGCATCCACGCATGGCGTGGCTCTACTGCAACCCGGTAGAGCCACCCCATGGGTGGCTGCCCCCTGGAGTACCGATGCCCCGCCAGCCGAACGCCAGCGCCACGTCCGACCCTGAGCACGGCTTCGTTGCCCGCCTGCTGCACTGGTTCGACGGCCACGGCCGCCACGACCTGCCCTGGCAGCATCCGCGCAGCCCGTACCGGGTGTGGTTGTCGGAGATCATGCTGCAGCAGACCCAGGTGGCCACGGTCATTCCGTACTTCCACCGTTTCCTGCAGCACTTCCCCACCCTGCCCGAACTTGCCGCCGCCAGCAACGACGCGGTGATGGCGCAGTGGGCCGGCTTGGGCTACTACGCCCGTGCACGCAATCTGCACGCCGCCGCCAAGCGCTGCGTGGCCGAGCACGGCGGCGACCTGCCGCGTGATTTCGATGCCCTGCACGACCTGCCCGGCATCGGCCGCAGCACCGCCGGCGCGATCCTCAGCCAGGCCTGGAACGACCCGTTCGCGATCCTCGATGGCAACGTCAAGCGCGTGCTCAGCCGCTATCACGGCGTCGAAGGCTTCCCTGGCCTGCCCGCCATCGAAAAGCAGCTGTGGGCCATCGCCGAAGCGCAGGTCGCCCAGGTGCCGGCTGGACGCATGGCCGACTACACCCAGGCGCAGATGGACCTCGGTGCCACGGTCTGCAGCCGGTCCAGACCGGCCTGCGTGATCTGTCCGCTGCAGGCCGATTGCGTGGCACGTCGCGAAGGCCGCACCGCCGAGCTGCCAACCGCAAAGCCAGGCAAGACGCTGCCCGAACGCGAGGCGGTGGCTTTGCTGCTGCGCGACAAGCAGCAGCGCGTACTGCTGCAGAAGCGGCCGGACACCGGCATCTGGGCACAGTTGTGGACGCTTCCGCAGGCCGATGCTGGCAGCGAGCTGCAGGACTGGTTCGACGTCCACGTCGATGGTTCGCTGGAAGATGCCGAGGAACTGCCAGTGCTGCAGCACACCTTCAGCCACTACAAACTGCACCTGCAGGTATTGTCACGGCAGGTGCACGGCCTGCGCGTGGAAGAACCCACGCTGCGCTGGGTTGGCGCCGCCGAACTGCCTGCACTGGGCTTGCCTGCCCCCATCCGCAAACTGCTTGAGGGCGCGCCCATCAAGAACCCGAAGCGAACCTCCGCAAAATCCCGCAACCACGAGTGAGTGCCATGCCCCGAACCGTCTTCTGCCAGTACGAACAACGCGATGCCGAGGGCCTGGACTTCGTGCCTTACCCGGGCGAACTGGGCCAGCGTGTGTTCAACCACATCGGCAAGCCGGCGTGGACCGCATGGCTGGCACACCAGACCATGCTGATCAACGAGAACCGCCACCCCGATGTACAAGGTTGCCGGCCAGCGGCCGGCACTACCGCATCACTTCGCGGGCGACGTGGACTCTTCGCGCTCCTGCACCTGCGCCTGGCGCATTTCCTTTTCCTCCGCCCGCAGCGACTTCACGTCCAGCTTGCGGATGGTCTTGATGAAGCACGGCATGCGCGGGCCAGCGGTCGGGTCACGTACCAGCACCTTGTCGAACGGCGCCGAGACACGGCCCATGTGGCTGGTCAGGCCGATCGCTGGCGCGTAGGACAGATCCGGGCACGGCCCGCTCAGCTCCAGCAGGTAGGCCTCGCTGGGCTTGGTCCAGACCGCCAGCGCACTGTCGCCCAGTTCGGTCCAGCCGTTTAGGCTGCCGAAGAACTGCATGTCCTTCTGCGGTGCGCCGGCGTGGGCACGATACAGCTCCAGCTTCTCGGCACTGCCCAGGCGGCCGGTGGTGGCACAGCCAGCCAGGGCCAGGCACAGCCCGGCGATCAACAGTGGGGTCTTCATGGCCATCTCCACAGGGGAACTGTGCCGATCATGCACCCGCCGGGGTGGTGCCGGCGCGACGGCCGGCAGCCTGGTTCAGGCCCTGCATCGAATCCGGTAGTCGCCAACCTTGGTTGGCGCTCGGCCGGCCGCTCAGACGTCGGCGTGGGCCAGCGCGTGCAGGCGCCCTTCGCGCAGCTCCAGCACCCGGTCCAGACGCCGGGCCAGGCTGCGGTCATGGGTCACCAGCACCAGGCTGGTATGCCGCGCACGGTTGAGCTCCAGCATCAGCTCGAACACCGTCGCAGCGGTGCGGTCATCCAGGTTGCCGGTCGGCTCGTCGCCCAGCACGCAGGCGGGGTGATTGACCAATGCACGCGCCACCGCGGCGCGCTGGCGTTCACCGCCGGACAGTTCGCCGGGCTTGTGGTCCAGGCGATGGCCCAGGCCGACCGATTCCAGCAGCGCAGTCGCACGCGTACTGGCCTCGGCCACCGCGGTACCGGCCAGCATCACCGGCATCATCACGTTTTCCAGCGCGGTGAATTCCGGCAGCAGGTGGTGGAACTGGTAGACGAAACCCAGCGCCTGGTTGCGCAACAGGCCGCGCGAGGTGTCCGACAGCGCCGACATGCGCTGGCCGGTGACATACACCTCGCCCGCAGTCGGCGTGTCCAGCCCGCCCAGCAGGTGCAGCAGCGTGCTCTTGCCGGCACCGGAGGCACCGATGATCGCAACCGTCTCACCTGCAGTCACCGTCAGGTCCAGCCCGTCGAACACCGGTGTCTGCATGCGCCCTTCGGCGTAGGTCTTGCCCAGCCCTTCGGCACGGATCACTTCATCGCCGCGGTTGAAGACCTTATTCATAGCGCAGGGCCTCCGCCGGCTGGGTGCGTGCTGCCCGCCAGGCGGGATACAAAGTGGCCAGGAAGCTCATCAGCAGCGCGACCAGGGTGATCACCACGATGTCGCTGGTCTGCATGTCGGTCGGCAGGCCGGTGATGTAGTACACGTCCTCCGGCAGCAGCTTGACGTTGAACACCGATTCGATGGCGCCGAGGATGCGCTCCAGGTTCAAGGTCAGGGTGATGCCGCCGATCAGGCCTGCAAGGGTGCCAAAGATGCCGATCAGCGAGCCCTGCACCATGAACACCTGCATCACTCCGCCCGGGGTCAGGCCGAGGGTGCGCAGGATCGCGATGTCGGCCTGCTTGTCGGTCACCAGCATCACCTGCGAGGACACCAGGTTGAAGGCGCCCATGGCGATGATCAGCGAGAGCAGGATGCCCATCACCACTTTTTCCATGCGCAGCGAGTGGTACAGGTTGGCGTTCTGCTGGGTCCAGTCGCTGACCCGATAGGCACCGCCGAGGTTCTGCGCCAGGTCCACGCCCACCTCCAGCGAGCGGTCCATGTCATGCAGTTTCAGGCGCACGCCGGTGGCGCCATCGGAACGCAGTACGCGCTCCAGGTCTTTCATGTTGGCAAAACCCACACCGCGATCGACCTCGTTGTAACCGGCCTCGAAGATGCCGCTGACGGTGAAGCGCTTCATCCGCGGCACCGCGCCGGCTGGCGTGCCCTGCACTTCCGCGAAGGTCACCAGCACCTGGTCACCGACGTCCACGCCCAGCCAGACGGCCAGTTCCTTGCCCAGCAACAGGTTGAAGCTGCCCGGGGTCAGGCTGCCGTAGCTGCCCTTGGTGACCTTCTTGTCGATCACCGACACCTTCGGTTCCAGCGCCGGATCGATGCCCTGGATGATCGCACCCTGCACGCGCGGGCCGCTGATCATCGACTGGATCTCGATATACGGCGCAGCACCGGCCACGCGCGGATCCTTGCTGGCCACATCGACCACGCGCATCCAGTCCGGCATCGGCTCGCCGTCCCGGCTGATGGTGGTGTGCGCAGTCATCTGCAGCAGGCGGCTGCGGATTTCCTTCTGGAAACCGCTCATGACCGCCAATGTGGTGATCAGCACCGTCACCCCGAGCGCGATGCCCAGGATCGATGCCATCGAAATGAAGGAGATGAAGCCGTTGCGGCGCTTGGCGCGCAGGTAGCGCAGGCCAATGGCCACGGGAATGGGTTTGAACATGCAGGCACGCCAGTCGATTCAGCCTATGGTGCCACCGACCGGGGCTGACGGGAAACGGCGCGTGCGGATACGGCCAGTCGCAGTTCACGTCGTTGCCCGCGATCCAGCACATCCGGCCAGAACAACAGGCGTCGCCGGCGCCAGCCTTCGCGCCACTGCAGCAGCAGCCAGGGCCCGCGCACCACCAGTCGCGGCTCGGGAATGTCGTGGCCGTCCACGCGCAGCGGCTCGGGCGCGGGCGGCAGCTGCAGCAGCACGCGGGGCCGCCGCAGGCGCCAGGCCAGTTCGGCCAGGCCAAGCACCCAGACCCCGATCAGCGCGGGAACCAGATGGGCAGGGGGCAGATCCGAAGCGCGCAGCAGCCACGGCGCGGCCAACAGTACCGCCAACTGAGCGCCGGCCTGCAGCCGCGACGGGCGCCACTCAAGGCTTGAGGGCGAGGATCTTGTGCATGAGGGGGACGGCGTGCGCATGTGGACAGGCCTCGTAGCCCATGAACCAACGCCACAACTTATCGTCCTCGCAATCGAGCAGGAACAGGAAAACCTCGCGCTCTTCGGTCGGTGCACTGCTCCATTCGCGGTCCAGGTAGCGACCGAACAACTGGTCCAGTTCGCGCATGCCGCGCCGGCAACGCCAGCGCAGCTTCTTCAGCAGAACATCTTCTTCCATCGTGTCTCTCCAGATACAGCAAAGCCACGCATGGCGTGGCTCTGCTGGGGTCATGCAACTACCCGGCACCGTATCAGGCGCGGCGTTCCATCATCAGCTTCTTGATCTCGGCGATCGCCAGCGCCGGGTTCAGTCCCTTCGGGCAGGTCCGGGCGCAGTTCATGATGGTGTGGCAGCGGTACAGCTTGAACGGATCTTCCAGATCGTCCAGGCGCGCACCGGTGTCCTCATCGCGCGAATCGATGATCCAGCGGTAGGCCTGCAGCAGGATCGCCGGGCCCAGGTAACGCTCGCCGTTCCACCAGTAGCTCGGGCAGCTGGTCGAGCAGCACGCGCACAGGATGCACTCGTACAGACCGTCCAGCTTCTTGCGGTCTTCCGGCGACTGCAGGCGCTCACGGTCCGGCGGTGCCGGGGTCTGGGTGCGGATCCACGGCTTGATCGAGGCGTACTGCGCATAGAAGTGGGTCAGGTCCGGAACCAGATCCTTGACCACGTTCATGTGCGGCAGCGGGTAGATCGGCACTTCCTTCTTGCCGCAGTCCGAGATGGCTCGGGTGCAGGCCAGGGTGTTGGTGCCGTCGATGTTCATCGCGCACGAACCGCAGATGCCTTCGCGGCACGAGCGGCGGAAGGTCAGGGTCGGGTCGATCTCGTTCTTGATCTTGATCAGCGCGTCCAGGACCATCGGGCCGCAGGCGTCCAGATCGACGTCATAGGTGTCGGTGCGCGGATTGCTGTCGTCGTCCGGACTCCAGCGGTAGATCTTGAAGGTGCGCACGTTCTTGCCGCCGGTCTTGGCGGGGAAGTGCTTGCCCTTCGTGATCTTGGAATTCTTGGGGAGTGAAAACTCGGCCATGGCTGCTCTCGTTGGCTCAGGCGGCCCGCGCCCGAGGGCGCGGATTGCATGTTAGGCGGGGTCGGATCAGTACACGCGCGGCTTCGGAGGCACCACGGACACGTCATCAGTCAACGTGTACATGTGCACCGGACGGTAGTCGAAGCTGCACTTGCCCTTCTCGTCCACGCTGACCAGGGTGTGCTTCTGCCAATTGACGTCGTCGCGGTCCGGGAAGTCCTCGTGCGCGTGTGCGCCGCGGCTTTCCTTGCGCTGCTCGGCCGAGTTGATCGTCGCCACCGCGTTCAGCAGCAGGTTGTTCAGCTCGTAGGTCTCGATCAGGTCCGAGTTCCACACCAGCGAACGGTCGGAGACCTTCACGTCCTGGAACGAGTCGAAGATCTTGTCCATCTTCTCGCAGCCTTCCTTCAGCGTCTGGCTGGTACGGAAGACCGCCGCGTCGGCCTGCATGGTGCGCTGCATGCGATCGCGGATGACCGAAGTCGGGGTATCGCCGTTGGCGTGACGCAGCTTGTCCAGCAGGCCCAGCGCCTTGTCGCAGGCGTCGGCCGGCAGGGTCTTGTGCGCCGCGCCCGGGGTGATCGTCGCCGCGCAACGATTGGCCACTGCACGCCCGAACACCACCAGGTCCAGCAGCGAGTTCGAACCCAGGCGGTTGGCACCGTGCACCGAAACGCAGGCCGCTTCGCCGATGGCGTACAGGCCCGGCACGACTGCATCGGGGTTCTCGCCGTCCTTGCGCACCACTTCACCGTGGTAGTTGGTCGGGATGCCGCCCATGTTGTAGTGCACGGTGGGAATCACCGGGATCGGCTGCTTGTGCACGTCGACGCCGGCGAAGATGCGCGCGCTCTCGGCGATGCCCGGCAGCTTGTCGTCGATCACGCCCGGGCCGAGGTGGGTCAGGTCGAGCAGGATGTGGTCCTTGTGCTCGCCCACGCCACGGCCTTCGCGGATCTCGATGGTCATCGAACGGCTGACAACGTCGCGCGAGGCCAGGTCCTTGTAGTGCGGTGCGTAACGCTCCATGAAGCGCTCGCCGCTGCTGTTGCGCAGGATGCCGCCTTCACCGCGGACACCCTCGGTGATCAGGCAGCCGGCGCCGTAGATGCCGGTCGGATGGAACTGCACGAACTCCATGTCCTGCATGGCGATGCCGGCGCGCATGGCCAGGCCGCCACCGTCGCCGGTGCAGGTGTGCGCCGAGGTGGCGCTGAAGTAGGCGCGGCCGTAGCCGCCGGTGGCCAGCACCACGCCCTGGGCGCGGAACAGGTGCAGCGTGCCGTCGGACATGTCCAACGCCAGCACACCACGGCAGGCACCTTCGTCATCGAAGATCAGGTCGAGCGCGAAGTACTCGATCATGAAGCGCGCGTCGTGCTTCAGCGACTGCTGGTACAGCGTGTGCAGCATCGCGTGGCCGGTACGGTCGGCCGCCGCGCAGGTACGCTGCGCCGCCGGGCCTTCGCCGTACTGGGTGGTCATGCCACCGAACGGACGCTGGTAGATCTTGCCTTCGGCGGTGCGGCTGAACGGCACGCCGTAGTGCTCGAGCTCGATGATCGCCGGAATCGCTTCACGGCACATGTACTCGATGGCGTCCTGGTCGCCCAGCCAGTCCGAACCCTTGATGGTGTCGAAGAAGTGGTAACGCCAGTCGTCCTCGCCCATGTTGCCGAGCGCGGCGGAGATACCACCCTGGGCGGCAACCGTGTGCGAACGGGTCGGGAAGACCTTGGTCAGGCACACGGTCTGCAGGCCCTTGGCGGCCAGGCCGAACGTGGCACGCAGGCCGGCGCCGCCGGCGCCCACCACGACCATGTCGTACTTGTGTTCGGTAATCTTGTAAGCGGACATCTAGTCTGGATTCCTGTCTTGGCGCCTGGGCTCAGGCAACGCCGAGGGCGATGCGGCCCACCGCAAACACACTGACGATCATGCCGAGCACGGCAACGAACTTCACCGCGGTCTGCAGCACCAGGGCCAGCAGCGATTCGTGGATGTAGTCCTCCAGCACGACCTGCAGGCCGAGCTGGGCATGCCAGAACATGGCGATCAGCAGGCCGATCAGCGGAACGGCGTTCCACGGCTTGGCGATCGCGGCGGTGGCGGTCACGTAATCCGAGCCCAGCAGGCCCAGCACGAACACCAGGAACCAGATGCCCAGCACCACCAGCGCGGCGGCGGTCAGGCGCTGATGCACGAAGTGCTCGGTGCCGGTCTTGGCCGAGCCCAGACCGCGCACGCCCTTCAACGGGGTACGGAACTTGCTCATGCGGCACCTCCGAAGAGCACATAGGCCCACACCGCCAGGGTGATCAGCAGGCTGCCGATCACCGACATCCAGCTGCTGCGGATGAAGGTGGCAATGCGGAATCCGATCGCGAAGTCCTGCACGATATGGCGGATGCCATTGCACAGGTGATAGGCGAACGACCATGTCCACGCGAACAGGAACACGCGGCCATACCAGGCCCCGGCATGGCCRGTGAAGCAGTTCCAGGATTCGGGCCCCATCATCAGAGCCAACAGGCCTCCGGCGATGATGAGGGCACCAACAGACAGAAAGACGCCAGTGGCTCGATGCAGGATCGAGGTGGCCATCTGAATCTGCCAGCGATACACCTGAAGGTGCGGAGAAAGGGGACGTTGTCTGGTCGCCATTCGCTGGGCTCGTTGTCTCGGCTGGGCGGCATAAGGCCGCGTTGGCTCAATGCTGATCAAAAATCGATGCAGCGTCCGTTTTTTTCCCAATCGCCATACCGCACCGGATCGAGTCCGCCGCGGCCACCGAATTCTTCTTCCACCTCTGGTTGTTCCACGGGCACAGGGACCGGGGGAACCAGCGGGGCTTCAGCTTCGGCGTCGGGAGTGGGGGTTGTTTGGCCTATCATGATGGGTCTCGCAACGCACAAATTTTAGACCTCGTTCACGTGCCTGACAACCTTCCCCCTGCTTTCGTCGCATATCCGCGCCTGCCCGGCCATCAATTGCTGAGCCTGCAGGGCGTGGATGCAGTGGCTTTTGCCCATGCCCAGTTCAGCAGCGACGTGACCGCCCTGCCCCTGCTGCACTGGCAGTGGAGCGCGTGGCTGAGCGCCAAGGGCCGCACCCTGGCGGTGTTTCAGCTGCTGCGGCTGGCCGATGACCATGTGCTTCTGGTGCTCGCCGACGGCGATGCCGATGCGATTGCGTCGCAACTGCAGCGCTTCGTGTTCCGCCGCAAAGTGAAATTGCAGGTGCATGCGGACCTGGTGGTGGCCGGGGCCTTTACTGCGCCGGAAGCCGCTACCGGCGCTGCCATCGCACTGGCCGACAGCCACGGCTGGGAGCTGGATCTGGGCAGCGACGCACTTCCCCGCACGCTGCGCATCGGTCCGGTCGAGGCCTTCCCGGCCAGCGACGAAACCGGGGGCGCCGCCTTTGCTCTGGCCTGGCGCCAGGCCGACCTGCGCTTTGGCCTGCCACGATTGGTAGAGAGCCAGCGCGAGGTGTGGACCCCGCAGCAGCTGGGCCTGGACCGCCTCAACGGCTACAGCGTGAAGAAGGGCTGCTACCCCGGCCAGGAAATCGTCGCGCGCACCCATTTCCTCGGCAAGGCCAAGCGCGCGGTGCAGCTGCTGCATACCGCTGCACCTGCGCAGGCAGGCGATGGCGTGCAGCAGGACCTCGGCAAGGCCAAGCGCGCGGTGCAGCTGCTGCATACCGCTGCACCTGCGCAGGCAGGCGATGGCGTGCAGCAGGACGGCGTCGCGCTCGGCACCCTGGCCAGCGTGGCCGGCACTACCGGCTACAGGCGCTCGCCGGTTTCCGGGTTGAAGAAATGCAGGCCCTGCGGATGGATCGCCACCCGGATGTCCTCGCCCACGCCCGGCAGCGACTGCGGCGCCACACGCATGGTCAGCGCGTGCTGGCCGCTGCTCATGTTGACGAAGATCTCGTTGCCGACCGGCTCGATGCCTTCGATGCGCGCGGTGAACGCATGCGTGTCCTCGCTGCCCGCAGGCTGCAGGTGCTCCGGACGCACACCCACCGCGATCGGCTTCTGCAGCCATGCCGGATCGATCGTGGCCTGGCCCAATGGCGCCCGCCACGCGCCATCCACCACGGTCACGCCACCGGCGTCGCCCTGCAGCGTGCCGCGCAGCACGTTCATCGCCGGGCTGCCGAGGAAGCCGGCCACGAACAGGTTTGCCGGGCGGTCGTACAGCGCCATCGGCGTATCGATCTGCTGGATGATGCCGTCCTTCAGCACCACGATGCGCTGGCCAAGGGTCATCGCCTCGACCTGATCGTGGGTCACGTAGATCATGGTGGTGCCCAGCTTGCGGTGCAGCTGCGCGATCTCGGTGCGCACGCTGTGGCGCAGCTTGGCATCCAGGTTGGACAGCGGCTCGTCCAGCAGGAACACCGCCGGCTCACGCACCAGCGCACGGCCAAGGGCAACACGCTGGCGCTGGCCACCGGACATCGCCTTGGGCAGCTTGTCCATCATGTCGGTCAGGCCCAGCGTCTGCGCGGCTTCGCTGATGCGCTTGTCGATGGTCGCCTTGTCATGGCCGCGCAGCTTCAGCCCGAAGGCCAGGTTCTCGGCCACGGTCATGTGCGGATACAGCGCGTAACTCTGGAACACCATCGCGATGTCGCGATCCTTCGGCGCCACGTCGTTGACCACGCGATCACCGATGGTCAACGTGCCGCCGCTGATCTCTTCCAGCCCGGCCACCATCCGCAACAGGGTCGACTTGCCACACCCCGATGGACCGACCAGCACCATCAACTCGCCATCGGCGACCTCGAAGGTGGCGTCCTTCACTGCAACCTGGCCGTTGTCGTAGACCTTGCGCACACCCTGCAACTGCACTTTTGCCATTTCACTCATCCAGTCCGCCCGACGCCGGGCTGTCTTTTGGGACTGCCTCGGCCCTCCCGATGGCAGTGATGATTGCGCGGTTGCCGCATGACGGCGACCACTGCAATCGAATACAGTTGCCCATTCTGCCATGTAAACGTTTTCACGTGGCACTATCCGACAGTCGGTGCGCGCCGACCTGCATCGTCGACCGAACGAAGGGTTGCCGCTGTAGTGGTTTCGATTGGAACGGTGCTCCGGCGAGCCGGAAAACCGATCCAGATGAGCCTCGGACAGGCAGTTGCGCGGATGTCCCCCGAACCCAGCCATGAAGCGATTGACAACGATGTCACCCGGATCTGAAACTCGAGCGATGCACGACACACTCTTCCTGTTTGGTGCCACAGGTGATCTGGCCCAGCGCTACCTGTTCCCTTCGCTGCTGCGCCTGCTCGGCGACGGCCTGCTGCCGGAGGATTTCCGCATCCGTGCGCTGGCCCTGTCGGGCCACGACACCGAAGCCTTCCATGACATCCTGCGCCCGCGCCTGCAGCAGGCGATGCCGATGGCCAGCCAGGAGGACATCGCCTCCCTGCTGCGCCGCATCGACTACCGCTCGGTGGACCTGCGCGACGTCGACTCGGTCGCCGCTGCCGTGTCCGACCTGGTCGACCGCCGCTGCGTGAGCTACCTGGCGATCCCGCCGGGCCTGTACATCTCCACCTGCGAGGGCCTGGCCAAGGGCGGCGCGCTGGCCGCACCCGCGCGCCTGATGCTGGAGAAGCCGATCGGCAGCGACAGCGAAAGCGCCGAGGAGATCATCACCACCATCGGCCAGTGGATCGACGAAGACCGCGTGTTCCGCCTCGATCACTACCTGGGCAAGGCAGCGGTACAGAACCTGATCGCGCTGCGCTTCGGCAATACGCTGCTGGAAGCGGTGTGGAACCGCAATTACATCGAATCGGTGCACATCCTGGTGGCTGAAAGCGAAGGCGTGGATGGCCGCGATGCCTACTACGCGCGCTCCGGCGCCCTGCGCGACATGGTGCAGAGCCACATCCTGCAGTTGCTGTGCATGGTGGCAATGGAGCCGCCGGCGTCGCTGGAAGCCGACCGCATCCGCGATGAGAAGGTCAAGGTGCTGCGCGCGCTGCGCCCGCTGGATGCCAAGCACGCCGCGCGTGACAGCGTGCGCGGCCGCTATACCGCCGGCAGCATCAACGGCCAGCCCGCACAGGCCTACCAGCCGCCGGAAGGCAGCGACGTGGAGACCTTCGCCGGTGTCACCGCGCACATCGACAACTGGCGCTGGAGCGGCGTGCCGTTCCACCTGGTCACCGGCAAGCGCCTGCCCGAGCGCACCACCCGCGTGGTGGTGACCCTAAAGCCGGTCACGCACTGGTTGTTCGAGCGTCCGCAGCGTGCGCAGGCCGCACCGAACCGCCTGGTGTTCCAGCTGCAGCCGCAGGAGAACATCGAACTGGGCCTGATGAGCAGCCTGGCCGGGCCCGAATGGGGCGCGCTGGAACTGCAGCCGCTGGAGCTGGAGCTGTCGGTGCCGACCGGCCTGCATCGCCGCATCGCCTACGAGCGCCTGTTCCTGGACGCCTTCAACGGCAACCACACCCTGTTCGTGCGCGATGACGAAGTGCGTGCCGCCTGGGCCTGGATCGACAGCGTTGCCGACGCCTGGAAGGCGGCCAACCTGCCGCTGGAGCCCTACCCTGCCGGCCAGTGGGGCCCGGCCAACGCGGTCGATTTCCTGCCGCAGGGCGTGGATGCACCGGATAGCGGAGCGTCGGAATGAGTGCCAGCTCGCAGCCCGTGCTGGTCGCCGACATCGGTGGCACCAATGCCCGCTTCGCCCTTGCCGACACCTCGCAGGACGCCCCGCTGCTGAAAGAGAGCATCCGCGAGTACGCCGTGGCGGAGTTCCCGTCGCTGGGTGATGCCGCGCGCCACCATCTGGAGCAGATCGGCGCCACCGCAAGCCGTGGCGTGTTCGCAGTCGCCGGTCGTGTCGATGGTGACGAAGCCCGCATCACCAACCATCCGTGGGTGATCTCGCGCAGCCGCACGGCCGCGATGCTTGGTTTCAACGAACTGCACCTGATCAACGACTTCGCCGCGCAGGCAATGGCGATTTCGCTGCTGCAGCCCGATGACGTGGTCCAGGTCGGCGGTGCCGCCTGGGTTCCGGGCAAGCCGGGTCAGCCGCGCAACTACGCAGTGATCGGCCCAGGTACCGGCCTCGGCGTCGGCGGCCTGATCCTTCGCCACGGCCGCTGTTACCCGCTGGAAACCGAAGGCGGCCATGTCAGCTTCCCGCCGGGAACGCCGGAAGAGATCCGCATCCTGGAGATCCTGTCCGAGCAGTTCGGGCGCGTCTCCAACGAGCGGCTGATCTGCGGCCCCGGCCTAGTCAACATCCATCGCGCAATCTGCGAGATGGCGGGTATCGACCCGGGCCAACTGCAACCGGTGGACGTGACCGCCCGCGCCCTGCACGGCGATCCACAGGCGATGCGTACCGTGGATGTGTTCTGCGCGGTGTTCGGCGCCATTGCCGGTGATCTGGTGCTGACCCAGGGCGCCTGGGATGGTGTGTTCCTGACCGGTGGGCTGACTCCGAAGATGCTCGATTCATTGCAGCACTCCGGTTTCCGCCAGCGCTTCGAACACAAGGGCCGGTTCTCTTCGATCATGGCGCGGGTGCCGTCGCTGGCCGTGATGCATCCCCACGCCGGACTGCTGGGCGCCGCTGCCTATGCTGCCGACGCCGAACGTGACGCACCAGGAGTTGCCGCATGACCCCCATCTTCCAGGACGACCGTATCGACTTCATCAACCATGGCGATGCCGATGGCTGGATCGAAGCGGTTGCAGCCGAAATGGCGCAGGCGATCAACCACGACATCACCGAACTGGGCCGCGCACGCATCCTGCTGTCCGGCGGCACCACGCCGGCACCGGTGTACCAGGCGCTGGCCGAGCTGGACGTGCATTGGGACCGCGTTGAAGTGAGCCTGGCCGACGAGCGCTGGTTGTCGCCGCAGGATCGCGACAGCAATGCGTGGCTGGTGCGCGAGAACCTGCTCACGCGTGCCGAAGGTGCGCACTTCGATCCGCTGGTGCGGATCGGCAAGCCGCTGCCCGAATGCGTGTACACCGCCAACCTGCAGGCCCAGCACAGCCAGGCCCCAAGCCTGGTCGCACTGGGCATGGGCAACGACGGCCATACCGCCTCGCTGTTCCCGGGCTCGAAGGACCTGACCCGCGCCCTCGAAAGCACCCTCCCGTATGCCGCGCTTGATGCCACCGGCTGCCCCGGTGCCAACCAGTGGCCGCTGCGCATCACCCTGACCCCGCGCGGCCTGGCCCAGTGCCGCCAGCGTCTGCTGCTGCTGCGCGGCAAGCAGAAGCTGCAGGTGCTGCGCCAGGCATTGGACAGCAACGACCCGCAGCAGTATCCGATCCTCAACGCGATCAACCTGGAAGGCGCGCGCCTGCGCGTCCACTGGACTGATTGATGTCGGCGGCGGCGCCCTGCTGCCGCTTGCCTCTCGCCACCTCGAACGCCGGTAGCCAATGAGCCTCCATCCGCAACTGCAAGCCATCACTGAGCGCGTCATCCGCCGCAGCGCCGCTTCGCGCGCCGCCTATCTGGCAGCGATCGACGCCTCCCTGCGCGATGGCCCGTTCCGCAGCCGCCTCAGCTGCGGCAACCTCGCCCACGGTTTCGCCGCCTGTGGCGGCACCGACAAGAGCCGCCTGCGCGGCGGCGTGACGGCCAACCTGGGCATCATCACCGCCTACAACGACATGCTGTCGGCGCACCAGCCGTTCGAGACCTATCCCGAACAGATCCGTGCGGTGGCCCGCGAACTCGGCGCGACCGCGCAGGTGGCCGGTGCCGTGCCGGCGATGTGCGACGGCGTCACCCAGGGCCGTGGCGGCATGGAGCTGTCACTGTTCTCGCGCGATGTCATTGCCCAGGCCACCGCGATCGGGCTCAGCCACGACATGTTCGATACCACCGTGTACCTCGGTGTGTGCGACAAGATCGTGCCGGGCCTGCTGATCGGCGCCCTCGCCTTCGGCCATCTTCCGGCAGTGTTCGTGCCGGCCGGCCCGATGACGCCGGGCATTCCCAACAAGCAGAAGGCCGAAGTGCGCGAGCGCTACGCCGCCGGCGAAGCCACCCGCGAAGAACTGCTGGAAGCCGAATCGGCGTCCTACCACGGCGCGGGCACCTGCACCTTCTACGGCACCGCCAATTCCAACCAGGTGCTGCTGGAAGCGATGGGCGTGCAGCTGCCGGGCGCATCGTTCGTCAATCCGGACACGGCGCTGCGCGATGCATTGACCCGCGAAGCCACCGAGCGCGCGCTGGACATCACCGCGCTGGGCGACGACTTCCGTCCGCTGGGGCGGATCATCGACGAGCGCGCGATCATCAACGCGATCATCGCGCTGATGGCCACCGGCGGCTCGACCAACCACACCATCCACTGGATCGCGGTGGCACGTGCGGCCGGCATCGTGCTGACCTGGGACGACTTCGACGAGCTGTCGCAGCTGATTCCGCTGCTGGCGCGCGTTTATCCGAACGGCGAGGCCGACGTGAACCGCTTCGCTGCAGCGGGTGGCCCGGCGTTCGTGTTCGGCGAACTGATCAAGGCCGGCCTGATGCATGGCGACCTAGTCAGCGTGGCCCGTGGCGGCATGGCCGACTACGCGCGCGAGCCGCAGCTGCGCGATGACAAGCTGGTGTACCTGCCGGGTCTGGAACGCAGCGCCGATGAAGAAGTGGTGCGCGGTGTCGACAACCCATTCGAGAGCCAGGGCGGCCTGCGCCTGCTGCGCGGCAACCTCGGCAAGTCGCTGATCAAGCTGTCGGCAGTGAAGCCGCAGTACCGCACCATCGAAGCACCGGCCGTGGTGGTTGATGCGCCGCAGGTGCTGAACAAGCTGCACGCCGGCGGCCTGCTGCCCGAGCATTTCGTGGCGGTGGTGCGTTACCAGGGTCCGCGCGCGAACGGCATGCCGGAACTGCATTCGCTGGCGCCGCTGCTGGGCCTGCTGCAGAACCAGGGCCGGCGCGTGGCGCTGGTCACCGATGGTCGCCTGTCCGGTGCGTCGGGCAAGATTCCCGCCGCCATCCACGTGACGCCGGAAGCTGCACGCGGTGGTCCGCTGGGCAAGGTGCGCGAGGGCGACATCATCCGCCTGGATGGTGAGGCCGGCACGCTTGAAGTGCTGGTGGACGCAGCCGAATGGGCCGCGCGTACTCATGCGCCGAATACGGCGCCGGCCGCCAATGACCTGGGCCGCAACCTGTTCGCGATCAACCGGCGCGTGGTGGGCCCGGCCGATCAGGGCGCGATCTCGATTTCGTGCGGTCCGGCGGCGGCTGACGGTGGGCCGTGGGACTACGACGCGGAGTATGAGCTGGGGCACGATGCTGCTGCTGCGGCGGCGCCACATGAGGCGAAGGACGCCTGAGGGATTGAAGCGCGTTGCGGGTATGTGGCGGCGGTTGGTTTCCAGGGGGCGGCGAAGGGCAGGCCGTCGCCAGGACACGCCGTAAATACATCCCTGTAGGCTCGATCGCGCCATCCATGGCGCGAACGGTCCTGGCGACGCCCTGCCCTCCGCCGCATCACAGTTTCCGGCGCCGATACGCCGCGAAGTGATCATTGAAAGCACAACTAGAGCGAAAGCAAAGGCAGAAGCAGAGCTATGGGTATCGAACAACATCAGGTGAAGGCGGCGGAGTTGCTGCATGCGGCCGGCATCCTGCCGGTGGTGACGATTCATACGCTGGACCAGGCACGTGCGGTCAGTGCGGCGTTGCTGGAGGGCGGATTGCCGGCCATCGAGTTGACGCTGCGGACGCCGGTGGCGATGGAAGCGCTGGCGATGCTCAAGCGCGAGTTGCCGGATGTGGTGGTCGGCGCCGGTACGGTGCTGACGGTGGAGCAGATGCAACAGTCGATCGATGCGGGCGCGGATTTCCTGGTGACCCCGGGCACGCCGCCGGTGCTGGCCGATGCGTTGGCTGCGGCACCGCTGCCGGTGGTACCGGGTGCGGCGACGCCGACCGAACTGCTGGCGCTCTACGCGCGCGGTTTCCGCGTGTGCAAGCTGTTCCCGGCCACGGCCGTGGGCGGCTTGGCGATGATCAAGGGCGTAGCCGGCCCGATCGCCGACCTCAAGCTGTGCCCGACCGGTGGCATCACCGAGAACACCGCCGCCGAGTACCTGGAGCAGAAGAACGTGGTCTGCATCGGTGGCTCGTGGATGGTGCCGGGCAACTGGATCGACGCAGGCCAGTGGGACAAGGTGCGCGAAAGCGCCGCGCAGGCCGCGAAGATCGTCAAGCGCGTACGCGGCCACTGACGCACTGCGGGGTCAGAGCCCTTTCCCGCCGGGAAAGGGATCCGACCCCAAGCGCGCAAAGCGCGCGACCCGCTCCTGCCGTTCCTTCTTCATTCCGCGGTGGCGACGCACGGAAACTATCCGTGGCCGGGCGGATGGGTTGCGCAGGGGCGTGAGCCGCATGGATGCGGCGACCGAGCTTACATGGACGTACTTGCAGCGTCCCCTGCGCAGCCCATCCGTCCGGCCAACCCCACGAATCCCGTCGCACCACCGCGAGGGGCTCAGCCGTTGGCCGAAACCCTTACAGCGGACGTGCCGGATCCACCAGCCCGTACTGGCTGGCCATCCGCGCCAACGCGATGTTGTCGTGGATTCCCATCTTCTCGAACAACCGCGCCTTGTGCGTGTTGACCGTCTTCGCGCTCAGGCTTAGACGACGGGCGATATCTTCCTGGCGCAGGCCCTGGGTCAGCAGCAACGCCACTTCCAGCTCACGCGGCGACAGGTTGTCGAACGGCGAGCCGTTGCCTTCCACGGTGGACAACGCCAGGTTCTGCGCGATGCTCGTGCCCAGGTAGCGCCGTCCGGCGGCAACGTCGCGCACCGCACGCAGCAGTTCCTGCGCATCACAGCCCTTGCCGATGTAACCGGCGGCGCCGGCTTCGAGCAGGCGCTTGGGCAGCGGACCGTCTTCCAGCACCGACACGATCACCACCCGCGTGCTGCGGTGGCCACGGACGATGCGCTCGGTCACTTCCATCCCGCTCACGCCGGGCAGGTGCAGATCACACAGCACCACGTCCGGTTGCAGCTGGCGGATCGCTGGCAGCGCGTCTTCGCCCGTTTCGGCCTCGCCCACCACTTCAATGTCGGTTTCACTCGACAGTATCATTTTCATCCCGGTGCGGACCAACGCATGGTCATCCACCAGGTAGACTCGAATCGTCATTCACGTACCTCTTCGAATGCGGCCAATACGGGTCAACCTAGGCAGGAGCACCTGACCACTGCAAGCGCGGATGTTGCGCGATTCCGGCGTTCTGCCTTGCGCATCACATTCTTCACGCCTGATCGTGCCCCTTGCCCTGCAGAACCCGTTACAACGAAACAACCCGTCCCTCAGGTAGACGCCCTTGGGAGGGCATCCACGTCACTCCCCTTGCGTGATCGCTTCGCTGGCCGTCGCTGGCGGCGAACCGTGCCGTCGCCATGGATGACGGCGGCTGAACATGACCAGATAGCACCCTACCACCCAAACCAGCGCGGCACACCACCCGGCCAAAATGTCGGAGGGGTAATGCACCCCCAGATAGACCCGGGAAACGCTTACCAGCAGGCTGAACGACGGCGCCAGCAGCAGCACCGGCCAGCGCCAGCGGGTATTCCAGGCCAGCAGCACCAGGGTGACCGCCAGGGTCATCGAGCCCATCGCGTGGCCGCTGGGGAAACTGAACGTGGATTCCGGCGCGATCGATTCCCACAGGCTGGGCCGGTCGCGCTGGAAGAAGTGCTTGCTGCCCATGTTGAGCAGCGCCGACCCTACGAAGCTCACCGCCACGAAGGTCGCTTCACGCCAACGCCGGTGCCAGGCCAGTGCACCGACAATCAGCACATCGGCCGGGATCAGGAACCACTCGTAGCCCAGCTTCGACAGCAGCACGAACACGTGGTCCAGCCACGGCGAATGCAGGCCGTGCATCTGCCACAGCAGCGGCGCATCGAAATGGAAGGATTCGAACTCGTGCACCTCGTCGGCCAGGGCGACGAATCCGGCCAGCGGCAGCAGCACGCCGGCAAACAGCAGCAGCAGCCGCCAGGCATTGCGCGCCATCCAGTGGCGGAAGCCGGAGGCTGGCTCCGGTGCAGCGAGGATCGTCGGCTTACCCGGCGCTTCGGACATAGGTGCGTTCAACGTAATCATCGATCAGGGCGACGAATTCCTGAGCGATGTTCTCGCCACGCAGGGTCACCTTCTTCTCGCCATCGACGAACACCGGTGCCGACGGTGCTTCACCAGTGCCGGGCAGCGAGATGCCGATGTTGGCATGCCGCGACTCACCCGGCCCGTTGACCACGCAGCCCATCACCGCCAGGGTCATGTTCTCCGCCCCCGGGTGCTGGATCTTCCACAACGGCATCTTTTCGCGGACGTGGTTCTGCACCACCTTGGCCAGCTCCTGGAAGAATTCCGAGGTGGTACGGCCGCAGCCCGGGCACGCCGTGACCAGCGGAGTGAAGGCGCGCTGGCCGGTGGTCTGCAGCAGTTCCTGGGCGACGATCACTTCCTGCGTGCGCGACTGGCCCGGTTCGGGCGTCAGCGAAATGCGGATGGTGTCGCCGATGCCTTCCTGCAGCAGCACGCTCAATGCCGCCGCCGAGGCGACGATGCCCTTGCTGCCGATACCGGCTTCGGTCAGGCCCAGATGCAGGGCGAAGTCCGAACGCTGGGCCAGGTCGCGGTAGACCGCGATCAGCTCCTGCACGCCGCTGACCTTGGCCGACAGGATGATGCGATCGCGCGGCAGGCCGATGTCCACGGCCTGCTCTGCCGAATCCAGCGCCGAACGGATCAGCGCCTCGCGCAGCACGCGGCCGGCGTCCCAGGGCTGTTCGCGGTGGTTGTTCTCGTCCATCAGCTTGGCCGCCAGGGCCTGGTCCAGCGAGCCCCAGTTGGCGCCGATGCGCACCGGCTTGTTGTAGCGGATGGCGAACTCGATCAGCTGCGCGAACTGCAGGTCCTTCTTCTTGCCGAAGCCTACGTTGCCCGGGTTGATGCGGTACTTGGCCAGTGCTTCGGCGCAGGCCGGCTCGGCCGTCAGCAGCTGGTGGCCGTTGTAGTGGAAGTCGCCGATCAGCGGTACGTCGATGCCCATCATCGCCAGCTTGTCGACGATGCGCGGGATCGCCGCGGCCGCTTCGACCGTGTTGACGGTCAGGCGCACCATTTCCGAGCCGGCACGCCAGAGCTCAGCGACCTGCTTGACGCTGGACGCCACATCGGACGTGTCGGTATTGGTCATCGACTGCACCACGACCGGCTTGCCACCGCCCACGGTGACTCCACCGATCTGGACCGCTTGGGTCAGGCGACGGGGCCAGGCAGTGGCATCGGAGGGGGCTGTAGGGCGGGTGACGGCGTCATGCATGCGGGCATTCTAACGCCCGCCCCGACCTTCCGGGTGTGTCGCATTCAGGCGACAGTCCGGCTGCGGCCGATTGTCGCAGGCAGCCGTCCCCGCGAACGCATACGATGGGCGCGAATGACCGGTCCCGACGCCCCGTTTCTCCGAACCCTGTGCAGCCTGCGCTGGTTGGCCGTGGCTGGCCAGGCGGCCACCATCCTCGTTGCGACCTGGGTGCTGGGACTGCCCTTGCCGCAACTGCCGCTGTGGTCGGGCGTTGCCGTGCTCGCCGTATTCAACCTGTATACGCAGCTGCGCCCGGAGCCGGCCGATACCGCGCCGCTGACCGCCTTCGGCCACATCCTGGTGGACGTGATCATCCTCACCTGGATGGTCAGCTGGAGCGGCGGCATCGCCAATCCGTTCGGCTCGCTGTTCCTGATCCTGATCGCCCTGGCGGCCTTCGCCCTGCCCCTGCGCTGGGCACTGGCCGTGGCCAGCGCCTGCCTGCTGGGCTACGCCGCCAGCGGACTGTTCGGGCAACCGCTGCCGGCGGGCTATTTCAACGCACTGGACCTCAATCGCTGGGGCGTGATCGCCACCTTCCTGCTGTCCGCTGCGGTCGTACTGATCTTCTCTACCCGGCTGGCGATCGCGCTGCGCGAGCGCGAGCTGGAACTGTCGGCACTGCGCGAACGCTTCGCGCGCAACGAGGGCATCGTCGCCCTGGCCACGCATGCAGCCTCGGTGGCGCACGAACTGAACACGCCGCTGGCGACGATGACCCTGCTCGCCGACGACGTGGCCGAACGCAGCGAAGAACCGGAAGTGCGCGAGGACATGGAAACCCTGCGCGAACTGCTGGTGCAGTGCCGGGAGCGCGTGCTGGCCCTGGCCGCGCCGGCCTCCAATGACGGCCCCGGGCGCGCCCACTCCACGGCCCAGCAGGTGCTGGAGCAATGGCGGCTGGTGCGCCCGACCATCGACCTGCATCGCAACGACGACGCACCGCTGCGCCTGCCGCTGGACCCGGGCGTCGGCCACCTGCTGATGGTGCTGCTGAACAACGCGGCCGATGCCGGCGAGCAGGCCGGCCGACCGCGCGTCGATCTCAGCCTGCGCATCGAAGGCGACGACCTGATCGGCGAAGTGCGCGATTACGGCCATGGCTTCAACGCCCGCGCCGCCGTGCTGCCGGGCAAGCTGTTCGGCAGCAGCAAGAGTGAAGGCATGGGCGTCGGTCTTGCCCTGTCCCATGCCACCATCGAACGCCTGGACGGCGAGATGTGGATGCGCCCGGCCCAAGGGGCCGGTAGCCGCGTCGGCTTCCGCCTGCCGTTGGCCCCCCGCGAGGAATCACCATGACTGCTTCCACCCTTGGCCTGCTGGTCGACGACGACGAACTCTACCTGCGCACCCTGCAGCGCAGCTTGGCCCGCAAAGGGCTGGAGACGCAGACCGCACAGGATGCCGCCAGCGCGCTGGCACTGGCCCGCCAGCATCCGCCGGCGTTCGCGTTGATCGACCTGAAGCTGGGCAGCGATTCCGGCCTGGCCCTGATACAGCCGTTGCGCGCGCTGCGCGCAGACATGCGAATCCTGCTGGTGACTGGCTATGCCAGCATCGCCACCGCAGTGGAGGCGATCAAGCTGGGCGCCGACGACTACCTGCCGAAGCCATCGACGGTGCCGATGATCCTGCGTGCGCTGGGCGAGGAAGACGATGGTCCCGCCGATGACGGCGAGATGGAAGTGCCCGATGCGATGACCCCGATCAGCCGCCTGCAGTGGGAACACATCCAGCAGGCGATGCATGAAACCGGCGGCAATGTATCGGCGGCCGCGCGGCTGCTCGGCATGCACCGGCGTTCGCTGCAGCGCAAGCTGGCCAAGCGGCCGAGCCCGGAGCGCGATCCGAGCCGGTGAAGGGCCGGCATCCCGCAACAGGATGCCGCTGGCGCACGCCAGGTCAGTCTCCGAGCAGCGCGTCCACCTCGACCTTCTGCTGCCTGGCCTCGGCGTCCACTTCTGCAACCCATTGATCCACCCCACCACGCATCAGATCAGCCCGACTGGGCAGGACGTCGCGCGCAGGGCTATACAGATCGAGCAGCAGTCGGTTGCGGGCCTCGACTGTCATGTCCGCGCCGCCAGACCGCTCGACGATGATGTCAGCCCGCGCCAGGCCCTGCTCATCCACGCACCGCTCGCCATGACGCAGCAGAACCAGCACCGGCACATCGGCGCCCTCCTGCACGGCTGCCTGCAGCCGGTCGTGTCCGTCCAGCACCACGTGTGCCTGCAGGCCACTGCCCCACATCAGCAGCACCGGTGGCAGTGATCCTGCCCGGGCCTGCCTGGCCCAGGCCTTGACCCGCCCATCCGTGGCCAGTGACGGTGCCCGCAGCAGGACGGGAGGCAGGCATTCGCCGTGCGTCACGCTCGACCAGTCCAAGGTATCGACCGCCGGTCGGGCCAGCGCATCTGACGCGAGCGTGAGCGGCATCCGCGCACGCTCCAGGCCATGCAGCGTCGGCTGCAGCAGCCATTCGCCCTGGGCCAGCGGAGATCGATCCGAACGGGTAAGGGCCCGTGCGAAATGACGTGCCCACGCTGCGGCAGTCCGCACCGGATCATCCGAATGCAACGCCCGCACCTCGGCAGCCGTGATCGGTGGAATGATCGCCGGCGAGGCCGGGGAGGCGCTGCGAAGCAGGTCCACACCGAAGTAGTCGGGCTCCACCCTCGCCCACAACATGGGGCGTTCCTCGGTACCCACCCGTATCCGGTCCGGCGGGCAGACCGAAACCACAAGCGCAGGGCGCACGGGAGCCGGCACGGTCAGGTGCAGACCCGCCCACGCCTCGGGCTGCCTTCGTCGAACGAGGTCGCGCCAGTGCATCGACGCACGCATCCGGCGCGCCGCGCTCAGCCCTTCAGCTGCGCCAGCAGCTCACGGGTCAGCGGATCATTGATCTGGACATCCTCGCCCTGCAGGGCCGGCAGCAGGCCACTGGCCAGCTGCTTGCCCAGCTCGACACCGAACTGGTCGAAAGCGTTGATGTTCCAGATCACCGACTGCACGTACACCGCGTGTTCGTACATCGCGATCAAGGCGCCCAGCGCCTGCGGGGTGAGCGCGTCGAGCAGGATCATCGTGCTCGGGCGGCCGCCCGGGTAATCGCGGTGCGGATCGTCGCTGCCCTGGCCGTTGGCCAGTGCTTCGGTCTGCGCCAGCAGGTTGGCCATCAGCGCCTGGTGGTTGACCGTATACGGATCATCGTTGTGCACGCAGCCGATGAAATCGGCCGGGATGATGCTGGTGCCCTGGTGCAGCGCCTGGAAGAAGCTGTGCTGCACATCGGTGCCCGCACCGCCCCACCACACCGGCACGGTGTCGGTGGTGACCGGCTGGCCATCGCGCTGCACGCGCTTGCCCAGGCTTTCCATCACCAGCTGCTGCAGGTAGGCCGGCAGCAGCGCCAGGCGCTGGTCGTAGGTCATCACCGCATGCGTGGCGTAGCCCAGCAGATTGCGGTTCCAGATGTCGGTCAGGCCGTGCAGCACCGGCAGGTTGCGCTCCAACGGCGCGTCCAGCGCATGCGTATCCATCTGCGCGGCACCTTCCAGCAGCTGCTCGAAGCGCTCGAAGCCGATGGCCAGTGCGATCGGGAAACCGACGGCCGACCACAGCGAATAGCGGCCACCCACCCAGTCCCACATCGGCAGCACACGATCGGCGGCGATGGCGAAGGCCTTGGCGGCGCGTTCCGGATTGGCGCTGACCGCGTACAGACGGTCGCTGCCGCCCAGCCAGTCATGCAGGATCTGGCCGTTGAGCAGGGTTTCCTGGGTACCAAAGGTCTTGGAAATGAGGATGCCGGCGGTCTTCGCCGGATCCAGCGTGGCCAGCGTGCGCTGCATGGCGGCGCCGTCCACGTTCGACACGAAATGCACGCGCAGGCGTGCGCCTGTGACCGGGCGCAGCGCATCGGCGACCAGTCGCGGGCCGAGATCGGAACCGCCAATGCCGACGCTGACCACATCGGTCACGCCGCTGTCTTCCAGCGCGCGCACCAGCACGCCCATGCGCTGGCGGATGCCGCGCGCGGTGGCATAGGCCTCGGCCGCCACCGGCGCATCGACTACATCACCGCGCAATGCGGTATGCAGCGCAGCGCGGCCTTCGGTCAGGTTGACCTGCTCGCCACGGAACAGGCGCGTGATGGCGCCGCCGACATCACGTTCGGCAGCCAGCGCCAACAGCGCCTGCAACGCTGCGGCATCGTATTTCTGCCGGGCGAAGTTGACATACAACGGACCGACCCGCAGCGCCAGGTCCTGTACACGGCCGGGTTCGGCGGCGAGCAGGCCGGGAATGCTTGCGCCCTTCAGGCGCTGGGCGTGGGAATGCAGCGAGTCGAATCCGTTGTTCGTTGTCATGCGGCCTGGGTCGGGATCGTGTCGTTGGTGTGGGAAATCTGGTTGTTGCCATCCACGTACACCAGCTTCGGTTTGAAGCTGTCGGCTTCCTGCTCGGTCATGCTGGCGAAGGCGGCAATGATGATGATGTCACCGACCTGCACGTGGCGCGCGGCGCCACCATTGAGCGAGACGACGCCGCTGCCGGCTTCGGCGCGGATCGCATAGGTCGAGAAGCGCGCACCGTTGGTCACGTCCCAGATGTGCACCTGCTCGAACTCACGGATGCCGGTGGCAGCCAGCAGGTTGTCATCGATGGCGATGGAGCCTTCGTAGTTCAGCTCGGAATGGGTGACGGTGGCGCGGTGGATCTTGGTCTTGAGCAGGGACAGGTGCATGGGGGCGCTGCAACGGCAAAGGAAAGAGCGGATTCTAGCACCCACGCGGCAGCGGTCAGGTAGCGGCCGCAGGATGCTGAAGACCGTTCAGCCGGTGCGCTGCTGCGCGCCCGGCGATGGCGCCGCGGCACCGGCCAGCACGGCCCGGAACACGGCGTGGAACGCCAGTCCGGCCATCAGGCCGAATCCGGCGGCCACCAGTACCGAGAAGGCATAGCTGGCCCAGTCGAAGTTGCCCGCAGAGGACAGCTGGCTCATCAGAGCGCCGCCAGAGCCGTCGGGCCAGGCACAGGTGGCCATGGCCAGCGCGCCCAGCCCTGCCCCGACCAGCGCGAACCACACCCAGCGCAGGCGGCCGGAAGACAGCAGGACCAAGCCCATCGGCAGCAGCACCGCCACGGCGTGGGCGAAGGCCAGCACGAACATCAATGCGGCCGCCAGCGCGGCCGTGGCCACTTCCTGGCCGAGACTGAGACCGGCAATCAGGCCACCGATCACCAGCGAAGGCAGCAGCGCGGCGGCGAACACCGCCAGGATCGCCGCCACGGCGCTGCGGCCGGGGCTGGCTGGAAACGAGGTCATATCGGCAGGTCGTCCTTGTCCGGCGAACACCGGGCGCCCACTGCGGGCGCCCTGCACAACCGCGCAGGGCGGTTCAGAACTCCAGGTTGTCGATCAACCGGGTGGTGCCCAGGCGCGCGGCGATCAGGGCCACGCGGCCGCCGCCATCGAAACTCGGCTCGGCCAGCTCCGGAGTGCGCAGTACCGCGTAATCCACCTGGAAGCCCGCTGCCTGCAGCGCAGCGACGGCGTCGGCCTCGATGCGTTCACGCGCGTGCCCGGCCACATAGCCTTCGCGCATGCCCAGCAGGGTGCGGTGAAGGGTGGTCGCCAACGGGCGCTGCTCGGCGCTGAGGTACTGGTTGCGCGAGCTCTTGGCCAGGCCATCCTCATCGCGCACGATCTCGGCACCGACGATCTGGACCGGGAACGACAGCTCGGCCACCATCTGCTTGATGACCGCCAGCTGCTGGTAGTCCTTGCGGCCGAACACGGCCACATCCGGCTGTACCTGCAGGAACAGCCGCGCCACCACCGTGCACACGCCATCGAAATGGCCCGGGCGGCTGGCGCCTTCCAGCACCTCGCTGACGCCAGGCGCATGCATCTGCGTGGTCTTGTCCACGCCCAGCGGGTACATCGCTTCGACGCTGGGCAGCCACACCGCATCGCAGCCCACCTGCTCCAGCCCGGCCACATCGGCTTCGGGGGTGCGCGGATAGCGGCTGAAATCCTCGTTCGGCCCGAACTGTGTCGGGTTGACGAAGATGCTGGCCACCACCTTGTCGGCGTACTGCTTTGCCAGGGTGACCAGCGCGTGGTGCCCGCCGTGCAGGTTGCCCATGGTCGGCACCAGCGCCACGCGCAGGCCCTCGCCCTTCCACTGCGCGATCTGCGCGCGCAGCGCACCGAGTTCGTTGAAGGTCTGGATCATTGGGCGTACGCGTGTTCTTCGTCGGGGAAGCTGCCATCGCGCACGGCATCGGCGTAGGCACGGGTGGCGCCGGCCACCGAACCGCCTTCAGCCAGGAAGTCCTTGACGAACTTCGGGCGACGGTGGCCGCTGTCCAGACCGAGGAAATCGTGCAGCACCAGCACCTGGCCGTCGCACTGCGGACCGGCACCGATACCGATGGTCGGCACAGGCACCGCGGCGGTGACGGCGGCAGCAACCGGGGTCGGCACGCATTCGAGCACCATGATGCTGGCACCGGCTTCAGCCACGGCCTTAGCATCGTCCACCAGCTGGCGCGCGGCATCACCACGGCCCTGGATCTTGAAGCCACCCAGGCGCAGCACCGACTGCGGGGTCAGGCCCAGGTGCGAACAGACCGGGATCTCGCGCTCGACCAGGTAGCGGATGATGTCGACCTTGAAGCCGGCGCCTTCGATCTTGACCATCTCCGCACCCGCCTGCAGCAGCTGCAGTGAAGCATCCAGCGCGCGTTCCGGGGTGGCATCGGCGCCGAACGGCAGGTCGGCGATCAGCAGCGCACGCTGCAGCACGCGGGCGACTGCGCGGGTGTGATAGACCATGTCGGCGACGGTCACCGGCAGGGTCGAATCGTGCCCCTGCACGACCATGCCCAGCGAATCGCCGATCAGGATCAGGTCGACACCGTTGGCATCGAAGGTGCGGGCGAAGCCTGCGTCGTAGGCGGTCAACATGACCAGCTTCTGGCCATTGCGCTTGGCCTCGGCCAGGGCGGGAACGGTCCAGGGCTTGCTGTCTGCGTGGGTGCTCATGTGCTGATAACCGGGGGAGATAACCCGGGCATTATCACCCTAACGGCGCGATCCCGCAGGCATCCACCCGCATCACTGCATCCCGCACGCGGCCATGGCCGGGAATGGCCAGATCGGCGGCGATTTCGGCCAATGGCACCAACACGAACGCACGCTCGTGCAGGTAGGGATGCGGCACCTTCAGCTCGGGCAGGTCCAGCACCAGCTCGCCGAACAGCAGCAGGTCCAGATCCAGCGCACGCGGCCCCCAGTGCACGGCGGGATCACGTACGCGGCCGAAGCGCTGCTCCAGCGCGAGCATGGCCTGCAGCAGCTCGACGGCGGGCAGATCGGTGTCGACCGAGGCCACTGCGTTGACGAACGGTGGCTGGTCCTCGTTGCCCCATGCCGGCGTCGCGTACAACCGCGAGGCCTGCGTCAGCCGGGTTCCGGGCAGCTCGTCCAGCGCGGCAATGGCCGCGCGGACGGTGTTGGCTGCGTCGCCAAGATTGGCGCCCAGCCCGATCCAGGCACCGGTCATGGATTACTCGGCAGCACCGGCAGCTGCGCCATCGGGACGACGACGGCGACGACGACGCTTGCGCGGCGCTCCACCCTCCTCATCGCCGGCATCGCTGTGCAGGGAATCCAGCGACGAATCCAGCTCATGCCCGGACTGCGCCTGCGCTTCGCGCCAGAACGCGACGTCGGCTTCGTGCTCTGCCGATGCCACCTGGCGCAGGGCCAGGAAATCGAAGGCGGCACGGAAACGGGGGTGGCTGAGCGTGCGCATCACGCGCTTGCGCTGGCGCGAACTGAAGCGCGCCTGCAGCAGCCAGATCTCCTGCATCGGCAGCGAGAAACGGCGCGGCAATGCAATGGTGCTCAGCTGCTGCACGGTGACGCGGTCGGCGGCACGACGCTGTGCCTCTTCCGGTGCGACGCCCTGCTTGAGCAGCGTTGCCTGTGCGCGGCAGTAAGCCGGCCACAGCAACAGCGCGAACAGGAACGCCGGCGACACGGGCTCGTCATTGGCCACGCGTGCATCGGTGTTGGCCAGGCCCTCGACCAGCATGCGACGCAGCGCGCCGGTGCGGTTCGACTTCAGCGCCTTGGCGCTTTCCGGGAACAGCACGTCGAACAGGCCGTAGCGTTCCAGTCCTTCGAAGCTGGCAACGCCATGCCCGGACAGGAACAGCTTCAGGACTTCCTCGAACAGGCGCGCCGGTGCGGCTTCGTTGAGCAGGCCGGCCAGCTGCGGGATCGGCGCGGCAGTGCCCTCTTCGATCTGGAAGCCGAGCTTGGCCGCCAGGCGGACCGCACGCAGCATGCGCACCGGGTCTTCCTGGTAACGCTGCACCGGGTCGCCGATGAGCTTCATCAGGCGTGCCTGCACGTCTTCGAAGCCGCCGGTGTAGTCACGCACCGAGAAGTCCTCGATGGCGTAATACAGGGCATTGCAGGTGAAGTCGCGGCGGATGGCGTCGTCTTCGATGCTGCCGTACACGTTGTCGCGCACGAGCATGCCGTTTTCCATTTCGCGGTCGCCGCTGCCGTCATCGATGTTGGCACGGAAGGTGGCGACTTCGATGATCTCGCGGCCGAACACAACATGGGCCAGGCGGAAACGGCGGCCGATCAGGCGGCAGTTGCGGAACAACTGCTTGACCTGTTCGGGCGTGGCATCGGTGGCCACGTCGAAATCCTTGGGTTGGCCATTGACCAGCAGATCGCGCACCGCGCCGCCGACAAGGTAGGCGCCGAAGCCGGCATCGCGCAGTCGATAAAGCACGCGCAAAGCGTTCGGGCTGATGTCCTTGCGGGAGATCGTGTGCTGGTCGCGCGGGATGACGCGCAGGCTGAACGGTGATGTAGCAGAGGAAATGATGTTGGCGCTTCCGGTTGAAGTTTCGGGATTGCCCAATGGCATCGAGGTGCATATACTAGCGCTCCTGCACCGGCAGCGACACACTGCTCCCTTCGTCTAGTGGTTAGGACGTGGCCCTCTCAAGGCTAAAACAGGGGTTCGAGTCCCCTAGGGAGCACCAGTCGCCGCAGCAGGAACCGAAAAAGCCCGCCTTGTGCGGGCTTTTCTGTTTTCCGGAATCGTGTCGCCGACTGGGCTGGTCGCTTGAGCGCCTCCTTGTTCCTGCGAGGGAGGGGGCGGGCCACCCTGTCCTGGACACGCAAAAGCCCATCCATGGTGCTCGATGGCGCCATCCATGGCGCCAACGGTCCAGGACAGGGTGGCCCGCCCCCTCCTGACAATTTCCGCGACGGCGGCAAGATCAAGAACAGCCTCGCTCCTCCGCGGCAAATCAGCCCGGACGCGCTTGCGTGTGTCCGCCACCCGCGATCTGTCGAGAGGCGGCAGGCCAGGCGCTCCAGGACCGTTGGCGCCATGGATGGCGCCATCGAGCCCCCATGGATGGGTTTACGGCGTGTCCTGGAGCGGCTGGCCTGCCGCCTCCCCTCGGAACAGGGAGGCGCTGAAACTCAGGCCAAGCCGTCAGCCTTCCATCTGCTCCAGTTCCTTGCCCTTGGTCTCGCGCACGTAGCGGATGACGAAGATGATCGAGAGGATCGCGGCGACGGTATAGATGCCGTACGCACCGGCCAGGCCGATGCCGGCCAGCAGCATCGGGAAGGTCACGGTGATCGCGAAATTCGAGGTCCACTGCGCCGCACCGGCCACGGCCAACGCCGGGCCGCGGATCTGGTTCGGGAACATCTCGCCCAGCATCACCCACATCACCGGGCCCCACGACATGTTGAAGAACACCACATAGACGTTGGCCGCTACCAGCGCCAGCCGCCCCATGCCGTCGGACAGCTGCAGGCGCCCCTCGGCCAGGCTGCCGCTGGCGAAGGCCACCACCATCAGCACCAGGGCCACCGACATGCCGACCGAACCGACCCACAGCAGCGGCTTGCGGCCGATGCGATCGATCAGCACCACCGTCAGCAGGCAGGCGCCGATGCTCAGCGCACCGGACAGGACGTTGATCAGCAGCGCATCGCTTTCCGAGAAACCCACCGCCTGCCACAGCACCGCGCCGTAGTAGAACACCACATTGATGCCGACCAGCTGCTGGAACATCGCCAGGCCGATGCCGACCCAGACGATGGGGCGCAGCTTGCCGGTGGCCTTGTTGAGCAGGTCGCCGAATCGCGGCTTGTGCTGGTCCTGGGCCAGGCTTGCTTCGATCTCGGCCTGCTTGTTCACCGCGGCACGTTCGCCGTACAGCCGGCCAAGCACCGCCCTCGCCTGCGCCTGCCGACCCTTCATCACCAGGAAGCGCGGGCTTTCCGGGATCACCAGCAAGAGCAGCAGGAACAGCAGCGACGGCAGTGCCTGCATCCAGAACATCCAGCGCCAGGCTTCCTGCCCCAGCCAGAGCGGCTCGGTCGACGCACCCGCCGCCCGGGCCAGCAGATAGTTGCTGAGGAACGCTGCGAACAGGCCGCAGATGATCGCCATCTGCTGCACGGTCGCCAGCCGGCCGCGATAGCGCGCCGAGGCGACCTCGGCGATGTAGGCCGGCGACATCACGCTGGCCGCACCGACAGCGAACCCGCCCAGCACGCGTGCGCAGACGAACAACCAGGATGCATGTGCAGCGCCGGCGCCCAGCGCCGATACCAGGAACATCACGGCCGCCACGATCAGCACGCCGCGACGTCCCAGCCGATCGCCAAGCCAACCGGCCACGAACGCCCCGATCGCGCACCCCAGCAGCATCGAGGCGACCTCGAAGCCGAGCGCGGCTTCGCTGGAGTTGAAGGCCTGGCGCAGGCCGTCGACGGTGCCATTGATGACGCCACTATCGAAGCCGAACAGGAATCCGCCGAGGGTGGCGGCGCAACTGATCAGGACGATGAAGGCAGTGTTCTCACCGCCATTGGAGGCGGCACCGGGCTGGACTGGCGACATGAAGGATCCTGCAAGGAAGGGGGCCGACCGAAGCGGGCCGGCGGCCCTGGCAGCGTCGCACAGGGCGGGCATGCCGCCAAATGGGCGTTCCGGGTACCAATCCGGCCCACTTTCACACGGCGACCGACACCGGGGGCCAACCTGTTCTAGAATTGGCAGGTTCAGAAAGCGATTCGCCCTCTACCCATGCCCTTTGTCGTCACCGAAAACTGCATCAAGTGCAAACACACCGATTGCGTGGAAGTGTGTCCCGTGGATTGCTTCCACGAAGGCCCGAACTTCCTGGTGATCGACCCGGACGAGTGCATTGACTGCACCCTCTGCGAACCCGAGTGCCCGGTCAACGCAATCTTCCCGGAAGACGATGTTCCCGCTGGCCAGGAAGGTTTCGTCGCCCTCAATGCAGAACTGGCGAAGGAATGGCCGGTGCTGACCGTGCGCAAGGACCCGCCGGCCGACGCCGGTGAGTGGGATGGCAAGCCGGACAAACTGAAGTTGCTAGAGCGCTGAGGCGCAGGCACCATGGCCCTGGTAGCTGCCAACCTTGGTTGGCACAAAGGCGCCGACCAAGGTCGGCCCCCACCACGGCAGGTACCAACCAGCAGGCAATGAAAAGGGCGCCCAGGGCGCCCTTTTCTGTTCTGGCCCTGGTAGCTGCCAACCTTGGTTGGCATAAAGGCGCCGACCAAGGTCGGCGTCTACCACGGCAGGTACGAACCAGCAGGGTCCGCGCCCATCGAGCCAGCCATTACTGGGCCAGCTTCGCCTTCAGTGCGGCAATCAGCTTCACCGGGGCTTCGGCGGTGGCCGGCAGGCCACGCGGGTCGACCGCGGAGATGTAGGCACCAGCGTCGACGGCGACCACGCGGACCAGGAAGTTGCTGCCTTCATAGGCCACGTCGTACGAACCCAGCAGCTGCGCGCGCGTGGCGATGGTCAGGCCTTCCACGCCTTCCAGCGCGGTACCGACCTTGGCGAAGGCTTCATCCTTGCTGCCGGCAATGGTGAAACCGGTGGCGCTGACGGCGGGGGTGGCGGCGGCCGGGGTGGCCGGCTTGGTCGCCGAGCTCAGGGTCGGTACCTGGTTGTTGCCGGCGCCTGCCGGCAGGTTCAGGTCCGGCGGCACTTCCAGCGGACGCACTTCCGGGGCCAGAGCGTAGTCGCCCTTGACGCCACGCTTGAAGCAACCGGTGGTGCCGGCTGCGGTGGCCACGGCAAGGAGCGCGAAGGACAGCACGCGGACGGCGGAAACGGATTGGCGCATGTGAATCTCCTGGATCAGACCAAGACGGAAGGTCAGTGGCTGGAAAGGGCTTCGAGGGCGGCGATATCGCCGGCGAGATGGTCGGCGGCAGGCGTGTGTGCGGCCGAAAGCGGCAGCAGCGGCAGGCGCAGATCGTGACCGATGCCGATCCGACGCAACAGCGCCTTGACCGGAATCGGGTTGGATTCGACACCGCAGAAGTCATGGAACGGCTGCAGGCGCGCGTCCCAGGATTCAACGGCTTCATGGTCGCGGGCAGCGGCCAGGTCGCACATCCGGCGATAGGCGCCGGGCAGCACGTTGGAACCGACCGAGATCAGACCGTCCATGCCGGCTTGGATCGAACGTGCGGCCGTGCCGTCATCGCCGGTGAGCACGGCAAAGGTCGGGCTGCGCAGGTCCAGCAGTGCCCGCACGCGGCCGGTATCGCCCACCGCTTCCTTGATGCCGACGATGTTCGGATGGCTGGCGAGCTCGGCCACGGTCTCCGGCAGCATGTCGCAGCCGGTACGGCCGGGCACGTTATACAGCACCACCGGCAATCCCGCCTGGTCGGCGACCGCGCGGTAATGCGCGATCAGGCCGGCCTGGGTCGGCCGCACGTACGGCGGTGTGACCACCAGCGCGTGGGTGGCACCGAGCGCGGCGGCGCGGCGGGTCTGCTCGATGGTCTTGGCGGTGCCGGACAGGCCGGTACCGGCCAGGACCGGAACGCGGCCGGCGATGCGTTCGACCGCGCTGGCCAGCAGCTGGTCGTACTCCGCATCGGACAGGGTGGCTGCCTCGCCGGTGGAGCCGGCAACGACAACGCCTTGGACGCCGCCCTCCAGCTGCAGGTGCAGCAGGCGCTGCCAACCGTCGGGGTCGAGTGCGCCGTCGGCCCGGAAGGGGGTCGCCAGCGCGGTGATGAGGCCGGAAAGGGACAAGGACGTGCTGCTCTTGGCTGGGGAGGGAAAACGTCCGCCACGGAAGGGCGCGGGCGTTCTGAATGTTACTTGCGGCGCGAAAGCACGGGCAAGTATGCTGGACACCGGTGGATCCCCGCCTCTGGCGGGCATTCAGACTAACGCATGCATTACCCGGAATCGCCTTGACCGACACCACCCCGCGCCCAGCGCCGAGCGAAAACCACCTCCTGATCAACGCCTATACGACGCATCCGGAGTCCCCCCTGTTGTCCGTCACCCGCCGCATCGCCGACAGCGGGTGCAATCTGGTGGATGCACGCCTGGCCACCGTGGGCCGCGATGTCTCGGTGACCGCGCTGGCCACCGGCTCCTGGGATTCGGTCGCCAAGCTGGAAGCGATGCTGACCCGGCTCGAGCGCGAGGAAGGCCTGAAGCTGGTCTGGTATCGCACCGAAGCCAAGCAGGCGCAATCCAACCTGTTGCCGTACATCGTCGAGGTGATCGCCGCCGACAAGCCGGGCATCCTGTTCCAGCTGGCCGATTTCTTCGACCGCCAGGGCATCACCATCGAGACCCTGCAGAGCACGCGCTACCGCGCCATGCAGACCGGTGCGGAAATGTTCAGCGCACAGGTCACCATCGGCGTGCCGGCCAACATGCACATCGCCGCCCTGCGCGATGATTTCCTTGAGTTCTGCGACCACTTGAACCTGGACGCGATCATGGACCCGATGAAGTTCTGATTGAAACCCTGATTCTTCGCGCGCTCCTCACGGGCGCGTGGCGTTTCATGCAATTGTCGTAGAAAGAACCCAGGCTCGACAGAAGGACCTCATGAACAACGGCGATACCCTGGACAGCACCACCCTCTCCCTGCCGCTGGCGCTGTCCGGCGGCGCCCAGGCCACCCTCGGCGATTACGCCGGCCAGTGGCTGGTGTTGTACTTCTACCCCAAGGACAGCACCCCGGGCTGCACCACCGAGGGCATCGACTTCAACGCACTGTTGCCCGGCTTCAGGAAAGCGGGCGCGGTCGTGCTTGGCGTCTCGCGCGACTCGGTGAAGTCCCACGACAACTTCTGTGCCAAGCAGGGCTTCGCGTTCCCGCTGGTCAGTGATGCCGACGAAGCGCTGTGCAGCGCCTTCGACGTGATCAAGATGAAGAACATGTACGGCAAGCAGGTACGTGGCATCGAGCGCAGCACCTTCCTGATTTCCCCCGACAGCCGCATCGTGCAGTCATGGCGCAAGGTCAAGGTCGCCGGCCATGCCGACGCCGTCCTCGCCGAACTGAAGGCCAATCAGTCCAAGTGAGTCCCATCGCCCACTTTGTCCGCCACCACCCTGCCCTGCAGCAGGCCGTGGTGGTTTTTCCCTGTCCGTAACCAGGAACCGATGATGACCCGAGGCAAGCGCATCTACGTGCTGGATACCAACGTGCTGATGCACGATCCCACCGCGCTGTTCAAATTCGAGGAGCACGATGTCTACCTGCCCATGCAGGTGATCGAGGAGCTGGACAACGGCAAGAAGGGCACGACCGAAGCGAGCCGCAATGCGCGCCAGGTCAGCCGCTTCCTCAACGAGCTGGTGCAGGCTTCGGGCCTGGACAACCTGGCCGAGGGCATTCCGCTGCAGCGGCCGCAGGGCCTGCAGCTGCGCGGCAAGCAGAGCGTGGGCCTGCTGCGTTTCCAGACCAGCCATTTCGACGCGGGCAAGAGCTTTGGCAAGGTCATCCCGGACAACGCCATCCTCGGCGCGATCCTGGCGCTGAAGGAAGAAACGCCGGAGATCCCGGTGGTGTTCGTCTCCAAGGACATCAACCTGCGGATCAAGGCGGCCATCGCCGGCATCGTCTCGGAAGACTACGAGAACGACCGCGCGCTGGACGATTTCAGCCTGCTCTACACCGGCGCCACCGAGCTGCCGGAAGATTTCTGGAAGCGCCACGGCGAGGATCTGCGCAGCTGGAGCGACAAGGGCCGCACGCACTACGAAATCCTCGCCCAGGACGGCGAAGAGTGGTACCCGAACCAGTACGTGTACCTGCCGGGCGAAGACGAAGTCGAGCTGCGCGTCAGCAGGATCGTCGGCGATGGCAAGGTGGTGTTGTCGCTGGTCGATGACTTCCGCCACGGCAGCCATGCCGTGTGGGGCATCAGCGCGCGCAACCGCGAGCAGAACTTCGCACTCAACGCACTGATGGATCCGGAGATCGACTTCGTCACCCTGCTCGGTACTGCCGGCACCGGCAAGACCCTGCTGGCACTGGCCGCCGGCCTGGCGCAGACGATGGACCAGCAGCGCTACCGCGAGATCATCATGACCCGCGCCACGGTCAGCGTCGGCGAGGACATCGGCTTCCTGCCCGGCACCGAGGAAGAGAAGATGACGCCGTGGATGGGCGCGTTGACCGACAACCTGGAAGTGCTGACGCACAACCAGGAAGGCGGCACCTGGGGCCGCCAGGCCACCAACGACCTGCTCGCCAGCCGCATCAAGATCCGCTCGATGAACTTCATGCGCGGCCGTACGTTCCTGTCGCGTTACCTGATCCTGGACGAGGCGCAGAACCTGACGCCCAAGCAGATGAAGACGCTGATCACCCGTGCCGGCCCCGGCACCAAGATCGTCTGCCTGGGCAACGTCGAACAGATCGACACCCCGTACCTGACCGAAACCACGTCGGGCCTGACCTACGCCGTGGACCGCTTCAAGAACTGGCCGCACAGCGCGCACATCACGCTGCGTCGCGGTGAACGCTCGCGGCTGGCCGATTACGCCTCGGAGGTGTTGTGAACCGCTGCACCCGTCTGCTGCTGCCATCGCTGGCGGTCGCCATTGCCACGCTGCTCGGTGCCTGCGCGACCACGCAGGGACCGGCCAGCGTGCCGACCACAGAACGCAGTGGCCAGTCCTGGGTGGTCACCCGCCCGATCATCGCCGCGCAGGTGCTCGATACCTGCTCGCGCCCCAGCCCCGGCCGCGAGGCCGGGCGGGTAAGCGGCTACTGGGCACCGAGCCGGCAGCAGGTGGACCAGCTGGAAGCGAAGCTGGCATCGCTGGAAGCGCAGGTGCCACACGTGCTGGATTTCGATCGCCAGTACGTTGGCATCGAGCTGGACGGAAAGCAGGTGATCTACATCAACGCGTTCCATCTGCCTGAAGACAACAGCCTCCGGCCCGCCCGCGAAGCGGTGCGGGTCTGCGATGGCGGCGCGCAGTTCTGGGGCGCGGTCTTCGACCCGACCAGCGGGACCTTCAGCGAACTGCAGTTCAACGGCGGCTTCGGCGGGCCCTGAGGGGCCTGCCATGGGAATCCGCCTGCCCACCTGGGTCTGGATCGGCGCGGTCGCCCTGTCGTGCGTGGCCGGCATGGTCAATGTGGTTGGCTTCCTCGGTTTTGAACACCAGGCGGTCAGCCACATGACCGGCAGCACCAGCCAGCTTGGCATGGCACTGGCGCAAGGTGACTGGCGCGCGGTCGGCCATTTGTGGGGTCTGCTGATCGCGTTTTCGCTGGGCGCGATGGTCAGCGGACTGCTGATCCAGGACAGCGCACTGCAGCTCGGCCGGCGCTACGGCGTGGCGCTGGCATTGGAATCGCTGTTGCTGCTGGCGGCCATTCCGCTGTTCAAGCAGCATCAGATATGGGGCGCATTGGCGGCCGCGATGGCCTGCGGACTGCAGAATGCGATGGCCACCACCTTCAGTGGTGCCGTCGTACGCACCACTCATCTCAGCGGCATGTTCACCGATCTCGGCATCGGCCTGGGCCACCTGCTGCGCGGACTGCCGCTACAGGTACGACGCCTGACCCTGAGCGGCCTGATCATCAGCGGCTTCCTTGCTGGCGGCGTGATCGGCGCCTGGCTGTTCGTGCGCTGGCAATACGACGCCCTACTCGCCCCTGCCCTGCTGACCGGACTGACCGGACTGGGCTATGTGTCCTACCAGCAGTGGGCACGCTGGCGGCGTTGAGCATGGCGCCATCCACGCATGGCGTGGATCTACGTTGTCCATCCGATCATTTCTGCGATATCCACGCATGGCGTGGATCTACTGCAGGAAGCCGTCAGATGCGGGGCGGTGTGGGGCTGCAGGACCGTTGGCGCCATGGATGGCGCCATCGAGCCCCCACGGACGGGTCTACGGCGTGTCCTGCAGGCCCACACCGCCCCGCATCCCACCACATGCCGCCGTTGCTCCAGGTGTTGCTGTTGCTTCTGCCGGTGCCGGGCGCAGCCCGGCCGGCACTACCCCCTGGCAAGGCAGCGCGGCACAATCACTGCATGAGCCCGACCACCCCCGTTTCCGCCCTGACCATCGCTGGCTCCGATTCCGGCGGCGGCGCCGGCGTCCAGGCCGACCTGAAGGCCTTCGCCGCGCATCGCGTGCATGGGCTGTCGGTGATCGCCGCACTGACCGCGCAGAACACCCGCGGCGTCAGCGCCGTGCACGTACCACCGATCGACTTCCTGCGCGCGCAGATCGAGGCCTGCTTCGACGACTTCGATATCCACGCAGTGAAGCTGGGCATGCTGGCCAACGCCGAGGTGATCCACGCCGTGGCCGATGCCCTGGAACGCCATCGACCGCCGCACGTGGTGCTCGACCCGGTGATGGTCGCCACCAGTGGCGCTCGCCTGCTGGAGGACAGCGCGCTGCAGGCAATGCGCGAACGGCTGCTGCCGCTGGCCACCCTGATCACCCCCAATGCGCCCGAAGCGGAGCTGCTGGTGGGCCGCAGCATCGCCAATGGCAACGACGCAGAGCGGGCCGCCGCCTCGCTCCTTGATCTGGGTGCCGGTGCAGTGCTGCTGAAGGGCGGTCACCTGCACGAAGGCAACCGCGTGGTCGACCGTTACTTCGACGGCGTCAGCAGCGAAGAATTCATCCATGCCCGCCTGCCACTGGATGCGCATGGCACGGGCTGCACGCTGGCCTCGGCCATCGCCGCGCAGCTCTGCAACGGGCTGAGCCTGGCCAATGCCTGCGAAGCCGGCATCGACTACGTGGCGCGCGGATTGCAGCAGGGCTATGCGCCCGGCCGCAGCGAGGTGCTGGTACTGGACCACTTCGGCGCGGCACCGCACGCATGAGCGATTCGCCACGCGCACTCGCCGTGGACAGCGGCGATGGCCACCGTTACGAGGTCATCGCCTGCGTGCCTGCACAGCCACTGGCGCGGCTGTTGTGGCTGCCGGCGCTGGGCGTGGCCGCGCGCCACTACCTGCCGCTTGCACAGGCACTGGCAGCCAAGGGCGTGGCGGTCTACCTGCACGAATGGCGCGGAAATGGCAGCAGCTCGCTGCGCCCGTCGCGCAGCCAGGATTGGGGCTACAGGCAGATTCTCGACCACGATCTGCCTGTCAGCCAAGCCCTGCTCGCCGACGCTGATGCTGGCCAGAACGCGCTGCCATGGATCATCGGTGGCCACAGCCTGGGCGGTCAGCTGGCCTGCGTGCACGCCGGACGCCAGCCACAGGCGTTCGATCGATTGTGGCTGGCCGCCAGCGGCACACCGTTCTGGCGCACGTTCCCGCCACCACGCGGTTGGCTGCTGCCACTGATCTATCGCTTCCTGCCGTGGATCGCGCGGCGCCAGGGCGTGCTGCACGGGCGCCGGCTCGGTTTCGGCGGCACCGAAGCACGCGGACTGATCGCCGACTGGGCACGCGTAGGGCTGAGCAATCACTACGCCGCCGCAGGCATGGACGAGGACCTGGATGCGCAGATGGCGCGCGTGCATGGCAGTGCGCAGGCGGTGCTGATGGAAGACGATTGGCTGGCGCCCAGCGGATCAATGCAGGCGCTGCTGGCGAAACTGCCGAATGTCGCCTCGGAATTGCGTGTGCTTTCTGCGCAGGAGCTGGGTACGCAGGCCGATCACTTCGCGTGGATGAAACACCCGGAGGCTGTTGCAGAGGCGTTTTTCATTCAGTTGGGTGAAAATTTTCACAAAAGCGTTGACGACTCGCGCCGACATCCGCATAATTCCGCTCCTGTCGCAGGGCGCCCGTAGCTCAGTTGGATAGAGTACCTGGCTACGAACCAGGCGGTCGGGAGTTCGAATCTCTCCGGGCGCACCACTCGACAGACCTTCAGCATCCGCCGCTGGAAGTGCAGTAAAATTTGATTGTGTACCGCGCGCCCGTAGCTCAGTTGGATAGAGTACCTGGCTACGAACCAGGCGGTCGGGAGTTCGAATCTCTCCGGGCGCACCACACACGATCAACACAACAAGTTTATGTAATTGGCGCCCGTAGCTCAGTTGGATAGAGTACCTGGCTACGAACCAGGCGGTCGGGAGTTCGAATCTCTCCGGGCGCACCATTACACCGAAACAGCAGGCCTCGGCCTGCTGTTTTTTTTGTATTTTTTGGCAGGGCTGCGCCCTGCACCTGCAGAGGCCAAAGCAACGGCAACAGCAGAAGCAGGCATTCCGTGGGTGGCGGGGCGGCATGGGTAGGCAGGACACGCCGTAAACCCATCCATGGGGGCTCGATGGCTCCATCCATGGCGCCAACGGTCCTGCCTACCCATACCGCCCCACCTCTGACAGATCGCCGCGATCTGGTAGATCCACGCCATGCGTGGATGACTCCATCAAATTCGAATACTTCGACAATTGAATGAAGAGCATCCACACATGGCGTGGATCTACCGTGTCGACCAAGGTCGACACCCACCAAGAGCAGGCCAAGAGCAGGCCATGCCATCCCGACAGATTGCGGGAAACTGTCGAAGGCGGGGTGGGTCCGGTTGCGGGGGTGTAAGCGCCATGGATGGCGCGCCCAAGCCTCCATGGACGGATTCACGGCGTCCCCCGCAACCGGACCCACCCCGCCATCCCACGGAATGCCCGCTGTTGCTTTGGCTTTGGCTTTGGCTTTGGCTTTGGCTTTGGCTTTGGCTGTTGCCGTTGCCGTCGATTCGGCGGGTGCAGGGCGCAGCCCTGCCGAACCCTATCCCTCTGCCATCGCCTGCCACCATTGCGCCAGCAGCTCCGGCCGCCGCAGGCGCTCGCGCCACCAGCGCAGGGCCGCGCCATCTTCGCCGGTGCGCCAAGCCAACCAGAAGGTCTCTTCCGGCTTGTGCTCCTCGACCTCGCGGATCACCAGCTGGCCGCGCGCCACCGCCGCGCGCGCGCAGGGCTCGGGCAGGAAGCCGAATCCCAGCCCCTGGCACTGCAGCTTCAACTTGCTGGCCATGTCCGGCACGGTCAACGTCTCCTGGCCCATCAACAGCCCCACCGTTCGTGGCAGCAGCCGCCGCGCCGAGTCGGACACGGCGATCGCGCAGTACGGCGCCAACTGCTCGCGGCCCAGCACACCCGGTACGGACGCCAGCGGATGCCCGGGTGCCAACGCAAACACAAAATCAACGCTGCCCAGCGGCTCGACCACGTAGCCCCCGCCACTGGGACCCTCACCGGGAGCCGCGACCAACAGGTCGGCGCGCCGGTCCAGCAGCGCTTCCCAGGTACCGGACAGTGCTTCGCCAAACAGGCGCAGCCGGGTGGGCGCCGCCACCTCGCGGAACGCGGCGATATCCGGCCCCAACAGCCAGGTCGGGAACACCGAATCCACCGCCAGGGTCAATTCCGCCTCCCAGCCCGAGGCCACCCGCCGCACCCGCAGCTCAAGCTCCCGGGCCGCACGCAGCAGGTGCCTGCCCTCCTCCAGCAGCGCGCGCCCGGCCTCGGTCGGCTCCGCCCGCGGGCCGATCCGGTCGAACAGCTGCACCCCCAGATCCTCTTCCAGCTTGGCCACGGTGTAGGAAATGGTCGAAGGCACCTTGTGCAGGGCCTTGCCGGCGCCGGCAAAGGAGCCTCGGCGGTCGATCGCGTCCAGGATCTGCAGGGCATCGAGGCTGAGCTTGAGCATTCGAAATTTTCGATGATGGCTGTCAAAACTATCCGTTTTTCAAACCCAAGGTGCAAGCGGATACTTCTCTTCAACGGGGAAACACAGCGGCTACCCGCCCACCCCGCCCCATCGAAACCATCGAACAAGGAGATTCCATCATGCTGCAGATCCGCAAGAGCGCTACCCGTGGCCTGGCCGAGCATGGCTGGCTGTCCTCGCGCCATACCTTCTCGTTCGCCAGCTACTACGACCCCCGCTATGTGAGCTTCGGCCCGCTGCGGGTCATCAACGAAGACAAGGTGATCGGCGGCCAGGGTTTCGGCACCCACAGCCACAGCAACATGGAGATCGTCTCCTACGTGCTGGGCGGCGCGCTGGAACACAAGGACTCGATGGGCACCGGTTCGGTGCTGCGCTACGGCGACGTGCAGCGCATGAGCGCAGGCAGCGGCGTCAGCCACAGCGAGTTCAATCATTCGGCCAGCGATCCGGTGCATTTCCTGCAGATCTGGATCTTCCCGGAGGCCGAGAACATCACGCCGTCGTATGAGGAGACCCACTTCACGCCGGAGAGCAAGCGCGGCCAGCTGCGCCTGATCGCCTCGCCGGATGGCGCCGATGGTTCGCTGCACATCCATCAGGATGCGCGCATCTTCGCCACCATCCTCGATGGCGAGCAGAAGCTGCACCACGCCCTGGCTGCCGGCCGCGGCGCGTATGTGCAGGTGGCGCGTGGCCAGCTGCAGGTCAACGGCATCACCCTGGAAGCGGGTGACGCACTGCAGGTCAGCGACGAGGCACAACTGACCCTGGAAAACGGCAACGACGCCGAAGTGCTGGTGTTCGACCTGAAGCTGTAACCAGCATGCCCGCGATGCCATCTGGCATCGCGGGCATGTCCTGTTGCAACGCGATCAGAACTTGTACGTCACTGCCAGCCGCACGTTGCGCGGCTCGCCCCAGGTGTAGGTGCTGTACCAGCTGAAGATCGTGTAATAGCGCTTGTCCAGCAGGTTGTTGACGTTGACCGTGGCCGACAGGCGATCGTTGAACTGGTACCGGGCCATGGCATCCAGCAGCCAGTACGGCTGGGTGCGATGAACCACCGACGTGCCACTGGCCGGGTTGGTGATGTCGCCGAACGTGGAGTCCTGCCAGCGCGCACCGCCACCGACGGTCAGGCCCTGCCAGTCGCCGCGCAGGCGGTAGCTGGTGTGCAGGCTGAACTGGTTTTCCGGCTCCAGCGTGGTCACCTTGCTGCCGGCCTGGCGGGCGATCTTGTGCGCAAAGCCACCCTGCACCTGCCAGCCCTCGGCCAACTGCCCGGACATCTCCAGTTCGTAGCCCTTGGTGCGTACGCCCATCAGTGCGCGATAGGCGTCTTCTCCGTTGGGCGTTTTGCCGCCTGTAGGCTGGGCGAAATTGTCCTGGTCGAGCTGGAACAGTGCCGCGCTGGCATTGAAGCGGCCGTCGAGGAACTCCGCCTTCAGGCCCATTTCATAGCTGCGGCCTTCCAGCGGATCCAGTGCCTTGCCCTGTTCGTCGCGTTCGCTGTGCGGCTTGAAGATGGTGCTGTAGCTGGCGTAGACCGAATAGTGCTGGCCAAGGTCGTAGACCACGCCGGCATAAGGCACGAACACGCCGGTCTCGCGCGTCTGCGGCGAACGGTAGCTGGCCAGGCGGCTGCCGACGATCACCTTCAACGGGTCGGCCACGTCGAAGCGACCGACCACGTACAGGCCGTTCTCGCGGGTCACCTCATTGTTGCCATAACCGCGCTGCCATTCCGGCTCCGGGATGTCGCCCTTCCAGCTGTTGTAGTCGGCAACGGCGGTCGGGTACCCGGGCTGCGGCGAATAGCCGGTGTTGGTCCAGCGCTTGCGCGAGGCACTGCCGCCGACCACCAGTTCATGCTGGCGACCGAACAGGCCGAAATTGCCGCTCAGATAGAAGTCGGCCGCGTTGCTGACCGTCTTGCCGACGTACTTGCCCAGCCACAACGAGACGCCTTCGCCGGTGACCGGATCGGGATTGCCACCGGCCGCACCGGCCAGTGCCGCATCGTAGCCGTTGACCTGATGGTTGAGCTGCAGCTTGGCTACCCAGTCGTTGTCGAAGGTATGTTCCAGCGTGGCAAAGCCGGTGCGCACGTATTGGCGCCAACCGCTCCAGTGGGTGCCGTTGTTGAACGAGCGCGGCATGTCGTTGAAATTGCCCTGGCTGTCCAGCAGCGGAATACCGCCCCAGGTCGAGCCCTTGGGATCGCTCTCCAGCACGTCGCCACCGACTGTCAGCAGCGTGCGTTCGCCCAGATCGGCTTCCAGCACGGCATAGCCGACCTTGCTGGTGCGCTGGTAGAAATCCAGATTGGAATGCTTGTCCTGCCAGGCACCTACTGCGCGCCCACGAACGCGGCCATCGGCAGTCAGCGGGCCGCCGACATCGACTTCGGCACGGTAGTCGTCCCAGCGGCCGACGCCCAGCGTCGCACTGCCAGCAAATTCCTTGCCCGGCTTCTTGCGCACCAGGTTGATGGTCGCGCCGGGGTCGCCCATGCCGGTCAGCAGGCCGGTGGCGCCCTTGAGCACTTCGATGCGGTCGTAGATCGCGGTATCGCTGAGCGTATTGCCGGCCGAGTACGCCGAGTCGCGTGACATCGGAATGCCGTCGTACTGGAAGTTCTGCACGGCAAAACCACGTGCGTAGTACTCGGTGCGCTCACTGTCGTACGTGACGATGCTGATGCCCGGGGTCACCCGCATCACGTCATCGATGCCATCCAGACCGAAGTCGTCCATCTGCGCGCGGGTGATCACGCTGATGGTCTGCGGGGTCTGCCGCGGGGTCAGTACCAGGCGGGTGGCGGTCGCGATGGTGCCCGGCGTGTAGGCACCGCTGCCTTCGGTGATGGTGCCCAGCTGGTTGGCGGTGACCTGTACGGTCTGCAGCGTCTGCGAGGGCGTCTTGCCCTCTTCTTCAGCCGGCGCCGATTGCGCCGAGGCGGCGCCGGCAGTGGCCACTGTGGTCAGCAGAAGACCATTGGCAAGGGCCCTCGCCAATGGGCGGCGACGCAGGGACAGCACGGAAAAACGAACAGGCACAGACGACACGACGGGACCTCCACGAAGGGGTGGGATCCTCTGGCGGCGGCTCGAGGGGAAGGGGGGAATGCGGCCAAGGGCGGCCGGCGCAGGAGTTTACTCTCCTGCGCCCCCGCTGTCGTGGGGTGGCGCCAGTGCCTGACCAGGGACTGCTGCCTGGCGATAGTCAGCCGTCGACGGCAGCCACGGCCTCCAGGATCAGCGCTGCCACTTCGGCCGGATGCGAGGCCAGCGAGGCATGGCTTGCCTCCAGCTGCAGCAGGCGCTTTGGCTGCATGCGTTCGGCCATGGCCTTCTGGTTCTGTGGCGCGATCATCCGGTCCTGGCTGGAAAGCTGGTACCAGCTCGGCTTGTGCTTCCACGCCGGATCGCTGATCGCATCACCGAAGGTGCTGGCCAGCGGCGCCTTCTGGGTCACGGCCATCACCCAGCCTTCGTCGGCGCTGAGGTCTTGGCAGAAGCTCTCATGGAACTTGTCGGCACGCAGCCACAGATAGCCATCGCTGTCCGGAGCGAGGTTCGGTGCTGCTTCGGGCAGGTGCTGCTGGGTGATGCCACCGGGGCTCTCACCACTGTCCGGCGCAAATGCGGCGATGTAGACCAGCGCCTGCACATTCGGTTAGTTGCCGGCTTCGGTGATCACCGCGCCTCCGTAGGAGTGCCCGACCAGTACGACCGGGCCATCGATCTGGCGGATCATCCTGCGCGTCCGCTCGGCGTCGTTGACCAGCGAGGTCAGCGGCAGTTCGACCGCCTTCACCTGGTCGTGGCCCTTGCGGTGCAGCTCCAGGATGACCTTGCCCCAGTGTGCGGCCCCGCCCCAGAACCCATGGACGAGGAGGATGGTCGGTGTGGTGCTCATGCGCTGATCTCCGGCGGCGGCCGGGCGGAATGCCGACCGTCGGGCTACTTTGCGCTGGCGACGTTAATCAACGGTGACGCATCCGGACCACTGCATTCGTATGCGTCGCCCGATGTCATCCATGGCACTTGCCGATGGCTTCTGAAAACGTTTTCATGAAGAGGATCTTCTGGAGCCTTCCTCGCGCATGACGCCCTCTTCTCCCCGCGCCCAGCAGCACGCGACCCGCGCTGCGTTCTTCATTCCCGGCTTTGCCACCGCTGCCTGGGCACCGATGGTGCCCTTCGCCAAGGCCAAGGCTGGGTTGTCCGACGCCAGCCTGGGCGGGCTGCTGCTGTGCCTTGGCCTCGGCTCGCTGCTGGCGATGCCACTGGCCGGTGCGTTGACCGCGCGCCTGGGCTCGCGCCGCTTGATGATTGCGACCACGGCCTTGATCCTGCTCGCCCTGCCACTGCTGACGCTCGCCCCCACGCCGCTGGCACTGGGAGCAACGCTGTTCGTGTTCGGCGCGGGTGTGGGGGCGATGGACTGCACGATGAACATGCAAGCGGTGGCCGTCGAGCGCGATGCAGGGCGGCCGATGATGTCCGGCTTCCACGCGTTCTACAGCATCGGCGGCTTCATCGGCGCCGGCTGCATGACCGGGCTGCTGGTTCTCGGCACGCCCCTGTGGCTGGCGTCATTGGTTGCCGTGGCGGCGATGCTGCTGGTGGCCCTGTTGTCGGCACCGCACTGGCGCCCGCAGCGCATTCTGCATGACGGCCCGATGCTGGCCCTGCCGCACGGCGTGGTGCTGTTCATCAGCGTGCTCGCCTTCGTGGTGTTCCTGGCCGAGGGTTCGATGCTGGACTGGAGCGCGGTGTTCCTGGCCGAAATACGCCACGTGCCACGCGACCAGGCCGGTGCCGGTTTTGCCGTGTTCACGCTGGCGATGACGGCGATGCGCCTGTTCGGCGATGGCATCGTCGAGCGCCTTGGCCGCACCCGTACCATCGTCATTGGCGGCACCACCGCTGCGGCCGGTTTCGCGCTGGCCACGCTGGTGCCCTCCTTCGCCATGGCGCTGGTCGGCTACGTGCTGGTGGGCCTGGGCTGCGCCAACATCGTGCCCGCCCTGTTCTCGATGGCGGGCCAGCAGCGCGCGATGCCGGAGAGCATTGCGATCACCGCAGTCACCACGCTGGGCTATGCCGGCATTCTTGCAGGCCCCGCAGCGATCGGCGCGCTCGCCCATGCCACCAGCCTGGGCTTTGCCTTCCTGTGCGTGGCAGCGATGCTGCTGGGTGTAGCGGCATCTGCACGTTCGCTGGCCCGCCGCCTGCCCTGAAGCTCAGCCGCGTGCTGGGGTTTTTGCGGGTATGTCGACGCCATGCACCAGCCATTCGGCCTGGGCCGGCAACTGCGGTGCCGGACACGCGGCTTTCGGATGGTGCTCGTCGCGCGCCATCCAGTCATCGACCACCCCGGCCAGCAGGTCCAGCCGCAGCGGCAGGGTGATGTGATCTTCGCCGCGCATCTCGATGTAGTGCGCACGCGGATTGGCCTGCGCCAACGCGCGGCCTTGGCTGACCGGAATGTGCTGGTCGCCCTGCCCGTGCAGCAGCAGCACGCAGGCGCGGGTATCGGCCAGCGCGCGGGCAACATCCACCTTGTCCAGATCCACGTCGATGCGGCGGCTGGCGGCGGCCACCACCTGGTTGATGTCCTGGCTGCCGTAGCGCCAGCGTGCATACGAAGCGATGGCCTGTGCCTTCAGTCCTTCCGGCTGCAGGGCCATCAGATGCGGAATCATGGTGCGGATCGCAACCCCTGCATTGGCGAACGATTCCATCGCCACCACGCCGGCGACCTGGTCGCCCAGCTTGTCGGCGGTGAACAATGCGGTGGCAGCGCCGTAGGAAACACCGAACAGGTACAGCGGGCCGGTCACTTCGCCGCGCGCGCGCAGTTCGGCGATGACATCCACAACATCGTCCGACTCGTAGGTGCCGTAGCCGGAGGGACCGGCGCCGGACTGGCCATGGTTGCGCAGGTCCAGGGTGATCACGCGGTAGCCCGACTCGGCCAGCTGCAGCGACCATGGCAGCATCGAATCACCGTTCATCATCCAGCCGTGCAGCAGCACTACGGTGCCGCGCGGCGCCTGCGCGCGGAACGGCTGCGGTACGGACAGGCTCAACCCGGTATCCAGCGGCAGGCCGTTCTGGTGCTGCTGCGGCAGGTAGTGGTAGCGCGCACCGTAGTCGCCCGGATCGAAAGCACGCCAGAAGATCGGCACGCCATCACGGCCCGGGGCAAAGCCATGCCGGTTCGGCAGCGCGGCCACAGCTGCGGCGATACGCGGTTGATCAAGCAGGGTCGAAACGCCACCGGGCGCGATCAGGCGGTCGCTGAGCGAGGTGGACGAGGCCGTCATCGAGGAAGAGCATGCAGCCAGCCACAGGCCGGCGCACGCCAGCAAAAGCAGCAGCAGGCGCTTCATGGGCAGTCAGGGGAAAAGTGCGACAGCGTGGCAGGTTAGCGGCCACGCCCGGCGCCATCTATCGCAGCTGGATGACGGGTTGATGACAGCGCAGGATCGATTCAGCTTGTCACAATGTCGCGACCGGCGAAAGCATTGATCCGGATCAATGAACGCCATCGCACGAATGGCCACAGTGCCGGCATGCGCACCCCGTTCAAGCTCGCCATTGCCCTGGCCGCCACCTTGGCCGCCGCTTACGGCATCGCCCGCAGTACACCGTACTGGTTCGCCCCACCGCAACAGGCCGAGGTCGACATCCACGACCCGGCCCTGATCGAACAGGGCCGGTACCTGTCGCGTGCTGCCGACTGCGCCGCCTGCCATACCGCACCGGGCGGCAGGCCGTTCGCCGGCGGCCTTGGCATGCAGACCCCGATGGGCACGCTGTACTCGACCAACATCACACCGGACACGGAGACCGGCATCGGCGCATACGACTACGCCGATTTCGAGCGCGCGGTGCGGCGTGGCATCCGCCATGACGGCCAGCCGCTGTATCCGGCCATGCCCTACGCCTCGTACGTGATCGCCAGCGATGCCGAGATCAAGGCGCTGTACGCCTACTTCATGGGTGCGGTGCAGCCGGTCCGGCAGGACAACGCCGACAGCACGATTCCGTGGCCGGCAAACATGCGCTGGCCGCTTGCCTGGTGGCAGCTGTTGTTCGCACGTCCGCGCAGCTTCAGCCCTGATCCCACCCTGGATACCGGCCAGCAGCGCGGCGCCGAACTGGTTGAAGGCCTGGCCCATTGCGGCGCGTGCCATACCCCGCGCGGGCTGGCCTTCCAGGAAAAGGCGATGGCCGACGATGGCAGCCGCCAGTTCCTGTCCGGCTCGGTGCTGGAAGGCTGGTACGCGAAGAACCTGCGCAATGAACAGACCGGCCTGGCCAGCTGGAGCGAAGCCGAAATCGTCGAGTTCCTGCGTACCGGCCGCACCGATCGCTCCGCGGCTTTCGGCGGCATGGCCGATGTGGTCGAGCACAGCACGCAGTACCTGTCCGACGCCGATCTGCTGGCGATGGCGCGGTACCTGAAGCAGCTGCCGGCCCGCGAAGGGCGTAGCGCGCAGTGGACGCCGGGCACCGACACCACCACCGCCGCACTGCGCGGCGGCGACTACCGGGTGGCCGGTTCGCTGGCCTACGCGGAACACTGCCAGGCCTGCCATCGCGCAGATGGCCGCGGCATGCCACGGGTCTACCCTGCCCTGGCCGGCAACTCCATCGTCTTCGCCGATGATCCCAGCTCGCTGGTGCAGGTAACCCTGACCGGCGGGCGCACGCCACATACCGCGCATGACCGCATGGCATTCACCATGCCGGGCTTCGAGCAGCTGCCCAATGCGCAGCTCGCCGACATCCTCACCTTCATCCGCAACAGCTGGGGCAACCAGGCCAGCGCGGTCACTGAACTGGACGTAGCGCGCATGCGCCGGGTGGTGCGTGACAAGCCGGCGCATGTGGTCCCGCAGGAGACGGCGCAATGAGGCGTTCGAAGAAGCGTTCGACAGCGTTGATCGCCAGCGCGGTCGTTGCGGTGTTGCTGGCCGGTGCTGGCACGCTGCTGTACCAGCACCTGTACCCGGACCTGGACGCGGAAGTCGCGAGGACCCTGGACATCCTCGACAGCCACGGCCAGGTGGTGGGCCAGTACCACGTGCCCAGTGCCGAGGAGATCGCCAGCCTCGGCAACGCCGACGCGGTGATGTTCGGCCGTCGCCTGCTCAACGAGACCGCACGCCTTCTGCCGGACAACGTCGGCAACGATCTGAACTGCAATTCGTGCCACATGGCCGAGGGCAAGCGACCGTTCGGCAACCACTACTTGAACACCGGAGGCGGCAGCTACCCGCGCTACATGCCGCGACCGGGCAGGGAAATCGGCCTGGCCGAGCGCATCAACGGTTGCCTGCAGCGATCGATGAACGGCAAACCGCTGGCCAAGGACGCGCCGGAGATGCGTGCGATGCTGGAATACATGGCGTGGCTGAGCCGCCCGGTACCGGAGGGTGCGCGCGTGGCCGCGCCCAGCGAAGGGCCGATCGACAGCACGCTGACACCGGACCCGATACGTGGACAGGCGCTGTATGCCGCGCAGTGCGCCGCCTGCCACGGCGACAACGGCGAAGGCCGGCGCGATGCCAGCGGCGATATCGCGTTCCCGCCGCTGTGGGGCGAGCGCAGCTTCAACATCGGTGCCGGCATGGCGCGGCTGTACAAGGCCGCAGGCTTCGTCAAGCACAACATGCCGCCGGCAATGACCCGTGAACCGCCACTGGGCCAGCAGGTGATGCCCGACCAGGACGCGGTGGATATCGCCAGCTACTTCATCAACCAGCCGCGCCCGGACTTCGCCGGCAAGGCCAAGGACTGGCCGCGCGATCCGAAACCCAAGGACGCGCGCTACTGAGCAATGCCCCGGTCTTGCCGGCCGTCACACAACACACTCCCTGCATCTGCGCGTCACCGCCATGTCATCGGCGCTGCCGACACTCCCGGACTTTCCTCCCTTGAAGGTCCGGTTTCGATGCGAACGATTGCGCGCTTTCCCCGTATCTCGCTGCTTGCCCTGCTGATTGCTCCCGCACTGGATGCCCTGGCTGAAGCACCGCAGGGCGATGTGGCCGATACGCGAAGCGCCGACGCGCGGACCCTGGACCAGGTGCAGGTGATCGGCCAAGCCACCAGCTATGCCAAGACCTCGGTGCGCCAGGAAACGTTGAACCGGCAGACCGTGTTGAGCAGCGTCAATGGCGCGCTCAACGAAGTGCCCGGCGTGGTCGTCAGCGAAGCCGATGCCACCGGTTCGTCGGTGTGGGGCACGCAGATCAGCATGCGCGGCTTTGTCACCAACCGCGACACCCAGCAGATCGGCACCACCATCGATGGCCTGCCCAATGGTGGTTCCGGTTATGGCGGCGGCTCGCTGGCCAACCGCTACATCGACACGCTCGACCTGGAAACGGTGGAAGTGAGCCAGGGTACGGCCGATATCTCCTCGCGCTCGAACGAAGCACTCGGTGGCACCCTGAACTTCCTCACCAGCGACCCACTGCAGGAACAGCGACTGCGCATGGTGGTGGGTGCCGGTGACAATGAAGCGCACAAGTACTACGTACGCTACGACACCGGCCTGCTTGCAGGACACACCCGCGCGTGGATCAGCGCATCGTCGGCGCGCGTGCACGACTGGATCGATGGCACCGGCCACACCAGCAACGACAACATCGCCGGCAAGTTCATCACCGAGCTGGACCGCTGGACCCTGACCGGCTACCTGTCCTACAACGATGCCGACGAGCCGGAGTACACCAGTGTTTCGCCGAAGGGGTTCGCCACCAACCCCGACCGCGACGGCCTGGTGGGCACCCTGACCGGCATTCCGTATCTGGACCAGAACTATCGCTCCGGTTCGCGCGCACTGCGCGAGAACACGTTCGGCTACCTGCGCGCAGCCTTCGATGGCGGCAACGGTTTCAAGGCCTCGATGGCCGCCTACGGGCACCGCATGCAGGGCCGCGGTGACTGGCTGCCGCCGTACCTGGCCGACGTCAACGACGACGGTGCCGGTCGCCCGCAGTCGGAGTACCTCGGCGGCAGGACGGTCTACGGTGGCAGCAATCGCGGCCAGATCTACTTCGTGAACCCCGACGGCAGTTCCGCCCAGCGCCTGGCCAGCTGCACGCCGCGACTCGGCTTCAGCGCCGAGTACGACCCCAACTGCTACGCCGGCAACGTGCAGGGCGCGCAGTCCTACCGCCACTCCCACTACGACAACGATCGCGTGGGCGTGACCGCCGACGTTGAATGGCGGCAGACCTTCGGCGCCATCGACAACACCGTACGCGGCGGGTTGTGGGTGGAGAAGCTGGACCGTTCCGTGCGCCGCGATTGGCACCGCCTGCTCAACGTCGGCCAGGACATCGCCTTCGACCACCAGCCCTACTGGGTGCAGTTCGAGGACAAGTACAAGGTCGATGAGCAGATGTACTACGTCGAGGACGTGGCCCGCTTCGGCCCGTTCAGCGCGCGCCTGGGCGTAAAGCAGTTCTTCGTCGACCAGTCCCGCCGCCGCGTGATCGGCGCCGCCGAGAATGTGAAGTCCGACTCGAAGTCCGATCCGCTGCTGTCCACCGGCTTCACCTGGGCCCCCGGCGTGGAGGGCATGGAACTGTTCGCCGGCTACTCGCAGAACTTCGCCGCGATCCCGTCCGGCGTGCTGGGTGAAACCGATCCGCAGCGCTTCCGCAACGTCGAACCGGAGACCGCCGACAACATCGAACTGGGCATGCGCATCAGCCGCTGGCCGCTGACCGCCTCGGTCACCCTGTACAACATCAAGTTCGACAACCGCATCGTCTACCTGCCGGCCGGCCTGGTCAGCGGCATCGACTACCTCGGCGAGACCGATGGCGTCTACGAGAACTTCGGCGGCGTGGAGAGCAACGGCCTGGAAGCGGCCTTCGGCTACGGCTGGGACAATGGCTGGCGCATCAATGCGGCCTACACCTACAACCGTTCCAAGTACCTGGGCAGCGGCAACGACGCGCGCGACACGCAGCTGGGCATCGTCGATGGCGCCAAGGTGATCGGCCAGCCGGAGCAGATCCTGGTGGTGTCGGCCGACTGGCAGGGCGAGAACTGGAACTTCGGCCTGTCCGGCCGCTACCTGGGCGAACGCTACCTGGATGCGGCCAACGTCAACAAGCTGCCTTCGGCCACCGTGTTCAACGCCAACATCGGCTTTGACCTGCAGGGCCTGTCGCCGCGCCTGAAGGGCATGGGCGCCAACCTGGTGGTGAGCAACCTGACCGACAAGCGTTATCTTGCAGGGGTGGACGGCCGCGACAACGCCTTCATCGGCGCCCCGCGCACCGTCGGCATCTCCTTCCGCGTGGACTTGTGAGTGTGACCCTGTGACCGATACCGGCCGACGCCGACTGTTGCAGGCCGGCGTCGCCGCCGGCCTTTCGCCGCTGCTGCCCAGCATCGCCCGGGCAGCAGCGATCGCCCCTGCTTCGCGCACGCGCAGCCTGCAGGACCTGCAGCACATCGTGGTGTTCATGCAGGAGAACCGTTCGTTCGACCACTACTTCGGCACCCTGCCGGGCGTACGTGGTTTCGGCGACCGCTTCGTGGCCCCAGCGTCGCCCCTGCCTGGTAGCGACCGCCCACGCAGCCTGTGGCTGCAGCCCGATGCCAGCGGGCAACGCGCGATCGCTCCTTTCCCGTTGGATACCGCCGCGCACTTCGGCTACATGCGGGTGGAGGGTACGCCCCACACCTGGCCTGACGCACAGCAGGCGTGGGACCACGGACGCATGGCGCACTGGCCCAAGGCCAAGCAGAACCATTCGATGGGCTACTTCCAGCGCAGCGACATGCCGTTCCAGTTCGCCCTGGCCGATGCGTTCACCCTCTGCGATGCCTACCACTGCGCGATGCAGGCCGGCACCAACCCGAACCGCGTGTTCCTGTGGACCGGCCACAACGATGCCCAGGCCCGCGCAGGCGGCCCGGTGATCGCCAATTCGCACGACAATTTCCCCGAGCAGGGCGGCTATCCGGAGTCTTATCGCTGGACCAGCTATGTCGAGCGACTGCAGCAGGCCGGCGTGTCCTGGCAGATCTACCAGGACATGGCCGACAACTTCACCGACAACCCGCTGGCCGGGTTCGAGGCCTTCCGCCAGGCGCACCGCGGCGACCCGGGGCATGACCCCGAGCTGCGTGCACGCGGCGTCAGTACCCGTGGCCTGGCGCAGCTGCGCGAGGACGCGATCAGCGGCCGCCTGCCGCAGGTCAGTTTCATTATCGCCGATGCAGCCGGCAGCGAGCATCCGGGGCCGTCCAGCCCCGCGCAGGGGGCGGCCTATACCGCACGCGTGCTGGATGCGCTGACCGCCGACCCGGACGTCTGGAGCCGCACCGCCCTGCTGTTGATGTTCGATGAGAACGATGGCTTCTTCGACCATGTGCCGCCACCGGCACCGCCCTCCCCGCTTGGCGATGGCTGGGCCGGTGCGTCGGCGGTCAGCACCGAGGGCGAATACCACCGCAACCGGGCACCGGGCGACGAGAAATACGATGCCGCCGAGCTGCGCGGTCGTCCCTACGGTCTCGGCCCGCGCGTACCGTTGTATGTGATTTCGCCGTGGAGCCGTGGCGGCTGGGTCGACTCGCAGGTGTACGACCACACCTCGGTGCTGCGTCTGATCGAGCGCCGCTTCGGCGTGGCCGCGCCGGACATCTCGCCGTGGCGGCGTGCGGTCTGCGGTGACCTGAGCAACGCCTTCGACTTCGCCCAGCGCGACACGCGCCCCTTCGTCAAGGCGCTGCCGGATGTCACCGCCGTCGCAGCGCGCGCCGCCGCCCTGCCCGGCCGTACCGTGCCTGCGCTGCCCGATGGCCTGCATCCGGCTCGCCAGGCGCCGGGCGTGCGTCCGGCGCGGGCACTGCCCTATCGGCCGCAGGTGCAGGCCACGTCGGTGGATGGCGAGGGCCTCAGCCTGCAGCTGGCCAGCGATGGCGCCACGGCCGTGCTGCATGTCTACGACCGCTTGCAGCTGGACGCCATCCCGCGCCGTTACACCGTGGTACCGGGTACTCCGTTGCGGGATCGTTGGCCACTGGATGCACAGGGTCGTTACGACCTCTGGCTGCTGGGGCCGAATGGATTCCATCGCCACTATCGCGGCGCTGGCACGCTCGCGCCGTTGCACGCGCACGTGGAGCGCGCGGATGGCCAGATGCGGCTGGTGCTGCGCAATTCATCCCCTTCAGCGCGGAAGGTCCAGGTGCAGGCCGGCGCCTACGCCGGCCACATGCCCACCCGCGAACTGCAGCTGGTGGCCGGCGCGGAAACCGTACTGGCCTGGGATCCCGCACCAACCGCAGGCTGGTACGACCTGATCGTGCGCTCGCAGGGCGTCGAGCAACGCCTCGCCGGACGTGCCGAAGACGGCCGGCCTGGCACCAGCGACCCTGCCATGGGCAGCGAACCGCTGCGCTTCGATCACGGCTGAAAGTGATTCTGTGGAGCCGGGCGCGTGCTCGGCTCCACAGGGTGGAACATCCCGCTCAGGCCTCCTGCAACCCCGGCCGGCCGTGCTCCACTGCATAGCGCTTCCAGCTCTGCAGCGTGCCGTTCGGCCGCATGACCGTATCGAGCGTCTTCATGTCACCGATCCAGGTATCGCGGGTGACATCACACAGCACGTAACCGCGCTTGTCCGTCGTCGCTTTCAGGTGGGGACTGTGCCGCAGCTGGTTCTCTGCATACGCATCCATGCCCTGCCCGTCGGCGCCCGAGCTGATCGAGGTCGCCAGGAACTCGCTGGAGATCACCCCGGAATCGGCGTTGTCCTGCACCAGGTCGCTGGCATAGTGGCGGTGCGCATCGCCACAGGCGGTCACCACGTTGCCGAAGCCCACCTTCTGGATGTGATCGAGCAGGCGCCGGCGGCTGGACAGATAGCCGGACCACTGGTCATCGGAGGACTGCACGACGCCGTCCTTCTCGCGCATGTAGTTGCCCAGTGAGACCTGGTGCGCGATCGCGTGCCAGCGCGGCGCGGCATCGGCCAGGCCATCGAACAGCCATTGCTCCTGCTTCGCGCCCACAATGCTGCGCTCGGAAGATTCCACCTGTCCGCGCTGCGCCATGTCCACCTGCTTGCTGCGGTACTGGCGGGTATCGAGCAGGTGCAGGTCCAGCAACGTGCCGTAGCGCGCGCGACGGAACATCTGCATATGACCATCGCGCGGGAACGACGAAGCGCGCAACGGCATGTTTTCGTAATACGCCTGGAAAGCCTGTGCGCGGCGCAGCAGGAACAGCTCGCTGGGCGTACCGTCCTGGTCTTCGGCACCCGCCCAGTTGTTGTCCACTTCGTGGTCATCGAACGTGACGAACCACGGTGACGCAGCGTGCGCCGCCTGCAGGTCCGTATCGGTCTTGTACTGCGCGTAGCGGCGGCGATAGTCGTCGAGCGTATAGGTCTGTGGGCCAACGTGGTTGCGCAGGTTGGTGAACGGCTGACCGTTCATCTTCCGCATGCCGGGCTGGCTTTCACCCTCATAGATGTAGTCGCCGTAATGGAACACGAAATCGAGTGGTTCCTCGGCAATGTGCCGCCAGGCCGTGTAGTGCCCTTCCTCGAAATGCTGGCATCCGGCCACCGCGAAGCGCACGCGCTTGATCGGCGCGTTCGCCGCAGGCAGGGTGTGGGTGCGTCCGATCGCACTGGCATGGCCTCCCACGGTGAAGCGGTACCAGTACGGCCGCCCAGGCAACAGGCCGTCCAGTTCCACGTGCAGCGCATGGCCCAGTTCGGGGTGGGCCAGCGAGGTACCCTGTCGCACCACGGTGCGCATGCCCTCGTCATCAGCCACCTGCCATCCCACCACCATCGGCCGGGTGGGCATGCCGCCACCGAACACCAGGGGCTCGGTGGCCAGCCGCGTCCACAGCACCATGCCGTCGGCCGACGGATCACCCGACGCCACGCCGAGGGTGAACGGCGTACTGGCAAAGCGCGGCGAGGCCAACAGATTGCGTGGATTCAGTGCTGCCGCATCGCTCTGCGCAGCCAGCGCGCGGGCAGTGCCGGCCCACGCACCCAATGCGGAAAGTCCGGACAGGGCAAGGAAACGCCTGCGATTGATCGTATCCACGACGGTCGCCTTCAGTTGTAGATGATGTGGAAGTAGAAGAAGCGACCGTAGTCGTCGACCTCGGTGCGGAAGCGTCCGTTCGGACCGGTGCTGTAGGTGGGCTGGGTATTGAACAGGTTCTTCGCCTCGTACTTCAGCGTCACGTGCTTGCTGACCTTGTGGCTGAAGGCCAGGTTGAAGGTCATGTACGGGTCGTAGTACGAGTCCAGCCACTGGGTATCGCCGAAGTCGACCAGCATGCGGCTGCGGTAGGTACCGGACACGCGCAGCTGCGAGCTCTTCCACGGCATGCGCCAGATCACCGAGCCGTTCACCGACCAGTCCGGCTGGTACAGCAGGCGGTCCAGGCGGCGCTGGCTGCCATCGCTGATGCGGTAGTTGGTCTGCCCGTCCAGTCGGGTGGCATTGAGGTACATGTCGAAGCGGTGGCGGCCCCACTGCAGGTTGCGGTTTGCCACCGCGAACTCGACACCGCGCAGCGTGGACTCATCGGTGTTCATGGGCTGGGTGACGCGGTAGCGGACATCACCGATGTTCTCGAACGTGGTCAGGGTATAGATGTCGTCCTTGATGACCTTGTCGAACAACGCGAGCGACACAACGCCGTTGTTGCCGTTGAAGTACAGATCCCAGGCCAGGTCGAGGTTGGTGGCGCGGCGCGGCTGCAGCGAGGCATTGCCCTGCTTGATGGTGCAGAAGCCTCCGCCCAGTTCGTCATCGCCACAGCTGGTGCTGGTGGCCTGGGCGATGTTGCTGGGTGTCGGCCGGCCCAGCGTGCGGCTGGCGGAGAAGCGCAGGCGCTGGTTCTCGCTCAGCTTGAAGGTCGCATTCAATGACGGCAGCAGGTTGTTGTAGCCGCCACTGCTCTTGCGGAATGCCGAGGTGTAGGTGGTACCGCCATCATCACTGAACGGGCTGAACGCATCGAAGGAGGTGTGGTCATAGCGCAGGCCGCCGATCAGCAGTAGCCGGTCCCAGGCGTAATGCGCCGAAACGTAGGCGTTGGCGATGTCTTCCACGTACTTGTAGTCRCTGGTGAAATCGGCATTCGGGTAGGCCGCATCATTGTTGCCCAGCTTCGGGTACAGCTCGTCATGCCACTTGCGGTTGTCGATCAGCGGGAAGCCGGGGACGCTGCCAAGCAGCGTCGAACCGGGATACAGATAGTCGTTCAGGGTCGCGCTGGTCTTGTAGTAGTCGAAATCGATGTCCTGCCAGATCTTCAGGTGGCGATACTCGGCACCAGCAGCGAGACCGAAGCCGCGCGCATCGGCATCGATGTTGTAGCTGAAGTCGGCACGCAGGTTGTCGATGCTCTCCTTGGCGTCACGCGGCGAGATGTAGGCCTGCGCGGGATTGAGCTTGAACGACGAGCTGGTCAGCAGACTGGAGTCCGAGACGCCCACCGCGTTTGGAAAGCCATGGCTGTCGTTGGCGTAGTCGACGAACAGGTTGCTCGGGTACGCGCGTACGCCCCAGTAGACCTGGGTGTTGTGGAAGGTCTCTTCGGTGTGGCCGGCGCGCAGGGTCAGCCGCGAAAGGTCGCCGATATCCCAGTTGAAGCTGGCGATCGCACCGCGGTTGCTGCGGTCCCAGCGGTCATGGCGATTCTTGATGTAGATGCTGTTGATCTGGGTGGTGCCGCCGTCCTCGGTCTGGTTGCGTATCGGGAACTTGGCATTGCCATACAGATCGGTCTTGTTCATCGTCGAGTTCTCGTAGAACCGGTACGAGTACAGCAGCAGAGAGGCATAGAACGGGTCGTCCGATGGCTTCCATTCCAGCTTGGCCGAGCCACCGAAGTTGGTGATGTAGTTGGTGTAGGTGCCGGTGCTGAAGTTGCCCGGCGCGCGCAGACCGTTCCAGCCTTTCGCCTCGTCGGGGCCGGTGGTTCCATCGGTGAGGTACTTGCCGGCATCGTTGTAGTAGTAGTTCGATTCCACCCAGCGCTTGACGCTGTTGCGCGAGCGCTGTTCGTAGCGCGCGACCGCGACGATGCCGAACTGATCGTCGCCGCCGAACTGGTTGGAGAACACTGCCTTGGCGCTCTTGCCGAAGTGGCCCAGGGTCTTGTGGTCGCCACCCGCGCTGCGCCCCACATTGGTCTCGGCCGTGGAATGGATGCCGGCCACGTCGGCGAACACGTACTTGCCGGAGCGGTCAAAGGCGCTGCGGCTGATGATGTCGATCACACCACCGATGGCATCCGGTGCCTGCTCGGCGCTGAAGCTCTTGTAGATGTCGGTGCGGGTGCCGATGTCGCTGGGAATCAGCTGCAGGTTGTTCATGCGCTCGCCGGAGCCACTGCCGCCCACGCTTGCGATCGCGATGCCGTCGATGGTCGTGTAGTTGAGATTGGCCTGCACGCCGCGCACCGTCACGTAACGCGGTTCGCCCGCATCTTCCACCGCACTCAGGCCGGGCGCGGCCATCAGGCTCTCGGCCAGCGTCTCATCGCCGTAGCTGTCCATCTCGTCGTAGATCACAGAATCCTTGATCACCGGCGAGGTCTTCTTCTGGTCGATGACCTCATGGGCGGCGATTACCTTGATCGTGCCCAGGGTCGGGGCCACCACCTCTTCCGGTGGGCGCGATGCAGGTGCGGCCGGCCGGCTTTCCCGCGAGACCGGTGCCGCGTCGATGGCGATCACGTTGCCGTCCACCACCGTGTAGCGCAGGCCGGTGCCGGCCAGAAGCGTGTCCAGCGCCTGCTTGACGGTGGCCCCTCGCGGTACCGCGCCCGCCATGGGTGCAGAACCCGCGCCGGCATACAGGAACTGCACGCCTGAACTGCGTGAAAGCTGCTCCAGCGCCTGGCTCAGCGGCTGCGCGGCGATCGCTGCGGTGACCCGGGTCTCAAGCCCATTGGCCGACGCCGCCTGTGCATGCGCACCCAGACAGGGAGACAAGGCCAGTACCACCGACAGATAGAGCTTCTTGCGCATCACGGTTCCTTGGAGGAGAGAGGACTGCTGGTACCGCGTCGGCATGCGACGGCGGCTTCTCCCAAGTAAGAGCCGGCATCGGCGGAAGTGAAGAACGCCGATTCGATGAATTTTTTCTGACAGCCCTTCGCCGAACCCCGATCAACGGCTGGACACCCATACCGTGTCCGCTTCGCGGCGGATGACGAAGCGTGCGTCCCGCTGCAGGAATGCCTGCAGCGCGGCGACCCGATGCGCTTCCAGGCTGCCTGACAGGCGCGCCGCCCGCGCCGCGTCGTCGGTCAGCCGCACCTGTATCTGGTTGTGGCGGTTGAACGCTGCCGCCACCTCGTCCAGCCGCTCATCGCGGAACGACACCCGGCGCTGTTGCCAGTCCAGCAGCATCGACACCGGTATTTCCAATGGCTGCACCGCATGGCTGCGGTGATCGACCTGGACCACCTTCCCGGCAGGCAGCTGCGCCAGCCGTCGTTGCCCGCTACCGGCGGTCCAGACCTCCACCTCGCCGGACACCACGCCGATGCGCGTACTCTGCAAACGGCGCGACACATCGAACACGGTGCCGATGTCGAGGATCTGCAGATCGCCAACCTGCACCTCGAACGGCCGGCGATCCGCTGCGATATCAAACGTGGCCTCGCCGCTCAGCAGTTCAACCCGACGGCTGAACCAGCCGATGTTCACCCGCAGACGGCTGTCTGCGTTCAGGCGCACCTGCGTCCGGTCAGCCAGCACCACCTCACGCAGTTGCCCGTGGCCGGCGATCAGCATCTGTTCGCGAGGCATCAGCCACGGCACCAGTCCGGCCACCAGCAACAGGCAGCAGGCCACCGCAGCCACCCGCCTCCAGAGTGGTCGGCGTGATCGCGATGCAACCACGGCGCGCGGCACGGGCACCGGTACGGCAAACAACGGCACGACTTTCGCCGTTGCCGGCAGCTCCGGCAGCGCGGCCCTGTCCCCCTGCTCCTGTCCGTACGCCACCATCACCGCGCCTACCTGCCGGTGCACGTGCAGTACATGCAGGTACGCGCGTATGTGCTCGGGAGAGCGCTTCATCCATGCCATGAACTCGATGCGCTGAGCGGCGCTCAGGTCACCCTCGCGGTTGCACAGGAACCAGTGCGCGGCCTGCTCGGCCACCTCGTCATCCATCGCTGCAGGCTCCTGCCGGTTCATCCATCCTTCCCGGCGCCGAGCGCCTTCCTGCAGGCATCCAGTCCCTTGCCGATGTGCTTGCGCACCATGTGCACCGACACATCCAGCTGTGCCCCCACCTGCCGGCAATCCAGCCCATCGCGATAGTGCAGCTCCATCACCTGCCGCGTCGTCGGCGGCAGTTGCGCGATGGCGCCGCGGATTCCGCTCCAGCGCTGCGCCCGCTCGAAATCAGCTTCGATGTCCTCCTCGCTGCGGAGCACCTCGGCCAGCAGGTCGACGTCCTCGATCTGCGGCAGGCCGGAGCGCGAGCGTGCCTGTTCACGCGCCAGGTTGGCCGCCACCGCGAACAGATAGGCTTCGGGGTTCTCGATCGCCTGGGCATCTTCGCCGGTACTGCGCAGCAGCCGCAGGTAGACCTCCTGGGCCAGGTCCTCGGCATCGGCAGCCTGTGAACCACGCCGAAGGAAGAAGCCACGCAGCAGGCGGCGCCGCAAGGCGTAGCTCTTCTCCCAGATCCTGACGCTGTTCACAACCGACCAACCACCCCGAGGCTGGAAAACCCAGCAGGGTGCACACCAACGATGACATCCGCATTGCAGCGCCGCATGGCCAAGCGAAGGTTCGCGCAGACCCAATCGTCGCCCGTCTACCCGCCAGCCGATACGGCGCCTACGCTTGTCTCCTCGGCAGCCACCACGGCCGCCCCCGCGCCACGGACCTGCCGGCGCGACTCCGCTCCAGAGCTGTCGCCCTGCCGGCGGTGCCGTGCAGGTGCAGAACCGGCGCTCTCTGGAGACGCAGCATGAACCAGGCACACTTCCCTCTCGACGCCGATCCGCAGGAAACCCGCGAATGGCGCGAGTCCCTGCAGGCGGTGATCGAGGCCGGCGGCCGCCCCCGCGCGCACTATCTGCTGGACCAGCTCGATGCACTCGATGTGCAGCAGCATGGCGACCTGCACACCCGCGCGTGGACCGCCTACACCAACACCATCCCGCTCGAACGCCAGCCCGCGTACCCGGGTGACCTGGCAATCGAGCGGCGGTTGAACGCGATGATCCGCTGGAACGCCATGGTGATGGTGCTGCGTGCCGGCAGGCATTCCAATGTCGGCGGCCACATCGCCACCTACCAATCCGCAGCAGTCATGTATGACGTGGGCTTCGATCACTTCTTCCGTGGACGGACCGAAACCTTCGACGGCGACATGATCTACATCCAGGGTCATTCGGCCCCGGGCATCTACGGCCGGGCGTACGTGGAAGGCCGCTTCAGTGCCGAGCAGATGGACAACTTCCGCCGCGAAGCCGGACGCGAGGGCCTGTCCTCGTATCCGCACCCGCGGCTGATGCCAGGGTTCTGGCAGTTTCCCACCGTGTCGATGGGCCTGGGCCCGCTGACGGCGGCCTATCAGGCCCGCTACATGCGCTACCTGGAATACCGGGGGCTGAAGCAGCACCAGGGTCGCAAGGTCTGGGCCTTCCTCGGTGATGGCGAAATGGACCAGCCCGAATCGCTGGCGGCCATTTCGCTGGCTGGGCGCGAGCGCCTGGACAACCTGGTGTTCGTGGTCAACTGCAACCTGCAACGTCTGGACGGACCGGTGCGTGGCAACGCCAAGGTGATCCAGGAACTGGAAGGCACCTTCCGCGCCGCCGGCTGGAACGTGATCAAGGTGATCTGGGGCAGCGGTTGGGACGAGCTGCTGGCACGCGATCACAGCGGGCTGCTGCGCCAGCGCATGATGGAGTGCGTGGATGGTGACTACCAGACCTTCAAGTCGCAGAGCGGCGCCTACGTGCGCGAGCACTTCTTCGGGCGCTACCCGGAACTGCTGGCGCTGGTGGCGGACATGAGCGACGACGAGATCTGGGCACTGGCACGCGGCGGCCACGATCCGCAGAAGGTATTCGCCGCCTACCAGCAGGCGGTGAACACCAGCGGTCGCCCGAGCGTGGTGCTGGCCAAGACGGTGAAGGGCTTCGGCATGGGCGAGGCCGGCGAAGGCCAGAACATCAACCACCAGCTGAAGAAGATGAGCGCCGACGCGGTGCGTGCGTTCCGTGACCGCTTCGACCTGCCGGTCAGCGACGGGCAGCTGGAAGAGATGCCCTACCTGCGCCCGCAACCGGGCAGCGCCGAGGCGCTCTACTTCGCGCAGCGTCGCCAGGCGCAGGGCGGCCAGCTGCCGGCACGGCTGACCCAGGTCGATCCGTTGCCGCTGCCGTCGCTGTCCACGTTCAACGGGCAGTTGCAGGGCAGCGGTGATCGTGGCCAATCCACCACCATGGGCTTCGTACGCATCCTCACCACCCTGCTCAAGGATCCCGAACTGGGCAGGCTGGTGATCCCGATCGTGCCCGATGAATCGCGTACCTTCGGCATGGAAGGGCTGTTCCGCCAGATCGGCATCCATTCCTTCCTGGGCCAGCTGTACACCCCGCAGGACGCCGGCCAGCTGAGCTATTACAAGGAGTCCAAGGACGGCCAGATCCTGCAGGAAGGCATCAACGAATCCGGCGCAATCTGTTCGTGGATCGCAGCGGGCACCGCGTACAGCAACCACGGCCTGGCCACGATTCCGTTCTACATCTTCTATTCGATGTTCGGCCTGCAGCGCGTCGGCGACCTGGCCTGGGCAGCGGCCGACGCGCGCACCCGTGGCTTCCTGCTTGGCGCCACCTCCGGCCGCACTACCCTGATGGGCGAAGGCCTGCAGCACGACGATGGCCACAGCCACGTGCTGTCCTCGGTGATTCCAAGCTGCGTGTCCTACGACCCGACCTACAACTTCGAACTGGCAGTGATCATCCACGACGGCCTGCGCCGCATGTATGTGGACCAGGAAGACATCTACTACTACATCACCCTGCTCAACGAGAACTACCCGCACCCGGCCCTGCCTGACGGCGCCGAAGCCGGCATCCTGAAGGGGCTCCATCTGCTGCGTCCCGCTGCTGCCGACAGCACGGCACAGCCTCGCGTGCAGCTGATGGGCAGTGGCTCGATCCTGCGCGAGGTGCTGGCCGCCGCCGATCTGCTGCAGCAGGATTTCGCCATCGCAAGCGATGTCTGGAGTGCCACCAGCCTGACCGAACTGCGCCGTGATGGCCTGGCTGCCGAGCGCTGGAACCTGCTGCATCCGGCCGACGAGCCGCGCGCTCCCTACGTGCAGCAGTGCCTGCAGGACCATGCCGGGCCGGTGGTGGTGGCAACCGACTACATGAAGATCGTAGGCGACCAGATCCGCCCCTTCATCAACGACCGGCGCTTCATCGCACTCGGCACCGATGGCTTTGGCCGCTCGGATACTCGCGAATCGCTGCGCACGTTCTTCGAAGTCGATCGCCACTTCATCGTACTGGCGGCACTGAAGGCCCTGGCCGATGACGGGCATGTGGAACGGGGCCTGCTGCAGCAGGCGATCGACCGGTACGGCATCGACACCGGCAAGCGCGATCCCGCCGCGGCATGACAGAACAGCAACGGCACCCGCAGAGCACGCTTCTGTGGGTGCCGTTGCATCACATCACTACGGCAACCGCTTGAACAGGTTGGTCTGCAGGATCGGCGTGCCGTCATGGCCGAAGAAGGCCTTGGTTTCGGTCATCGTTGAACGATCGGCGGCCACCGTGTACACGCGGGTGGACGCCGGCGCGCCATGATCGACCAGCTGCATCACCAGCGTGTTCGGCGCCGGCAGTTTCAGCGTTGCCTGGTTGGCGCCGTAGCTGCCGGTCAGCGCCGCAGGCGTACCGTCCAGCGCCAGCGTACCGTCGGATTTCATGGTTTTGCCGTCATGCAGGACGATATCCACGTGCGAGCTCCACCTGCCCGCACCGGCATCCTTGAATTCCAGTACGACCTGTTGCGGCCGCTGTGCCTCAGGGAGTGCGGAAGTGGCGATCTCCAGCGACCAGCGGCCGAGCAGGGGCGAAGGCGGAGCGTCGGCTGCCTGCGCCGTCGATGCCTGCAGCGAAAGAAGGGACAGCAGCACAGCAGAAAACAGCTTCATGTGAGTCTCCTGTCGAGTGAAGAACCGTCTGCGCAACGTGCACGATGGCCACACTACCCGGACTCTGCAGCCACCGGGGCAGGCGCGTAACGAACTGCATCACAGTCCGGCAGTCCGATCCGGGGCCAGGCCCCACGGGGTGAGCATTCATCGAGGTGATTCCGCCGCGCTCAGCCGTTCCATCCCAGCCCGCGCGGCTCGTTGCTGAAGCCTGCGGCCCGCAGCGCGTCCACCAGCGCGCCGCGATGCACCGGCACATCATTGATCCGTTCCAGGGTGAAGGACAGGCGCCGCCCCCGGCGCAATGCCACGGCCAGGGCCTGTGCAGCGGCAACCAGAGTGTTGGCCGCATCCCCTGCTCCGCCCTCGATCCAGCTGGACAGTTGCCGCCCGCCCTGCGCCAGGTACAGCAGCAACCGGCCGTTGCCGATCACCACCATCGCACCGGAACGCCGCAGCGGACGTGCACCGGCCACCGGCTGCGGCCACGGCAGCAGGCTGCCGAAGGGATTGGCCGGATCCAGCGCTGACAGCGCGACGACCGACAGCTCACGCGGCACACGCTCGGACAGCTCGCGCAGATGGTCGATGGTGCCGCGCTCTGCAAACTGTGCTCCGCCCAGCCCCGCCACGAAGCGGCCGCGCAGGACCTGCCCGGCATCTTCCATGCCTCGATAGACAGGCTGCAGTGCAGGGAACCCACCGGTTACCGCTTCGGTCATTGCCGCCGCCCGTGTCACCACCCGGTAGCGATCAAGCAGGCCTTCGCCCAGCGCCAGCGCGCGCACGGTGTCGTTGCTGCGCTCGCGGGGCAGCAACGACCATCGCCCCGCCAGGGTCGGCCCGCTGGCAATGGCCGGGTCCAGCGCCGTGGCCCGCGCGTCCAGCGTCGGCATGAAGCGGAAACCCCGCGTGCGCCGCGAGGCCGACGCAACGCGCGCCCGCTGCTGGCGCACACCGGCCAGGGCTCGCAACGGCGACCACAGGTCGCTGCTCACTTCGCCCCTCCAGGCCAGCTGCCATAGCGCCAGCTGGAAGTCCTCGGCCGCCGCCGCACTACCGGCCAGGCGTGACTGCACCTGCGTGGCCAGCTGCCGCGCGAAGTAGGCGCCGCCATCGGCCAGGACCTGCACGATGGCGTCCTGCATCGGTGTACGTAGCGCCGGATCCGCTTCCGGCAGCAGCGGCAACGTTTCGGCGGCATGTTCCTGCAGGTGCAGCGACACCAGGCCGTCGTCGTCACCCAGCCGCCCGTGCCCGGCCCACAGCACCCTGCCGGTGGCCAGCAGCTCATCAAGCAGGGCCGGTGCGTAGTCGCGCACCCGGGCCGGCAGGACCTGGTGTTCCCACACCGAAACCGGCAGCGGCAACCCCGCCAGCTGCTCGACCACACGGGCAACGCCGTCGCTGCCCTCAAGCATGGCCGCTACGGCACCATTGCGGGCATGCCCGGCGCCGCCTTCCAGCAACACCCCCTGCCCCTCCAGCAGCAGGCGCACATAGGCTGCCGGTGGCACCGGCCGGGTGGCTTCACGTGCGGCCTGCAGCGAACGCAGGCGCAGACGCTGCAACACATCTTCGCTGACCCATTCGTGCACTACATCCGGCGACGGATGCCCCCCCTCATTTCCCTGCTGTCGCCGCGCTGCGCCGAAATTGCCACGCAGCACCCGCCCCTGCTCCTGCAGCCTTTTCAGCGCGCCGTCGACCACCGCCACACCCAGCCCGAACCGCGTGGCCAGCGCCCTGCTGGTGAAGGGCGCATGCGTACGTGCGTGGCGGGCCAGCAGATCGCCGAGGGGATCGGGCATGCCTGCAAGAAACACCTCGGGCAGCCCGCCCGGCAGCGCCGTACCCAACGCATCGCGCACACGTGCGGCGTCCTCCACGGCGACCCACTGCGTGTGGCCGGCAATTGAAGCCGGGATGGCGCGCTGCTGCGCCTGCAGCGCTGCCAGGTGCACTTCCACGCATTCCGGATCGGACAGGCGCAGCGCCAGGTCCAATGCAGGCAACGGTCCCAGCTCGCGCAGCAGGTCGGACACGCCTTCCATGCCATGGGCCCTGCGCGCAGGTTCCAGCCGCTGCAGTTCACGTTCAACCTGATCGACCACCCCCGCATCCAGCAGTTCGCCCAGGTCTACCTGGCCCAGCAGCTCGGCGAGCAGGCCACTGTCCAGTGACAGCACCGAGGCGCGGCGCTCGGCCAGCGGCACGTCCGCCTCGTACATGAACTCGGCGACATAGCCGAACAGCAGATTGGCCGCAAACGGCGAAGGCACCTCGGTCGCGACGTCCAGCAACTGCACCTGGCCGCGTTGAACGCGTTGCATCAGCGCGTCCAGCGCATCCAGGTCGTAGACATCCTGCAGGCACTCGCGGGCGGTCTCGATCAGGATCGGGAACTCCGCATGGGCCTGCGCGATTTCCAGCAACTGGCCGGCGCGCAGGCGCTGCTGCCACAGCGGCGATCGACGCCCCGGCGTGCGACGCGGCAACAGCAGTGCGCGCGAGGCACACTCGCGGAAGCGCGCCGCGAACAGTGCCGAATGACCGACCGCCGCGGTGATCGTGCGGCGCAACCGCTCCGGTTCGAACACGAACATGTCCGCCCCCGGAACGCGCCCGGTACTGTCGGGAATCCGCGCGATGATGCCATCGTCGCTGGCGACCACTGCCGGGTCGATGCCCCAGCGTTCGCGCAATCGTGCTGCCACCGCCAATGCCCACGGATCATGCACGCGGCGGCCATACGGCGAATGCAGCATCACCCGCCAGTCGCCCAGCTCGTCGCGGCAGCGTTCCACCACCAGACGCAGATCGGTGGGCAGCACGCCCGTGGCCTGCCGCTGCTCGGCGACCAGGCCGAGCATGTTGCTGATCGCGTTGGCGTCCAGGCCACTAGCCTGCAGGCGTGCGTGCAGCGCCTTCGAAGGGGTGTCACCGCCATCGATGTCAGCCTCGATCACGGCGAGAAACGCGCCGATGGCCTGTCCCAGTTCGGCAGGGCGGCCGACACCTTCGCCACGCCAGAACGGCAGGCGCGCCGAACGTCCGGGTGCGGGCGTCACCACCACCTGATCGTGGGTGATCTGGTCGATCCGCCATGAGGTCGCGCCCAGCGTGATCACATCATTCACCCGCGACTCGTGGACCATCTCCTCGTCCAGCTCACCGACGCGACGCGATCCGGCCCGCTCTTCTCCTTCAGGCAGCACCACGCTGTACATGCCACGGTCGGGAATGGTGCCGCCGCTGGTAACCGCCAGTTGCTTCGCACCAGGGCGAGCGCTGAGCTCACCGCTCTGCCGGTTCCATACCAGCCGCGGCCGGAAGCCGGCGAAATCCTCGGACGGATAGCGGCCGGAAAGCATGTCCAGGACGGCGTCGAAAGCACTGCGCGGGAGTGAGCGGTACGGCGCGGCTCGGCGTACCCGGGCATACCAGGCATCGGCCTGCCACGGCTCCATCGCCACCGCCGCCACCGTCTGCTGGGCCAGCACATCAAGCGGGTTGCGCGGCGGAGCGATGGCCTCGATGCGTCCGGCCAGCATGCTGTCCACCACCACGGCGGCATCGATCAGGTCGCGCCGCGTACGCGGATACACCAGACCGCGGGACATGCCGCCCACCTGGTGGCCGGCGCGACCAACGCGCTGCAGGGCGCTGGCCACCGACGGCGGCGCGGCCACCTGTATCACCAGGTCAACCAGCCCCATGTCGATCCCCAGCTCCAGGCTGGACGTGGCCACCACGCAGCGCAGTGCACCCGATTTCAGCGCCTGCTCGATCTCGCCGCGCTGCTCCTTGGAGACCGATCCGTGATGCGCGCGTGCAATCAGTGCCGGCGCAGCGGAGACCCGGTTGACCGTACCGCCGGTGAAAGAGCCATAGGCCAACCCGTTACCCGAATCGCCACGGATTGCGCCGTCTTCGCCACTGCGTCCGGCGTGCAGCTCGTTCAGGCGCGCGGTCAGCTTTTCGGCTACGCCACGCGAATTGGCAAAGACAATCGTCGAGCGATGGCGCAGCACATTGTCGAGAATGCTTGCCTCCACGTGCGGCCAGATCGAGCCGATCCGCGCGCCGCCGTCGCGCTCCCCGGGCGTGCCCTGCGTAGTCAGGCTGGACATGTCTTCCACCGGCACTACGATGCGCATCTGCAGCTGCCGCGCCGAGCCGGGTTGGACCACGCTCACCGGGCGGTCGCCGCCCAGGAACGCCGCCACCTCGTCGACCGGCCGCACCGTGGCCGACAGGCCGATGCGCTGCGCCGGCTCGTGCAGCAGCGCATCCAGCCGTTCCAGGCTCAGCGCCAGATGCGAACCGCGTTTGCCACCGGCCACTGCATGGATTTCATCGAGAATGACGGTATGCACATCGCGCAGGATCTCGCGTGCCTGCGAGGTCAACATCAGGTACAGCGACTCGGGCGTAGTGATCAGGATGTCCGGCGGCCGCCGCACCAGGCCTGCACGTTCACTGCTGGAGGTATCGCCGGTACGCAATGCGACGGTCAGCTGCACCGCCGGCTCGCCGCGTCGGGCGCGCTCGTCGATGATGCCCTGCAGCGGCACCTGCAGGTTGCGCTGCACGTCGCTGCCCAGCGCCTTGATCGGGGACAGGTAAAGCACGCGGGTGCGCCGCACCGGCTTGGCCGACGGCGCTGCACGCGCTTGCCGATCACGCTCGGCGAACAGCTGGTCGATGGCATGCAGGAATGCGGCAAGTGTCTTGCCCGATCCGGTTGGCGCGATGACCAGGGTATGTTGACCGGCACCGATCGACGACCAGGCCTGATCCTGCACCGGCGTGGAGGCGTCGAACGCGGCACGGAACCACGCCTGCGTCGCCGGACGGAAGCGCTGCAGCGGGTCCTGCGGGGAATCAGGCGGCGTCATGATGCCTCGATCATACCCAGCTGCGGCCCGTTGGCCGGACCTTCGCAGGCGCTGGCTGCATCAGGCAGCTGATCCGGGGTCGACAACAAAGGCCCGGAGCGTAGCCATCCTGCCGTCACGGAAACGCCAGACGTCGCTGTAAAGACGCGTGGTCCGTCGGCCATCGGTGTCCGTGGTCACGATCGTGCCCACAGCCACCACCATGTCATCTTCGGCCACCAGTTCGATCACGGTGAACTCGGGAGGTTCCTGGTAGTTCGCTTTCATCCATTGGCGAAGGGCCGCCTTGCCACTGATGACCGTGTCACCGATCGCGTTCCACTCGATGTCATCGGTGCAGTGCTGCAGGGACCCTTCGATATCCAATACGGAAATCGCAGCATTCGCAGCCAGCAGGGTGGCCTTGTTCGCACTGGTCATCGGCGGGGTCCGCTCGGCGGTCATGCTGCGAACCTAGCACCGCGATCGTCGGCCGCAGGTCAACGCGACGCACAAAGAAAACGCCCGCAGATCCTGGATCTGCGGGCGTTCTTTTGCATCTGGCGGAGCGAGAGGGATTCGAACCCTCGATAGAGCTTTTGACCCTATACTCCCTTAGCAGGGGAGCCCCTTCAGCCGCTCGGGCATCGCTCCGGGGTTTTCTCCGCGTCTGGTGCGTTGCACCTCAGCGGGGCGTGAATCATAACGTTAATCACGCGCGAAGGTAAAGCCTTATTCCGCAGAATTTTCACCACCGGTGCTGCCGGCTTCGTCACCACGCTGGATGCGCTGGTAGATCTCTTCGCGATGCACAGCGACGTCCTTCGGCGCAGTGATGCCGATACGCACCTGGTTACCCTTGACGCCAAGCACGGTGACGCTCACCGAGTCACCGATCATCAGGGTTTCGCCGACGCGGCGAGTCAGGATCAACATTTTTTTAAGTCTCCATGGAACCGTGTGGAAGGGTATCCCCCACCGGCTTGACGCTCCGTCAAGAAGCGCGCCCACGACAAAGGGAAAAGATTCGCAATGGTACCGTCAGCCGTCCCGCTCCTACAAGGAGGGGGACGGCAGGGGTTCATCACAGGCGGGGGCTGACCCATTCGACGACCGCAGCCAGCGCGGTGGCAAGGGCGGGCCCGTCCTCGCCACCACCCTGGGCGAGGTCCGGGCGTCCGCCGCCCTTGCCCCCGATCTGACCGGCGATATGGGACAACAGTTCCCCGGCCTTGACCTTGCCCATTGCACTGCCGTTCACGCCCGCGACCAGGGCGGCCTTGCCGTCCTGGGCACCGGCCAGCACGATCACCGCGTCGCCCAGCTGCTGCTTCAGGCGGTCCATGGCATCGCGCAGGGCCTTGGCGTCGAAGCCTTCCAGGCGGACAGCCAGAACCTTCACACCGGCGACCTCGACGGCCTGGCCGGACAGGTCGGCGGTTGCACCGGCGGCGACCTTGGCCTTCACGGCCTCCAGCTCGCGCTCCAGCTGCTTCTGGCGCAGGCCCAGGGCCCGGATCTTTTCGACCACGTCGGCAGCACTGCCACCCAGCAACTCGGCAGCCTCGGCCAGACGGGCCTCCTCGGCATCCACGTAGTCCAGCGCACCCTGGCCGGTGACGGCCTCGATACGACGCACACCGGCCGAGACACCGCCTTCGGAGGTGATCTTGAACAGACCGATGTCACCGGTCCGGTTGACGTGGGTACCACCACACAGCTCGGTGGAGTAGTCCCCCATCTTCAGCACGCGCACGTTCTCGCCGTACTTCTCGCCGAACAGGGCCATCGCGCCGAAGTCCAGCGCTTCCTGCATGCCCATGTTGTGCACTTCGGCGGCGTTGTTGGCGCGCACCTGCTGGTTGACCTTGCGCTCGATGATCGCCAGTTCCTCGGCGCTGATCGGCTGGAAATGCGAGAAGTCGAAGCGCAGGCGGTCCGGCGCCACCAGCGAGCCCTTCTGCTGCACGTGGGTGCCAAGCACTTCGCGCAGGGCAGCATGCAGCAGGTGGGTCGCCGAGTGGTTGAGGATGGTGGCGCCACGGCGCTCGCCATCGACCTGGCCGGACAGCACGTCACCGATCTTCAGGCTGCCCTGGGTGAGCTTGCCGACGTGGCCATGGAACTGGCCCGCGAACTTCTGGGTATCGCTCACCTGCAGCTGTACGCCGGCAGCGGACAAGGTGCCGGTGTCGCCGACCTGGCCGCCGGACTCGGCGTAGAACGGAGTCTGGTTGGTCAGCACGATGACCTCGTCGCCGGCCTGGGCAGTTTCCACCGGGCGGCCATCCTTGAGGATCGCGACCACGCCGAGGCCGTCGGCCTGCAGGCGGTCATAGCCCAGGAAGACAGTCGGCTTGAGCGTGGCGACCAGATCGGCCGACAGCGTCACGCCACCGCCGAACTTGCCGGCGGCACGCGCGGTCTCGCGCTGCGTCTCCATCGCGGCGTTGAAGCCGTCGATGTCCACGGTCAGGTCACGCTCGCGGGCGATGTCCTGGGTCAGGTCGAGCGGGAAGCCGTAGGTGTCGTACAGGCGGAACGCGTCCACGCCCGGGATCACGCCATTGCTGACCTTGGCCGCAACGTCGTCGAAGATCTTCATTCCCGAGTCGAGGGTCTCGGCGAAACGCTCTTCTTCTGCCTGCAGGGCACGCACCACGGTATCGGCCTGCGCCGGCAGTTCCGGGTAGGCCTCGCCCATCTGCTCGACCAGGGTCGGCACCAGCTTGCTGAAGAACGGCTGGCGCACGCCCAGCATCCAGCCGTGCCGCAGTGCGCGGCGGATGATCCGGCGCAGCACGTAGCCGCGGCCTTCATTGGACGGCAGCACGCCATCGACGATCAGGAACGAACAGGCGCGGATGTGGTCGGCGATCACGCGCAGCGACTTGTTTTCCAGATCAGCGGTGCCGGTCAGCTCCGATGCCTTGCGGATCAGCGCCTGGAACAGGTCGATTTCGTAGTTGGTATGCACGTGCTGCAGGATCGCAGCCAGGCGTTCCAGGCCCATGCCCGTGTCCACGCACGGCGCCGGCAACGGCATCAGCGTGCCGTCCTGCTGGCGATCGAACTGCATGAAGACCAGGTTCCAGATCTCGATGAAACGATCACCGTCCTCGTCCGGCGAGCCCGGCGGGCCACCGGCGATATGGTCACCGTGATCGTAGAAGATCTCGGTGCACGGACCGCAGGGACCGGTATCGGCCATCTGCCAGAAGTTGTCCGAGGCGAACGGCGCGCCCTTGTTGTCGCCGATGCGGACGATCCGGTCTTCCGGAATGCCGATCATGTCGCGCCACAGTGCGTAGGCCTCGTCGTCGGTCTGGTAGACCGTTACCAGCAGGCGCTCGGCCGGCAGCTTCCAGACCTGGGTCAGCAGCTCCCAGGCCCAGGCGATCGCATCCTTCTTGAAGTAATCGCCGAAGGACCAGTTGCCCAGCATTTCGAAGAAGGTGTGATGGCGGGCGGTGTAGCCCACCTGGTCGAGATCGTTGTGCTTGCCACCGGCACGCAGGCAGCGCTGGACGTCGGCCGCGCGCACGTAGCTGCGCTTTTCCGCGCCCAGGAACACGTCCTTGAACTGCACCATGCCGGAGTTGGTGAACAGCAGGGTCGGATCGTTGCCCGGCACCAGCGGCGCCGACGGCACGATGGTGTGGCCTTTGCCCTTGAAGAATTCAAGGAAGTCGCTGCGGATCTGGGATGTCGTGAATTTGGCGGATGCGTTCATGGGGGCTGGCAGTCTGCGGGCCGGGGCCCGTGCCGCCGGCCGCAGTGGCCAGGGTCGAACGGACCGCCGAAACCCCAAAGGGTATCAGGCCCGGCGCCATCAGTCTCAGTCGTCCGGATCGTAGCGGGTCGCGCGGCGGATGCTGTCGCCATCAAAGCCCCGGCGGGCCAGCAGATCGGCAGCCTTGCGGCGCTGCGCGAGGTCCTGCGGACCGGCCTCACCGAAGCGGCGACGGACCAGATCCCGGGCGTTCTCCGTCCAGTCGCCTTCGAAGGTATCCATCGCGGCAGTGATCTGCTCGCTGTCCAGCCCGTGGGTTCCCAGCTCGGCACGTACATGGATGGGGCCATAGCCCGTATTGGCGCGCATGCGCACCAGATTCTCGGCAAACCGGGTGTCGTCCTGCCAACCGGCCTCGGTCAGCTTGTCGACCGCCGCCTTCGCGGCCTCGTCCTCGATGCCCCGGGACGTCAGCTTGCGGGTCAGCTCCTTGCGCGAGTGCTCACGACGGACCAGCAGGCCCAGGGCGCGCTGGACAGGCGTCTGTTCGCGTACGCGGCGCTTGCGGCCGGGTGCCGGGGCGTCGGAATCGTTCATTCTCGCCTTCAATCAAATGCGCCGTCCCTGGCGCGTCCCCCGTCGGGGAAACCGAATCTGCAGGACAGGACGACGTCACTGACGGCGCCGCCCTGCCCCACAGCAAGCCTTTACTCGTCGTCGCCTTCGTCTTCGCCTTCCTCACGGACGGCTTCGGTCGGCTGGAACTTCTCGCGCAGCTCAGCCTCAAGCTTGGCGGCAACCTGCGGGTTGTCGCGCAGATAGCCACGGGCGTTGTCCTTGCCCTGGCCGATGCGCTCTTCACCGTAGCTGTACCAGGCACCGGCCTTCTCGACCAGCTTGGCTTCGACACCCATATCGATCAGCTCGCCTTCGCGGCTGATGCCTTCGCCGTACAGGATCTCGGTGATGACCTGCTTGAACGGGGGCGCCAGCTTGTTCTTGACGACCTTGATCTTGGTCTGGTTGCCGATGATCTCGTCGCCCTTCTTGATCGCGCCGATACGGCGGATGTCCAGGCGCACCGAGGCATAGAACTTCAGCGCGTTGCCGCCGGTGGTCACTTCCGGGCTCTGGCCCGGCATCATCACGCCGATCTTCATGCGCAGCTGGTTGATGAACACCACCAGGGTGTTCGAGCGCTTGATGTTGCCGGTCAGCTTGCGCAGCGCCTGGCTCATCAGACGCGCCTGCAGACCCGGCAACTGGTCGCCCATCTCGCCTTCGATTTCAGCCTTGGGGGTCAACGCGGCGACCGAGTCGACCACCAGGATGTCCACCGAACCGGAACGCACCAGCATGTCGGCGATTTCAAGCGCCTGCTCACCGGTATCCGGCTGCGACAGCAGCAGATCGTCAACATTGACGCCCAGCTTGCCTGCGTAGATCGGGTCCAGCGCGTGCTCGGCATCGATGAAGGCGGCGGTACCACCCAGCTTCTGGCACTCGGCGATGGCCTGCAGGGTCAACGTGGTCTTGCCGGAGGATTCCGGACCGTAGATCTCCACCACGCGGCCCTTGGGCAGGCCACCAATGCCCAATGCGATATCCAGCATCAGAGAACCGGTCGGGATCGCCTCGACGGGCTCGACCACGCGGTCGCCCATGCGCATCACCGAGCCCTTGCCGAACTGCTTTTCGATCTGGCCCAGAGCTGCAGCGAGGGCGCGCTTCTTGTTCTCGTCCATCGGATTGGTCCTTGCAGAGGTCACGTCGTTGGAGGTGCTGTCTTTGGAAGTCTTCTTGGCCATGGGTTCACTTTAAGGCTGGCGTATCGCACAGGCTGAGATTCTGCCCGGCGTTCGGAAAAAAATTATCGGACATCCGTACCAACCTCAGCAGAACCAGAGAATCGCCACAAAAGACCGCGGGAAATGCAGGGTGAATCGTCAACGGTTCGGTCGTAGCAGCCCGCAGTACAGGCCCTCGATCGAGAAATCCTGGTCCGGAAGCACGTCAATCGGCTTGTAATCGGGATTGCGCGGCAGCAGGCGGATGCGATCCTTGGCGATCTTCAGCAGCTTGACGGTGATCTCGTCATCGATGCGGGCCACCACGATCTGCCCGGAATGGGCATCGCGCGTGCGGTGCACACCGATCAGGTCGCCATCGAAGATGCCTTCGTCGATCATCGAATCGCCCTGCACCTTCAGCAGGTAATCCGGTGCCGGCGAGAAGAACACGCGGTCCAGCACCACGAAATCATCCGAGCCGATGTCGGCGCCGATCGGCAGACCCGCAGCAACCCGACCCAGGATCGGCAGACGCAGGACGCTGTCGGGCAGACCCGGCTCGGCAAGCTTCTCCACCGGCGGTGCCTGCACCAGACGGATGCCGCGGGCCTGGCCCGGCACGCGACGGATCGCCCCGGCCTGCTCCAGCGCCTCCAGGTGATACTGCGCTGCGCGTACGCCCTTGAAGCCGAAGGCACGCGCGATTTCAGTCTGCGAAGGAGGTGCGCCTTCGCTCTCGATACGCTCGGCGATCAACTGCAGGATCGCCTGCTGGGTGTCGGTCAGGTCCATGGTTAGTAGTATTACTACTAATACCCAGCGCTGCAAGTGCCGGGTGCGTCAAGGCGCAATGCGGGCCGAAACCGACCTGTAGTGCAGGGCCATGCTCGGTTATCGGGCGAATAGCCGGGCGGCAAACGCAAAAGCAGCCGGCCAGCGGTCGGCTCTGCAGGAATCGCTGCGCGATTCCGCCCCAATCCACATTTGTTGGGTTTGGCGCTGCGCCAGATCGAGAACAGGATCCACACCCCGCAGAACCCTGCGCCGATGAAACCGCACACGCCCAGCGCCAGCAGCCAGCGGCTGGAGACGCCCCCTACGCTGTGCATCACGATCGAGGAGCCGATGATCAAGGCTGCGGTGACGATCCCCATCACCAAGCGGTTCGCCGCACGATTGACCTGGTCGCCGAAGCCCTGCAGCGCGCTGGTCTCCACCTTGAGCTGCAGGCGGCCACGGCGCGCCGCCTGGACCAGCTTGCGCAGGTCCCGCGGCAGTTCACCGGCAAAGTCGATCATGCCGAGCAAGCTGCGTCGGCCACGCTTGAACAGCGCCCGCGGCGCATAGCGCTGCAGCACCACCCGCTCCAGGAACGGGCGCGCGGCGCTGGCCATGTCGAAATCCGGGTCGAGCTGGCGGCCCATGCCCTCAAGGGTCAGGAAGGCCTTGATCATCAGCGCCAAGTCTGCCGGCAGGGTCAGGTTGTAGCTGCGCAGCAGCTGGGTGATGTCGCCCAGCATCAGGCCGATGCGCAGGTCCTTCAGCGGCACGCCGCGGTACTGGTCGACGAACAGGCTTATGTCATGCTGCAACCGGTTCTCGTCCACTTCCACGCCACCGGCCCAGTCCAGCAACACATCGGCCACGCCCTGCGGATCCTGTTCAACCAGACCATGCAGCAGCTGCGCGACCTGGAAGCGACGCACCTCCGACAACGCGCCGACCATGCCGAAATCGATCACGCCGATGCGGCCGTCGCGCAGGTAGATGATGTTGCCCGGGTGCGGATCGGCATGGAAACTGCCGTCCTCCAGCACCATCTTCAATACGATGTCGGCGCCACGCCGGGCCAGTTCACGGCGGTCGATGCCGGCCGCATCGACACCGGCCAGATCGCGTCCGGCAATGCCGTCGACGAAATCCTGGACATTCAGGCTTTCGCAGGTCCATTGCCAGTGCACCGCCGGAATCAGGATGTCGTCACGCCCTTCGAAGTTGCGCGCGATGCGCTCGGCATTGCGGCACTCCGCAGCGAAATCCAGCTCGCGGCGCAGCGACACGGTGAACTGCTGCACCACCTCGGCGGGGCGGTAGCGGCGCAGATCGGGCAGGCGCGCCTCAACGATCTCGGCCAGCCGTGCCAGCAATCGCAGATCGGCTTCAACGACGTCACGGATACCGGGGCGACGCACCTTCAGCACCACTTCCCGGCCATCGCGCAGTCGCGCACGGTGGGCCTGGGCCAATGAAGCAGCGGCCATCGGGGTTTCATCAAGGAAGGCGAACACCTGCGACGGAGACGCACCGAGGTCGGCCTCCAGCTGTTCGCGGATCTTCTCGTAGGGCAATGCGGGGACCGCGTTCTGCAACTCGGAGAGTTCGGCGATCCAGTCCGGTGGCAGCAGGTCGACGCGGGTGGCGAGCACCTGGCCCAGCTTCACGAACGTCGGCCCGAGATCCTGCAGGGCGCTGCGCACGCGCACCGGCGCGGTCATCCGCAGCATTTCCTGCCGCTCCTCGTTCCAGTGCAGCAGGCGGCCGGCACGTTCCAGTACCGTGGCCAGGCCGATGCGCCGCACGACGTCGCCGAAGCCATAGCGGATCAGGACGGCGGCGATTTCCTGCAGCCGACCAAGGTCACGGACGGTGCCCAGCGTCTCCCACATCGTTGCCTACTCCGGTTGATTGCCGGAGCAGCATGTCACAGCTGGGCGTCGATACCGTGCAATGCCGCCGCTACGGTTTGCCGACGGATGGCTTCACGGTCACCATCGAACTGGAACAGCTCGGCACGGGCATAACCGCCGCGACGCTTCCAGCCGATCCAGACACTGCCGACCGGCTTGTCCGGGCTGCCACCGCCCGGACCTGCGATACCGGTCACCGCCACCGCGATGCCGGCACCGGAATTGACCAGCGCCCCGGACACCATTTCCAGCACGGCTTCGCGGCTGACCGCACCGAACTGTTCCAGCGTCTGCGCGCGCACGCCGAGCAGGCGCTGCTTGGCTTCGTAGCTGTAAACCACCATGCCGCAGTCGAAGAACGCCGAGGAACCGGCGATGTCGGTCATGCACTTGGCGATCCAGCCACCGCTGCAGCTTTCAGCAGTCACCAGTTGCAGCGAAGCCTGTTGCAGGCGCTGGCCCAGCGCAGCGGCCTGGGCATTGAGTTCGGCGTCGGTCGGGAAGGCCATCGGGGTAGCTGAAAAGTGAAGAACCTGCACGTTGTACCGCAGATGGCAGGGTGGTGTCGCGGCCGCAGGACATGCCGGCCAACGGCCGGCACTCCCTCACCATTCGGGCAGCTTCTCCGGCAGCAGGGCCCGGATCGGCTCGCCATCGGCGCTGGCCGCCAGCTTCTCGGCCTCGGCGATGGGAAGATCGACCTGCAACAGCCAGCCTTCTTCATCAGCCTCTTCACTGCGCACCACTTCCAACTGGTGCAGGCGCGCGCGAAGGCGGCCGGCACTTGGCGGCAGGCGCAGCTCGCCGGTGACGTGCTGCAGACCCAACCGCTTGCCGAGCACGGCCTGCAACAGTTCGATGCCCTGCCCGTCGCGTGCGGAAATCCACACCCGCTCACGCCGCGATTCATCCGGCACGCCGTCCTGACCGTCGTGGCGCACGTCGGCACCCTCGATGCGGTCGATCTTGTTGAACACCAGCAACTGCGGAAGGTCGCCGGCACCGACGGCGGTCAGTACTTCATCGACCTGGGCGATGCGCTCCTCGCGGTGCGGATCGGCGGCATCGACAAGGTGCAGCAGGAAATCCGCTTCCCGCGCTTCAGACAGGGTGGAGCGGAAGGCCGCCACCAGGTCATGCGGCAGGTCGCGTACGAAACCAACCGTATCGGCCAGCACGACGTTGCCACCGGGCACGGCGATCCGGCGTACGGTCGGATCCAGGGTGGCGAACAACTGGTCGGCCGCATAGGCCTCGGCGCCGGTCATCGCATTGAACAAGGTCGATTTGCCGGCATTGGTGTAGCCCACCAGGGCCACGCGCGGCAACTCGCTGCGCACGCGCGCACGACGCATCTGGGTGCGCTGTACTTCGACTTTTTCCAGCCGCTTCTGCAGCTGTTCAACCCGCTTCTGCAGCAGGCGACGATCGGTTTCCAGCTGGGTTTCACCCGGGCCGCGCAGACCGATCGAACCACCACGCTGGCGCTCCAGATGGGTCCAGCCGCGCACCAGCCGTGTCGCCATATGGCGCAGCTGGGCCAGTTCGACCTGCAGTTTGCCTTCATGGCTGCGCGCACGCTGGGCAAAGATGTCCAGGATCAGACCGGTACGGTCGATCACCCGGCGCTCGAGGAAACGCTCCAGATTGCGTTCCTGGCCCGGGCTCAACGCGTGGTTGACCAGGATCAGGTCCGCGCCGGTGGCTTCGGCGGCAGCCTTGATCTCATCCAGCTTGCCGCTGCCGATCAGGGTCGACGGGTTGGGGCGATCCAGGCGCGCGGTGATGGTCACCGCGATGCTGGCCCCGGCCGAGCGGGCCAGATCGCCGAATTCTTCCAGCACATCGTCTTCCAGCTTGCCGAAATGCGGCTGGATCAACAGGGCGTGTTCGCCCTTTTTCGAGCGGTCAAACATTCACCGCTCCAACATCATTCGTCTGCTTCATCACCCGCCTGACCATCCTCACCTGATTGCACGTACCCACCACCCGGGCCGACCTTGACGTTGCGCGCCGGCACCACGGTGGAAATGGCGTGCTTGTAGACCATCTGGCTGACGGTGTTGCGCAGCAGGACCACGAACTGATCGAACGATTCGATCGTGCCCTGCAGCTTGATGCCGTTGACCAGGTACACCGAAACCGGCACGCGCTCGCGCCGCAGTGCATTCAAGAAAGGATCCTGCAGCGATTGCCCCTTGGACATTGCACACTCCTGATTATTGTTCTTATTGGTAGCCGGCGGTTGCCGCGGCCCCCGAGCCGCTTGCCGGCCCATGATGGTACACGGCCAGCGCCGGTTCAGCGTGCAACGAAGGTCGACACCGCGCCCGCCAGGCGCTCTCCATCCATATGGGGGTCGAACCAGCGCGCATCAAGCTCACCGCGCAGCCAGGTGAGCTGGCGCTTGGCCAGTTGGCGGGTGGCGAAAATGGACTTGTCACGGAAGCGGGCCAAGTCCCCGTCGCCGTCCAGGTACTCCCAGGCCTGGCGATACCCCACCGCGCGGACGGCGGGCAGGTCCAGCGGTGCGGCCACCGCCCGCATTTCCGGCAATGCACGCAGGGCGCGCACTTCGTCGAGGAAGCCCTGCGCGAGCATGGCGTCGAAGCGGGCCTCGATGCGCTGGTGCAGGACGGCGCGGTCGCGCGGCGCCAGAATCAGCTTCAACGTGCGCACCGGCAACGGGGCCACCCCGGGGCGGCGCTGCCATTCACTGATCGGCGTGCCGGTCAGCCGGTAGACCTCCAGTGCCCGCTGGATACGTTGCGGGTCGGTGGCATGGATGCGTGCGGCGGCGGAGGGGTCAACGGCGGCCAGTTCGGCGTGCAGCGCAGCCCAGCCTCGCTCGGCGGCCTCGGCGCTCAGCACGGCACGCATCGCCGGGTCGGCCTCCGGCATCGGCGACAGACCCTGCAACAGCGCGCGGAAGTACAGCCCCGTGCCGCCGGCCAGGATCGGCGTCTTGCCTCGGGCGACGATGTCGGCCACCACGCGGGCGGCGTCGGCAGCGAACTCGGCGGCGGAATAGGTCTGCCAGGGATCGCGCAGGTCCAGCAGGTGGTGCGGTGCCTGTGCGCGTTCGGCAGCATCCGGCTTGGCCGAACCGATATCCAGTCCGCGATAGACCAGCGCCGAATCGACACTGACGATTTCACCGTCCAGTTGTTGCGCCAGCGCGATCGCGGTGGCGGTCTTGCCGCTGGCGGTCGGCCCCATCACGGCGATCGCCAGCGGCCGCTGATCCACTGCCATCAGTCTTCGTCCGGCCAGCGGAGGGTGGGCTTGGCATCCACCCGCACGGCGGGTACCGCCTCGACCGCCAGCCAGACCTTCAACGCATCGACCGTCGCTGCCACATCGTGCACGCGCACGATACGGGCGCCGCGCTGCACGGCGATCAGATGCGCGGCCACCGACGCAGCAACACGCTCTGCCGGCGACTGGCGACCGGTCAGCTCGCCCAGGCTGCGCTTGCGCGACAGCCCGGCCAGCATCGGCACGCCCAGTTCAAGGAAACGCTCCGAACGGGCCAGCAGCGTCATGTTGTGGGCCGTGGTCTTGCCGAAGCCGAAGCCGAGGTCGATCACCAGATTCTTCTTCGCGATGCCGGCCATCTCCGCAGCGAACAGCCTCTGCACCAGGAAGCCATGGACCTCGCCGACCACGTCGTCGTACTGCGGGTCGGCCTGCATGTGACCCGGCTCGCCCTGCATGTGCATCAGCACCACCGGCACGCCTGCGTCCGCCGCCGCCTCCAGCGCACCGTCCTGGCGCAGGCCGAAGATGTCGTTGATCATCCCGGCGCCTGCAGCAACCGCGGCACGCATCACCTCCGGCTTGAAGGTATCGATGCTGATCGGGACCGCCGTGCGCGCTGCCAGCTGCTCGATGACTGGCACGACACGACGCAGTTCTTCGTCGATCGACACCGGTGCCGCGCCCGGACGGGTCGATTCGCCGCCGATGTCGAGCAGGTCGGCGCCCTCCTCCACCAGCTTCAGGCCATGCGCGACCGCCGCCTCGCTGGTGTCATGGGCACCACCATCGGAGAACGAATCCGGGGTGACGTTGACGATACCCATGACCCGGGCACGGTCCAGGCGCAGGATGCGGCCGGCGCAATCGAGCTGGGGCGAGATGTCGAACATGGTCAATCCTGCAGGCAACGAAGGTTAGTTTACGGCGGCAGGGCTGCGCCCTGCACCCGCAGAGGCCAGGGCGCAAGCCACAGCAACAGCGGGTTTCCGTGGGATGGCGGGGTGGGTCCGGTTGCGGGGGACGCCGTGAACCCATCCTTGGGGGCTTGGCCGCGGYATCCATGCCGCGGACACCCCCGCAACCTGACCCATCCCGCCTTCGACAGTTTCCCGGTGGCCGGTAGATCCACCCCGTGCGTGGATGAATCTCCATAGGAATCGAGTATCTCGACAATTGAACGAAGAGCATCCACGCATGGCGTGGATCTACCGTGTCGACCAAGCTCGACACCTACCAACAGCGGCCCAACAGCAGCGGGAAATTGTCGAAGGCGGGGCGGTGTCGGATTGCGGGGTGTCAGCCGCATGAATGCGGCTGCCAAGCCCCCAAGGATGGGTTCACGGCGTCCCCGCAATCCGACACCGCCCCGCCATCCCACGGAATGCCGGCTGTTGCTGTTGCTGTTGAGGTTGCCGGCCAGCGGCCGGCACTACCGTGGGTGCCGGGCGCAGCCCGGCCGCAGAACCCTACTTGCGCCGACGCTTCCGGTCCACGTACAGCGTCTTGATGATGCTCAGCAGGATGCCCACTGCGATACCCACGCCACAGCCCAGCAGCAGATTGTCCACGGTCAGGCCGACGGCGACGCCGACCACGGTGGCGATCACCATCTCGGCAGTGTGGGAAATCGGTTCAGGCTTGGGGGCGGACATGCGGACTCCAGCGGACTGTCGGGATCGGATGGGCCGGGGCCCGGAAACAACAAGGCCGGGTTGCCCCGGCCTCGTCTTGCATTGCGTACGGCAGGCCGTCAGATCGATTCGGCCGGACCGGCGATCGGCGGCAGCGGACGGGCGTCGCCACCCTTGTCATTGCCGCCATCGTCCTTGCTCGACTTGGTCCAACCCATCGGCGGCGGCGGGTCGCGCCCTTCCATGATGGCGTCGATCTGCGGCGCGTCGATGGTTTCGTACTGCAGCAGCAGCTGGGTCATCGCATGCAGCTTGTCGACGTTGGCGGTCAGCAGCTCCGTGGTCCGGGCATAGGCCTTGTCCAGGATGCTGCGCACTTCCTCATCGATGCGGCGCGCAGTGTCGTTGGATACGCTCTTGTGCTGGGTGACCGAACGACCGAGGAACACTTCATCGTCCTCTTCACCGTAGGCGATCGGGCCAAGGGTCTCCGACAGGCCCCACTTGGTGACCATGTTGCGGGCCATCTTGGTGGCACGCTCGATGTCGTTGGAGGCGCCGGTGGTGACCTTGTCCGGCCCGAAGATCAGTTCTTCGGCGACGCGACCGCCATACAGCGAGCACAGCTGCGAGTTGATCGCCACGCGGTTGATCGAGTACTTGTCGCCTTCCGGCAGGTACATGGTCACACCCAGCGCACGGCCGCGCGGGATGATGGTGACCTTGTAGACCGGGTCATGCTCGGGCACCAAACGACCGACGATGGCGTGACCGGCTTCGTGGTAAGCGGTGAGGGTCTTCTCCTCCTCGCTCATGGCCATCGAGCGGCGCTCGGCACCCATCAGGATCTTGTCGCGGGCACGATCGAAGTGGTCCATGCGGACCTCCTTCTCGTTGCCACGGGCGGCGAACAGGGCTGCCTCGTTGCAGAGGTTGGCAAGGTCCGCACCGGAGAAGCCGGGAGTACCACGCGCGATCACCATCGGCACGACGTCGTCGGCCAGCGGCAACTTGCGCATGTGCACCTTGAGGATGTGCTCGCGGCCCTTCACGTCCGGCAGACCGACCACCACCTGGCGGTCGAAGCGGCCCGGACGCAGCAGCGCCGGGTCCAGAACGTCCGGACGATTGGTGGCGGCGATCACGATCACGCCTTCGCCGCCTTCGAAACCGTCCATCTCGACCAGCAGCTGGTTCAGGGTCTGCTCGCGCTCGTCATGACCGCCGCCCAGGCCGGCACCACGGTGGCGACCGACGGCGTCGATTTCATCGATGAAGATGATGCACGGCGCGTGCTTCTTGGCTTGCTCGAACATGTCGCGCACACGGCTGGCGCCGACGCCGACGAACATTTCCACGAAGTCCGAACCGGAGATCGAGAAGAACGGCACCTTGGCTTCACCGGCAATGGCCTTGGCCAGCAGCGTCTTGCCGGTACCCGGAGGGCCGACCATCAGCACGCCGCGCGGGATCTTGCCGCCGAGCTTGGTGAACTTGGACGGGTCACGCAGGAAGTCGACCAGTTCGCCGACCTCTTCCTTGGCTTCGTCGCAGCCGGCAACGTCGGCGAAGGTGACCTTGATCTGGTCTTCGCCCTGCAGCTTGGCGCGCGACTTGCCGAAGGACATCGCGCCCTTGGCACCGCCGCCACCGCCCTGCATCTGCCGCATGATGAACAGCCAGAAGCCGATGATCAGGATGACCGGCAGGAAATTCATCAGGATCGCGCCGAGGGAGATGCCGCTGGACGGCTCTTCCTGCACGATCTCGACATTCTTGGTGCGCAGCACGTTGATCAGGTCGCGATCGAACGGCGCGGTGATGGTGGACGACTGTCCACCACGGGTGGTGTAGGTGATCTGGCTCGTGCCACCGCGCGTATCGCCGCCGAAGGCGACCTTCTGCACGTTGCCGGTGTCCACCTGGTCCAGGAACTGCGAGTACGAAGCGCCCTGCGCCCCGGCCCCCGAGGTCTTGGGCGAGAAGCTCTGGAAGACCACCATCAGCACGACGGCGACGACCACCCATAGCAGGAGGTTCTTGGTCAAGTCGTTCATCCTCATTGGCTCCGGTGTTCCTCTTAGTGCTGGCGTTGCGTTGGGGTCGAACTTACGGGGTCGAGCTTACTTCATGTGGGCGCGTTTTCCCTGACCCAAGGCATACACCTCGGGAGAGCGCTTGCGCGAGGCCTCCGGCTTGCGGATGGAGACCTTGTCGTACCGGCGGCGCATGTCGCGCACGTAGTCGTCAAAGCCTTCGCCCTGGAACAGCTTGATCAGGAATGCCCCACCAGTCTTGAGGTGGTTGTCGGCAAAATCCATGGCCAGCTCCGCCAGGTGCATCATCCGCGGCTGGTCGACCGCGCCCACACCACTCTTATTGGGGGCCATGTCCGACAGCACAAGGTCTACCGGCTGATCCCCGAGCATGGCTTCAAACTCCGATAGGACGGCTTCTTCCCTGAAGTCACCATGAAGGAACTCGACGCCGGCCAGCGGCGGCATGTCCAGGATGTCCAGGGCCAGCACGCGGCCGGTATCGCCGATCTGCCTCCGAACCTGCTGAGACCAGCCGCCCGGGGCCGCGCCGAGGTCAACCACCACCATGTGCGGCTTCAGCAGCCGGTCACGTTCGAGCAGTTCTTCAAGCTTGTAGGCCGCACGGGAGCGCATGCCTTCGGCTTGGGCCTTCTTCACGAAGGGATCGGAGAAGTGTTCCTTGAGCCAGCGCTGGCTGCTTTTGCTGCGGGTAGCCATTGGAAATAGGGGCTGATGGGGTCGCCATGATACCCTGATCGTCCCATTCAACCGTGTTTTCTGCATGCCCACTGCCTTGACCCCTTCCCAGACCCGTTTCCTGCGCGGCCAAGCCCACGACCTGAAGGCCCTGCTGCAGACCGGCGGCAAGGGCGTCACTCCGGCCTTCCTGACCGAGCTGAACGAAGTGCTGGAACGCCACGAACTGGTCAAGGTGAAGGTTGCCGCCGAAGACCGTGACGCCCGCGACGTGATGATCGGCGAGATCGTGCAGGCTACCGACAGCGCGCTGGTGCAGCGTATCGGCCATGTGGCCGTGCTGTATCGCCCGAGCAAGGAACACCGCCAGATCGTGCTGCCGCGCGGCTGATCGGACCCTGCCATGCAGCTGAACCACGAACTGCCCGACTACGCCTACAGCCTGCGCGCCGCTGACGGTCGCTCGGCACGGGTGAATGATCGCGTTCTGGGCAACAGCTTCTTCCTGACCCCGGACCAGCTGGTCGAGCAGTGGCCGGTGACCGACGTCGCGGCGCTGCAGGTGGCGGACCTGGAGCCGATCCTGGCACTGAAGCCGGCGTTGATACTGCTCGGCACCGGCGAGCGCCAGGCGTTTCCGCCGGCGGTTGTCATTGCCGCCTGCCTGTCGCGTGGTATCGGCCTGGAAGTGATGAACAATCCAGCTGCCGCGCGCACCTTCAACATCCTTGCCGGCGAAGGCCGCAAGGTAGCGGCCGCCTTCATCCTGGAAGGCTGAGGCCCCACGCCGCCGGGCATGGCCCGGCGCTCCCGTGATCCGCCCGCAAGGCGGGCGAATGTCCGGTCACTTCGCCGGCAGATACTGCTGCGGGTCGACCGGCTTGCCGTTGTAGCGGGTGAGCCGAGGGCGCTTGCGGCCCATGGGACGCGCCCTCGGTGAACGCCCGGCGCGCTGCGCCGGGCCGGGGATCCGCCCGGAAAAAGAGCGGCCGGTTACTTCGCCGGCAGATACTGCTGCGGGTCGACCGGCTTGCCGTTGTAGCGGATCTCGAAGTGCAGCATGTCCCGGTTGGCGCCGGTACGGCCCATCTCGGCGATCTGCTCGCCGGCCTTCACGCTCTGCCCTTCATTGACGAGGCGCTTGCGGTTGTGGCCGTAGGCCGACAGCCACTGGTCACTGTGCTTGATGATGATCAGCTCGCCATAGCCGACCAGGCCGGCGCCGGAATACACCACCACGCCATTGGCCGTGGCCTTCACCGGCGCGCCGCTGGTGCCGGCGATGTCCACGCCCTGCTTGGTCGCATCGCCGGCCACGTAGCGGCCCACGACTGCGCCATCGGCCGGCCAGCGCCAGGCGATGTTGCTCTTGACCGGACCAGCCGGACCCGGCGTCGGCGCGGTACTGCCGCCAGACGTGCTGCCAGCCGGACGCGGCGCGGTGACCACGGTGGTCGGCGCACGGCCGCCACCGGAACCGGCCGGATACAGGCGGATCACCTGCCCCGGGTAAATGGTCGACGGGTTGTCCAGGTTGTTCCAGGCGATCAGGTCGGCCGGGGTGATGTCGTGGATGCGGGCCAGCGCATAGATGGTGTCGCCCTTGCGCACGACCACCGTCTGCCCCGGCTTGGGCACCGACGTCTTCGGCGTGCTGACGCCACTGCTGCCGCCGCCACTGGGCCGGACCACGGTGGCGGTGCCACAGGCGGCCAGGGTGGATACCAGCAACGCCAGCGCGCCGATGCGCACTCCCTTGCTCAGACGATCTGCACTCATGCGAACTTCGACCTCCATACAAGCCAGGCGATCAGCACCACCACCAACGCGGTGGCGATCCAGCCCAGCGGTTCAATCCATCGGCGCAGCGCTGCTTCGGCGCGCGCACCACCGATACGGATGACCGCAGCCAGCACGAACACGCGCTTGCCACGACCGATCAACATGCTCAACAGGTACTGCGGCATCGGCACGCCGACGATACCCGATGCCCACGTGAAGACCTTCATCGGAATCGGCATGAAACCACCCAGCACCAGGAAAGTGAACACCGCCCAGGGCGATTCCACCATCTTGGCCTGCACGGTAGCGATGCCCTGCTCGATCGCCGGCAGCATGCCCAGCGCCTCGAACATCGGCTTGACCGCTTCGAACGCGTAGTGGCCCAGCGCGTAACCGATCACCGCGCCAACCATCGAGCCAGCCAGGCTGAGGGTGGCGAACCACCAGCCGCGCTTGGGCTGGGCCACGCACATCGGCGCCAGCATCACTTCCGGCATCACCGGGAAGATGATGGCTTCGAAAAAGCTCAGCACCATCAGATAGGTCGGCGCGCGCTCATGCGCGGCCCACTTCATCGCCCGCTCGTACAGCGGCCCGAAAATCTTCATGCAACCCTGCTCCGTGGATTCAATCGAGCATGCCAGACAGCAGCGGCACGAAGGTGACCGGCGCCAGCACGCGTTGTTCGATGCTGCCGTCGTCCTTGCGGTCGAGCTGCACCAGCGACTGTGCGCCCGCGCCACCGACCGGGGCTACCAAGCGACCACCTGCGGCCAGCTGCTCGACCAGGGCATCGACCAGTGCGGGTGCGGCGGCGGTAACCACGATGGCGTCGAACGGGCCATGCTCGGCCCAGCCCACGCGGCCGTCGTCGTGCTTGGTGCGGATATTCATGCCCAGCGCGCGGAAACGCTTGCGCGCCTGCCGCAGCAGGTCACCGATGCGCTCGACGGTATAGACCTCCAACCCCAGCGCACCAAGCACTGCGGCCTGATAGCCGGAGCCGGTGCCCACTTCGAGCACCTTCTTCGGCGCCACCTGCAACACGGCCTCGGTCATCCGCGCGACCACCCACGGCTGTGAAATGGTCTGGCCGTGGCCGATCGGCAGCGCGGTGTCTTCATATGCGCGCGAGGCCAGGGCCTCATCGATGAACAGATGGCGCGGCACCACCCGGATCGCGTTCAGCGTCGACTCGTCGACGATGCCGGCTTCGCGCAGGCGGTCGACCAAGCGGTCACGCACACGCTGCGATGTCATGCCGATGCCGACCGCTTCCGGCTGCAGGCGCAGGCGTGGGCTCATGCCGGCTGGTCCAGCGCGGCGGTGAGGCCGCCGACCCAGCTGGCGACCTTTTCCAGCGCCTGGTAGCGGGTCAGGTCGACCTGGATCGGCGTGATCGAAATATGGCCAGTGCGCACCGCATGGAAATCGGTGCCCGGGCCGGAATCCTGCTCGCGGCCGGCCGGACCGATCCAGTACACCTCGTTGCCGCGCGGGTCCTTCTGCGCAATGCAGCCTTCGGCGCGATGGCGGTTACCCAGGCGGGTGACTTCGAAGCCCTTGACCTCGCTCCACGGCAGGTCCGGCACATTGACGTTCAGGATGGTGTCGGCCGGCAGCGGATCGGCCTTGAGGCGGGCAACAATCTCCACTGCGGCACGCGCCGCCGTCTCGAAATGCTTGGGGTCGTGATTGCGGGTCACCAGCGACACCGCAACAGCGGGCAGACCGAGGAAACGACCTTCCATCGCTGCCGAGACGGTGCCGGAATAGATCACGTCGTCGCCGAGGTTGGCGGCATTGTTGATACCGGACACGACAATGTCAGGCTCGAATTCGAGCAGGCCGGTCAGCGCAAGGTGCACGCAGTCGGTGGGCGTGCCGGCCACCGACACGGTGTAGTGGTCGATGCGCTTGAGCCGGATCGGCAGATCCAGGGTCAGCGAATTGCTGGCGCCGGAGCGGTCGCGGTCGGGTGCGACCACCGTGACTTCGTGCCCGGCCTCGCGCAGCACGGATGCAAGCATCCGGATGCCCGCCGCGTCGACACCGTCATCATTGCTGACCAGGATGCGCATCTTCGATTTAACCGCTTGATTTTCCAAGAATTCGATCCCGTCACCTTGCAACGTGGGCGAAGCCCGCCCGTCTCCTCCAGGGAGGCGGCAGCTCCGCAAGTGCGCCGACTATTGTGCCGCAAGCGGGCGCTGGGTCCTACCCTGTCTGCGGTCACGGGCGACATCCAACGGTCATAGGCAGACCCGCGCAGGCGGTTTAACCTGTGCGCATGTCGCACCCTGAAGACGAAGATCCGGCTGCATTGTTCCGTGCAGCCATCGGCGAAGTGACGCCGCTGCGCAAGGAAGTGGAGCCCGCGCCTGCCGCGCCGCGGCCCAGACCGCGCGCGCGCATGGCCGAGCGCGACGACGCAGAAGCCGCCGGTGAGTTCGCCCGGCTGCTGCGCGACAACGCCCCGCTGGAAGCGGGCGACGTTGCCAGCTACCGGCGCGACAACCTGCCGCCACGCCTGTTCCAGCGCCTGAAGCGCGGACAGTACTCGGTGCAGGACGAACTGGACCTGCACGGCGCCACCGCCGCGCAGGCCGAGATGATGCTGCGCCAGTTCCTGCTGGAGGCGCACGCCCACGAGTACGGCTGCGTGCGCATCATCCACGGCAAGGGCCTGCAGTCCGATGGCAGTGCGCCGGTGCTGAAGAACCTGGTGGACCGGCTGCTGCGCCTGCGCAACGACGTGCTGGCGTTCCATTCCGCCCCGACCGGGCAAGGCGGCACCGGCGCCATGCTGGTGCTGCTGGCGCGGCGCTGACGTTCTGCCGGTGGGATTCATCCACGCATGGCGTGGATCTACTGACGGCCCATCCACGCATGGCGTGGATCTACTGACGGCCCATCCACGCATGGCGTGGATCTACTGTGGCGGGCGGAGGAAAGTGGATCCACGCCTGCGTGGATGCTCTTCGCCTCCGCCACCATTTCCGTCAGGCCTGCGAAGCGTCTTCGACCTGGCCGAGCTCGTGCAGGACCGCGGTGGCATAGCAGCCCGGCGGCAGCGCGAAGGACAACTCCAGTACATCATCGGCCAGCCACTGGTGCTGCAGCAGCGCCGGACGCAGCCGCAGCGCGCGCCGCTCCTGCTTCAGCCGAGCCTCTTCCAGGCCGGCGCGCAGCGCCTTGGATTCGTCATCATCCAGCGCCGCCAACTCCAGCTCACGGGCCGCGTCACTGCTACGCAGTTCACCCTCGCCCCACAACGGAGCACTGGGGTGGATGTCGAAACGTGCCAGGCGCTCGGCCAGCACGTCGCTGTAGGGCTCGGGGCCGAACACGCTGCGGCTGCCGTCCAGCATCCACACTTCGCCCTGCAGCGGCTGGTCCCAGCTGCCCTGCTCCACGCGTGCAGCGAGCACGCGGTTGAACAAGGCCGAACGCGCCGCCGACAACAGCAGCGAACGCTGGTCCTTGCGCATGCGACGGCCACCGAACATCGCCAACGCAGCGGGAACGTTGCCGCCATCGCGCCCGAAGCGCTGCTCGCCGAACCAGTTCGGCAGGCCGCGCGTGGCGATCTGCTGAAGGCGTTCGTCGATTGCCGCTGCATCTCCCTGCACATCGCGCAGCACCAGCCTGAAGCGGTTGCCCGCCAACGCACCGCGCTGCAGCTTGCGGTTGTGCCAGGTGGAGTCGATCACCTCGATCTCGTCACTGGCCAGCTCGGCCAGATCGGGCGCGACGCGCTTGGGCAGATGTACGCTGAAACGCTGGGTGGTGACCGCGTTGCGATCCTTCATGCCGGCGTAGCTGACCGCCATTTCCGGCAGGCCCGCCCACTTGGCCAGGACCTTGGCCACGTGCACCGTATTGGCGCCACGCTTGCGGATATGCAGCAGCAGATGCTCGCCTTCACCGGTCGCTTCGAAAGCGGGCAACTCATCGACCTGGAAATCTTCCGGCGTGGTGCGGATGCGCGCCTGCAGCAGCGGCGCACCAAACGCGAGCGGCAACGGGATCATGCGGCCACCAGCAGCACGACCGCCTGCGCAGCGATGCCTTCGCCACGGCCGGTGAAGCCCAGCTTCTCGGACGTGGTGGCCTTGACGCTCACCGCATCCAACGGCAGCTGCAACAGTTCACCGATGCGCTCGCGCATGGCCAGCGCATGCGGGCCGACCTTGGGCCGTTCGCAGATCACGGTGATGTCGGTGTTGCCGACACGCCAGCCGCGCTCGCGCAGCAGGCCATCGCAATGGCGCACGAACTCGCTGCTGTCCGCGCCCTTCCAGCGGTCGTCAGTGGGCGGGAAGTGCTGGCCGATGTCGCCCAGCGCGATCGCACCGAGCATGGCGTCACACAACGCGTGCAGGATGACGTCGCCGTCGCTGTGGGCGATCACGCCGCAGCTGTGCGGCACCGCGATGCCACCGAGCATGATGTGGTCGCCTTCAGCGAAGGCATGGACGTCGTAGCCCTGGCCGATACGGACGGGCGGGAACGGGGAGGTGCTCATGGATGCAGCCCTTGCAGCAGGGCCGCGCGGGCGGTCAGCCGGCGCGGCGGGAGAGTACGAATTCGAAACGATCGAGATCGGCCGGCGTAGTGACCTTGAAGTTGTCCTCGCTGCCTTCCACCAGCAGCGGGCGCTGGCCCTGGCGCTCCATGGCCATGGCATCGTCGGTCACATCGACACCGGCGGTAGCGGCCTCGGACAGTGCGCGGATCAGCTGGTGACGGCGGAACAGCTGCGGCGTCAGTGCACGCCACAGGCGCTCACGTGGCTCGGTGCCATCGATGCCGCCATCGTCGCCAGCACGCTTGAGCGTGTCGCGTACCGGCGCGGCCAGGATGGCGCCGACCGGATCGGTGCGGCCCACTTCCAGCAGGCGGCCAAGATCGGCCTGCGACAGGTTCGGACGCGCCGCATCATGCACCAGCACGAATTCATCGGCACGCACGCTGTCCGGCAGGGCCTGCAGCCCCGCCAGCACCGAGGCGGCGCGGGTGGCGCCACCGGTGCAGGTCAGCACCGGCTTTCCGGCCCATTCGATCCAGCCCGGCCAGTCGGCATCGTCCGCACCGATCACCACCATCGCCCCGGCCACGGCCGGGTGTGCCAGCAGTGCGTCCAGGGTGTGGGCGAGCAGGGTCTGCCCGCCCGCCTGCAGGTACTGCTTGGGCAACGGCGCGCCAAAACGCGTGCCGCGCCCTGCGGCCGGAACAACCACCCAGATCGCCGCGCTCATGGCACGTCCGCCGGATGGTCACCGGCCGGGGCCGCAACCGGCGCAGGCTGCGCCGGACGCGTCGGTGCATCTTCCACGACGCGATAGAACTTCTCGCCGGGCTTGATCATGCCCAGCTCGCTGCGCGCGCGTTCTTCGATGGCGGACTGGCCTTCCTTGAGGTCCTTCACTTCGGCAGCAAGCGCGTCATTGCGCTGCTGCAGACCGTCATTGTCCCGCTCCTGGTTGGCGACCTGGGCTTCGAGCATCATCACTTCACCCGAATTGCCCGGGCCGAACCAGAAACGGTACTGCAGCCATGCCAGCAGCAGGGCCAGCAACAACAGCAGCCAGCGCCAGTCGCGCATCGGCTCAGCGCTTCAGCGACACGAACGCGTCACGACCAGCGTAACGCGCGCCGGCGCCGAGGGCTTCCTCGATGCGCAGCAGCTGGTTGTACTTGGCCACGCGATCGCTGCGGCACAACGAGCCGGTCTTGATCTGGGTAGCGGTGGTAGCCACCGCAATGTCGGCGATGGTGGTGTCCTCGGTTTCACCCGAACGGTGCGAGACCACGGCGGCGTAACCGGCACGGTCGGCCATGGCGATCGCTTCCAGCGTTTCGCTGAGGGTGCCGATCTGGTTGACCTTGATCAGGATCGCATTGGCGGTGCCCGAATCGATGCCTTCCTGGAAGATCTTCGGATTGGTGACGAACAGATCGTCGCCGACAAGCTGCACCTTGTTGCCGATGCGATCGGTCAGCAGCTTCCAGCCCGCCCAGTCGTTCTCGGCCAGGCCGTCTTCGATGGTGATGATCGGGTACTGCGCGGCCCAGTCAGACAGGAAGTCGACGAACTGCTCGGAGGTCAGGCGCTTGTTCTCGCCGACCAGGTTGTACTTGCCGTTCTCGAAGAATTCACTGGAGGCCACGTCCAGGCCCAGCAGCACGTCTTCACCGGCTGTGTAGCCGGCCTTGCCGATGGCTTCGAGGATGGTGTCCAGCGCTTCGACGTTGCTGCGGAAGTCCGGCGCGAAGCCGCCTTCGTCGCCCACCGCCGTGCTCAGGCCGTGGCCCTTCAGCACCGACTTCAGCGAATGGAAGATTTCGGTACCGGCACGCAGCGCTTCGGAGAACGAGGTGAAGCCGACCGGCAGCACCATGAACTCCTGGAAATCGACGTTGTTGTCGGCGTGCGCGCCGCCGTTGATGATGTTCATCATCGGCACCGGCAGCGACGGGGTCGCACCGGTCTTGCCGGCCAGGTACTGCCACAGTGCCTGCTTGCTGGAGGCAGCAGCGGCATGCGCGGCGGCCATGGAAACACCCAGCAGCGCGTTGGCGCCCAGGCGGCCCTTGTTCTCGGTGCCATCCAGATCGATCAGGCGACGGTCCAGGCCGGCCTGGTCGGTAGCCTCCAAACCCTTCAGTGCGTTGGCGATGGCGCCGTTGACGTTGTCGACGGCCTTGCGCACGCCCTTGCCGAGGTAACGGGTCTTGTCGCCGTCACGCAGCTCCACCGCTTCCTTGGTGCCGGTCGATGCGCCGGAGGGAACCGCGGCGCGACCGAACGAACCGTCCTCCAGGGTGACTTCGGCTTCCAGCGTGGGGTTGCCACGGCTGTCGAGGATTTCACGGGCATGGATGCTGCGGATCGTACTCATGGTCGGGCCGGTTACCTGTATGGAGAGGGGGCGACAAAAACGAATGCCGCGTGATTATCCCCGGCTACCCCTCACTTGCCAAATGGCGTGATGGGCATCAGCCCCAGCTGGACCCGATTACGATCATCACCAGCGATACCAGCATCACCAGCAGGCCACCGGCAATGGCCGCGCACACCGGCCCGCGCCGACGTCGCCAGGCCATCACCATCGCCACCAGGCTGCCCACGAAGGACAGCACCAGCGTGACCAGCGCGCCCAGCATCCAGTACTGCATGGCCTGCACGCCGTTGTTGCCATCCCCCGGCGGACGGAAGCTGGCGGCGAAGGCCAGCACGCCCACGAGCAAGCCGCCCCAGGCGAGCACCGACAGCAACAGGGCGATCAGGCCCCACGGCCAGCTGCGCGAGGGTTCAGGCGTCGTATTCATCAAAGAAGATCGTGCAGCAGGATGCCCGCCCACAGGGACAGCAAAACCATCGCCAGTGCAGCGGCAACCCTGCCCCGGTTCAGGCGCCAGCCGAGCACCGCGGCGAAAAACCCTGCGGAAATGGTCAGCGCTTCAGCCACCGCCAAGGCGATGACGAAGGGCAACAGGTTCACCACCGGACCGCCGGCACTCGACGGGCGCATGCCGGCACCGAACAGCATGCCGATGGCGAATACACCCGACACCGACAGCAAAGCCAGGCCAAGTGCGATCGGACCCCACGGCCACTGCCGCCAGTGCCGGCGACGACGCTGGATCTCCAGCGCCGCCTGCGGGTGCTGGCTCACGCGAAGCGCGAGAAGCCGTGCTTCTTGGTCACCGCATCGAGCTCCATCAGGGTCTCGAGCAGGGCTTCCATCTGGTCCAGCGGCCACGCGTTGGGGCCGTCGGACAGCGCCTTGGACGGGTCCGGATGGGTTTCGGCGAACAGGCCGGAGATGCCCACGGCAACCGCGGCACGCGCCAGTACCGGCACATGCTCGCGCTGGCCACCGGAACTGGTGCCCTGCCCGCCCGGCAACTGCACCGAATGGGTGGCGTCGAACACCACCGGGCAGCCGGTATCGCGCATCACCGCCAGCGAACGCATGTCGCTGACCAGGTTGTTGTAGCCGAAGCTGGCGCCACGCTCGCAGACCATGATCTGCTCGTTGCCGGTGGCCTTGGCCTTCTCGACGACAGGCTTCATGTCCCACGGCGCCAGGAACTGGCCCTTCTTGATGTTGACCGGCTTGCCGGCCGAGCACACCTTGCGGATGAAGTCGGTCTGGCGGACCAGGAACGCCGGGGTCTGCAGCACGTCCACCACCGAGGCCACTTCATCCATCGGGGTGTATTCATGAACGTCGGTCAGCACCGGCACGCCAATCTGCTTCTTGACCTCGGCCAGCACCTTCAGGCCCTCTTCCATGCCCGGGCCACGGAAGGCGGTACCGGAGGTGCGGTTGGCCTTGTCGAAGCTGGACTTGAAGATGAAGTTCACACCGAGCCTGTCGGTCACTTCCTTCAGCTTGCCGGCGGTATCCAGCTGCAGCTGCATCGACTCGATCACGCAGGGGCCGGCGATCAGGAACAGGGGCTGGTCCAGCCCGACCTCGAATCCACACAGTTTCATGGCGTTTCCTTGTTGTCCGCTACACCGGCAGTGCCGGTGCGCTGGGGTTGAAGCGAGCAAGATGGGGGCCGGCGGCCCCCATGACAAGTCAGGCGCGCACTTCCTGCAGCAGCTTGCCACCGGCCTTGCGCTCGCGCGCGGCACGGATGAAGCCGATGAACAGCGGGTGGCCATCACGCGGGGTGGACAGGAATTCCGGGTGCGCCTGGCAGGCCAGGAACCACGGGTGCTGGTCGCGCGGCAGTTCAACCACTTCCACCAGGGTGTCGTCCATCGACTTGCCGGCGATCACCAGGCCGGCGTCTTCCAGCTGGGTGCGATAGCGGTTGTTGAACTCGTAACGGTGGCGGTGGCGCTCGGCGACCACGTCCTTGCCGTACAGCTCGCGGGCCAGCGTGCCCGGCTTCAGGCGCTGCTCCTGCAGGCCCAGGCGCATGGTGCCGCCCAGGTCACTCTTGTCGTCGCGTTTTTCCACGTCGCCGGTGGCAGTGCGCCATTCGGTGATCAGGCCGATCACCGGGTTCGGCGACTGGCGATCGTTCTCGGTGCTGTTGGCGTCTTCCAGGCCCACCACGTGGCGCGCGTAGTCGACCACCGCAGCCTGCATGCCGTAGCAGATGCCGAAGTACGGCACCTTGTGCTCACGGGCGTACTGCGAGGTGAGCACCTTGCCTTCGAAGCCACGGTCGCCGAAACCACCCGGCACCAGGATGCCGTCGACATCGGCCAGCGCGGACATGTCGCTGCCTTCCAGGTCCTGCGCTTCCAGCCACTTCAGGGTGACCTTGGTGCGCTGGCGCAGGCCACCGTGCTTGAGCGCTTCGCCGACCGACTTGTAGGCGTCCTGGTGGTCGATGTACTTGCCGACCACGGCGATGGTCACCGCATCCAGCGGATGCAGGGTGGCATCGACGGCGTCTTCCCACATCGACAGGTCGGCCGGACCGGCCTTGTCGGCCAGCTTCAGCTGGTTGATGACGATCTCGTCCAGGCCCTGTGCGTGCAGGCCCATCGGAATGCGGTACAGCACATCGACGTCGGGCACGCTGATCACCGCGCGCTCGGAGACGTTGGTGAACTGGGCGATCTTGCGACGCTCCGAATCCGGTACCGGCTGTTCCGAACGGCACAGCAGCACGTCCGGCTGGATGCCGATCGAGCGCAGCTCCTTCACCGAGTGCTGGGTCGGCTTGGTCTTCAGCTCACCCGCGGCGGCGATGTACGGCACCAGGGTGAGGTGCATGAACAGTGCCTTTTCCGGGCCACGCTCGGTGCGTACCTGGCGGATCGCCTCCAGGAACGGCAGCGACTCGATGTCGCCGACGGTGCCGCCGATCTCCACCAGGGCCACGTCGAAGCCCTCGGTGGCTTCGTCCATGCAGCGACGGATCTCGTCGGTGATGTGCGGAATGACCTGTACGGTCGCGCCCAGGTAGTCGCCGCGGCGCTCCTTGCGGATCACCTCCTCATAGATGCGACCGGTGGTGACCGAGTTCTTGCGACTCAGGCGGGTGCGCACGAAGCGCTCGTAGTGGCCCAGGTCGAGATCGGTTTCGGCGCCGTCGTCGGTGACATACACCTCACCGTGCTGGAACGGGCTCATGGTGCCCGGGTCGACGTTGATGTACGGATCGAGCTTCATCATCGTGACCTTCAGGCCACGCGCTTCGAGAATGGCGGCCAGTGACGCGGCGGCAATACCTTTGCCGAGCGAGGACACCACGCCGCCGGTTACGAAAATCAAGGGAGTCATGGCTGCAAGCATCCTGTCTGGAAATGGAAAACGGCAGCGCCACGCCTGCCCGGGGGGCGGGCGTGGAGCAGAAAGGGGGTTTTCCGGTTCGCTGGAGCAGCGAGGGAGGTGCGGGCCTGGCCGGCGCCGAGCGCCAACGGGGAACCACCCTGCGAGGTCGGGGCGGCCGTGCCGGTCACTTCGACCGTCACCTGCGACCCGCTTTGCTGGAGGCCACGCTTGGCCGTGCCAGCCCATTCGCAAATGGTGGACACGCACTTACTCCCGGAAAGCCATAGTTTACAGATAGATGGCCGCCAACCCAAGGGGCAGATGACGCCATCGGCAAAAAGAAACGCCCCGCTGGGCGGGGCGTTCAAGGGTGAAACCCTTGCGGGAAGGGCTTCGGAGGGGCAGAAGAATTACTTCTTCTTGCGTGCCTCTTCCTCTTCTTCCTGCTGCGGCACCGGCTGGCCCTTGGCCTTCATCTCGGCATTGGCCTGCGCGCGGCGCTTGGCCTTGGCCTCGGCTTCAGACTGCGCCTTGTCGGCCTGGTCACCCTGCTGCGGAGCAGGCTGGCCGGCGTTCTGCGCCAGCACCATCGGCACTGCAACAGCGGCGGCAGCCAGGATCGCAATGGTCAGCAACTTCTTCATGGAGTCCTCCTCGCGGTATGGCTCGGATGTGGGGGGCGCCGGTGTTCGGTTCCAGCGGTTGCCATTTTACCCCCTCCCCGCCAACGAGGCTGAACCGCAGGCGTGCAAATTCCCGGTCCAGACCGCACACTTGCCCGTCGCTCCACGCTTTCGAAGACAGATGAACGCCCGCTATAACGCCGCCGATATTGAAGTCCTGTCCGGCCTTGACCCGGTCAAGCGCCGCCCCGGCATGTATACCGACACCGCGCGCCCGAACCACTTGGCGCAGGAAGTGATCGACAACTCGGTGGACGAGGCCCTCGCCGGCCATGCCCGCTCGATCGAGATCACCCTGTTCAAGGACGGCAGTGTGGAGGTCAGCGATGACGGCCGCGGCATGCCGGTGGACATCCATCCGGAAGAGAAGATCCCGGGCGTCGAGCTGATCCTTACCCGCCTGCATGCCGGCGGCAAGTTCAACAACAACAACTACACCTTCTCCGGCGGCCTGCATGGCGTCGGCGTCAGCGTGGTCAATGCGCTGTCGACCCTGGTGGAAATCCACATCAAGCGCGACGGTGCCGAACACCGCATCACCTTCCGCAACGGCGACCGCGCCTCGCCGCTGGAAGTGGTCGGCACCGTCGGCAAGAAGAACACCGGTACCCGCCTGCGCTTCTGGCCGGACCCGAAGTACTTCGATACGCCCAAGTTCGCCGTGCGCGCGCTCAAGCACCTGCTGCGCGCCAAGGCCGTGCTGTGCCCGGGCCTGACCGTCAAGCTGACAGACGAAGCCACCGGCGAGGTCGACACCTGGTACTACGAAGACGGCCTGCGCGATTACCTGAAGCTGGAGCTGGGCGATCGCGAGTCGCTGCCGGCTGATCTGTTCGTGGGCAACCTGAAGAAAGACACCGAGATCGTGGACTGGGCCGTGGCCTGGCTGCCGGAAGGCGAGCTGGTGCAGGAAAGCTACGTCAACCTGATTCCCACCGCACAGCATGGCACCCACGCCAACGGCCTGCGCACCGGCCTGACCGAAGCGCTGCGCGAGTTCTGCGACTTCCGCAACCTGCTGCCACGCGGCGTCAAGCTGGCCCCGGAAGACGTGTGGGACCGCGTGTCGTTCGTGCTGTCGCTGAAGATGACCGACCCGCAGTTCAGCGGTCAGACCAAGGAACGCCTGTCCTCGCGCCAGGCCGCCGGTTTCGTCGAAGGTGCCGCGCACGATGCGTTCAGCCTGCTGCTGAACCAGAACGTGGAGCTGGGCGAGAAGATCGCGCAGATCGCGATCGAGCGCGCCAGCGCGCGCCTGAAAACCGAGAAGCTGGTTGTCCGCAAGAAGGTCACCCAGGGCCCCGCCCTGCCCGGCAAGCTGGCCGACTGCATCAGCCAGGACCTGTCGCGCACCGAACTGTTCCTGGTCGAGGGCGACTCGGCAGGCGGCAGCGCCAAGCAGGCCCGCGACAAGGATTTCCAGGCGATCCTGCCGCTGCGCGGCAAGATCCTCAACACCTGGGAAGTGTCCTCCAACAGCGTGCTGGCCTCGGAGGAAGTGCACAACCTGGCGGTGGCCATCGGCTGCGACCCGGGCAAGGAAGACATCAGCGGCCTGCGCTACGGCAAGGTGATCATCCTGGCCGACGCCGACTCCGACGGCCTGCATATTGCAACACTGCTGACCGCATTGTTCCTGAAGCACTTCCCGGCGCTGGTCGATGCCGGCCACGTGTTCGTGGCGATGCCGCCGCTGTTCCGCATCGACGTGGGCAAGCAGGTGTTCTACGCCCTGGATGAGGAAGAAAAGCGCTCGATGCTGGACAAGATCGAACGCGAGAAGATCAAGGGCGCCATCAACGTGACCCGCTTCAAGGGCCTGGGCGAGATGAATCCGCCGCAGCTGCGTGAATCCACCATCCATCCCGACACCCGTCGCCTGGTGCAGTTGACCATCGACGATGGCGAGCAGACCCATTCACTGATGGACATGCTGCTGGCCAAGAAGCGTGCGTCTGATCGCAAGGGCTGGCTGGAGAGCAAGGGCGATCTGGCTTCGCTGGAAGTCTGATTCCCGGCGCGTGATTGCGCGGGGCCGTGGCGACGGCCCCGACCTTGGGCGATCCCCGCACGTGTGGTAGTGCCGGCCGCTGGCCGGCTGCTTTCTGTGAACCATCGGGATACCTGGGTTGCCGGCCCGCGGCCGGCACTACCAGACCTCTCCACGCTGCCGGCCAGCGGCCGGCATTGCTGGGTCGATGGATCCGCCGCCATCGGCAAACCCTGCGGGTCCATAATGCGCGCTCATTCGCGTGGACGACCCCATTGCCCGCCAACTCGCTGCTGTTCCCCGGGCTGCCGCTACACAGCGCGCGCCTGGTGCTGAGCCCCATCCGCCGCGATGACGCCGTGGCCCTGTTCGCCCTGCAGTCCGACCCGGACGTGATGCACTGGTGGAACCACGCAGCGTGGACGCGCCCCGCCGAAGCACGCGCGCAGATCGACGACGACCTGGCTGCACAGGCTACCGGCACGCAATTGAAGTTGGCCCTGCGCGAATCGGTGGACGGCCCGCTGCTGGGCATCTGCGTGGTGTTTGCGCTGGATCGGGACGCGGCACGTGCCGAAATCGGCTATCTGCTGGCACCTGGCAGGCAGGGCCACGGCTACATGCATGAAGCGCTGCAGCAGGTGCTGGCCTATCTGTTCAACACCCTGCAACTGCACCGGGTGGAAGCGGAGATCGATCCACGCAACCACGCCTCGGCACACGTGCTCGAACGCCTGGGCTTCCACCGCGAAGGCCTGCTGCGGCAGCGCTGGCGCATCCGCGGTGAGCTGGCGGACTCGGCCGTGTATGGGCTGCTGGCCGACGACGCTGTGCGAGGTGCCACCTCCGCTTGACCGGATCAGGCCGCAACGCTGGCCCATGCCTTTGGACACATACGGTACGCGGCACCCCGCCCTAGCATCGGAGTCCCTTCCGCTGCCGTTCCGGTGCCATGAAGTTCCTGCTGCACTCTGCCGCGCTCTGCGTCGGCCTGCTGATCGCCCCTGCCTGCGTGCTGGCCGCGCCTGCTGCTGACGGCGCCTCCGAAACGAAAGAAGAAAAGACCGAAGCCGCGCCCCTGCCGGCCGATGCGTCGGCTCGCCAGAGCATGCGCCTGGCTGGGCGCACCCTCGACTACACCGCCACCGTCGGCACCCTGCCGGTACGCGATGCGAAGGGCAAGGTGATAGCCGATGTGGTGTTCACCGCCTACACGATGCCGGGCAAGGACCGGCCGGTGACCTTCGCTCTCAATGGCGGCCCCGGCGCTTCTTCTGTGTACCTCAACCTGGGTGCCATCGGCCCGAAGGTGGTGACCTTCGGGTCGGAAGGCGACAGCGCATCGGCGCCAGCGAAGCTGCACGACAATCCCGGCACCTGGCTGGACTTCACCGACCTGGTGTTCATCGATCCGGTGGGAACCGGCTTCAGCCGTGCCCGCATCGGCGATGACGAAGCGAAGAAGCAGCTGTACAACCCCAGCGCCGATATCGAGTACCTGTCGCGTTCGATCTACGACTGGCTGCTGCGCAACCAGCGCATGGCCTCGCGCAAGTACCTGACCGGCGAGAGCTATGGCGGCTATCGCGGCCCGCGCATCACCCACTTCCTGCAGACGCGCTTGGGCGTGGCGATGAACGGCCTGGTGCTGGTGTCGCCGTACCTGAGCCCGACGCTGGAAGACAACGCCGATGTCTCGCCGATGGCGTGGATGCAGACCCTGCCGTCGATCGCTGCCGCGCACCTGGAGCGCCAGGGCAAGCTGACCGACGCGGCGATGCGCGAGGTGGTCGAGTACACCCGCGGCGACTACGCCACCGCGTTGATGAAGGGCCGCAGCGATCCGCAGGCGACCGAGGTGATGCTGCGCCGGGTGGCCGAGTTGACCGGCCTGGACCCGCAGTTCGTGCGCCGCGCCGGCGGTCGCTTGGAAACCCAGGCCTACCTGCGCGAGGTGTTCCGCGACAAGGGCACGCTGGGAAGCCGCTACGACTCCAACGTCACTGCATTCGATCCATTCCCGAACGATCCGGAGCAGCGCGCCAACGATCCGCTGCTGGACAGCATCATCGCCCCGACCACCACGGCGATGGTCGACTTCGTTACCCGCGAGGTCGGCTGGAAGGTGGATGCGCGCTACCAGGCACTGAACTACGACGTGAACCGTCTGTGGGATCGCAATGGCGACCTGCGCGAGGGTGCGGTGACACAGCTGCGCCAGGCGGTTGCTATCGACCCGCATCTGCAGGTGCTGATCGTGCACGGTTGGAATGATCTGTCGTGCCCGTTCATGGGCTCGATCCTGACGGTGGACCAGATGCCGACAATGGGCAGCAATCCGGACCGCGTGCAGGTGCGCAGCTATCCGGGTGGGCACATGTTCTACAGCCGGGCTGACAGCCAGGCGGCGTTCCGCAGGGACGTGCAGGCGTTGTTCCAGCGCAACTGAGGGGTTGTCGGCCGGGCCTGCGGCCCGGCACCCGCTGACAGCAACGGCAACGGCAACGTCAAAAGCTGGCTTTCCGTGGGTTGGCGGGGTGGGCCCGGTTGCGGGGGACGCCGTAAACCCCCAGACCGGCCCAGCCGCTGGCGGCTGTGCGTTCGGGCGCTTGCGAAGCAGTGCTTCGCAAGCAAAGCGCCCTCACCCTTGGGGGCTTGGCCGCGGCATCCATGCCGCGGACACCCCCGCAACCGGACCCACCCCGCCTTCG
>NZ_JBFRFC010000012.1:0-83063 GCF_052114625.1 Stenotrophomonas sp. 2YAF26 | reverse complement strand
TACTTGCAGCGGCCCCTGCCACCGGACCCACCCCGCCATCCCTCAGGAAGCCTGCTGTTGCTGTTGCTGTTGCTTCGGCTGTTGAGGTTGCCGGCCAGCGGCCGGCACTACCAGGTGCTACCGGGCACCGCCCGGCGGCTACAGCCAGCGGCCGTCGACCACCACGCGTCGCTCGGCCGGCACTGCGGCCACCGCCGCCGGGCCATGGTCGGCACGCACCGCCACGAAGGTAGCCGGGCGACCTTCTGCAATGCCGTACTGCGGCAACCCGATCACCTCCGCCGCATGGGTGGTGACCATGTCCAGCGCCAGCATCAGGTCCGCATCGGTGTAGAAGCCCGACCGATAGCCCAGCAGCATCGCCCGCTGCAGCAGGTCGCCATTGCCATAGGGCCACCAGCAGTCGCGGATGTTGTCGTTGCCGGCAAACACGCGCACACCAGCGTCGTGCAGAGCACGCAGCGGCGGGAACGGATGGTCGCCCGGCGCATTGCTCATGATCGCTACGCCTGCGGCAGCCAAGGCCTCACCCACCTGCAGCGCCCGCGCCAACCGCACCTCGCCCAGCGCATAGGCGTGACTGACCGCCACCCTGCCCTGCAGGCCCGCCGCGCGTGTGCGCGCGGCGATCCGCAGCAGCTGCGCCAGCCCGGTCTCGCCCGGCTCGTGCAGATGGATGTCCAGACGCACGCCATAGCGCTCGGCCAGCCCGAACAACAACGCAAGCTGGCCTTCGGCATCCCCGTCCAGCGTGCTCGGGTCGATGCCTCCAAGCACCTCCACCCCGGCAGCAATCGCCTGTTCCAGAATGGCCGCCGTACCCGGGCACGACATCACGCCGGCCTGTGGGAATGCCACCAACTGGATGCGCATGATGTCGGCACAACGCAGCGCCGCTTCACGCACCGCCTCCAGGTGACGCAGGCCGGTGCTGCCATCGATGTCGACGTGGCACCGCATCGCCACCGTACCGAATCCGCTGCACTGGCGGATCAGGGCCTCGGCACGATCGGCCATGGGTGCGGCGGTGGCAATCGCGGCCTTTTCCACCGCCAGACGCTCGCGCAGGCTGTTCACCGGCTGATGCGGATGCCAGCGGTCGCCGACGAAGCTCTTGTCCAGGTGGATATGGCCGTCGACCAGTCCAGGCAGCACGGTAAAGCCGGTCAGATCGACGCTTTCGGCTCCCTGTGCTGCTGCATTGTCGCCATTGATGCCGAAAAACCGGCCATCACGGATGTGGAAATGCAGCGGGGCACCGTCGCGATCGACGCCACCATGGACGAACTGCAGGGTCATCAGGTTCTCCCGGAAAGCCAACACTGGCGCCATCCTGCCCGCCGCCGCGTCCATCGGCCAACGAAATATCTGCATGCCATGCATTCACCGGCGCGATGAATCCCGTCCGCGACCGTGCGCCGCAGGGACGCCGGATACACGCCTGAACGGGTAACATGGGCACCTGTTTCCGCTGTGATGCCGCATGGGCCCGTCCGACCGCCACGATCGTCTTCGCCGCTGGCAGGCCGCGTCCCTGCTGGCCGCTGCCCCGATCGCCAGCCTGTCCGCCACCGATGCCAGCGCCAGCGCGCCCCTGCAGGCGCCGCCGGGCCAGCAGCGGATTGCCTCCGCCGCGCTGGTGGAGGTACTGCACCAGCGCGTGCTGGCCGGCCAGAGCGCCACCGCCACCCTGGAAAGCTGGTGCGCCGAGCACGGCCTGGCCGAGCAGGCCCGGGTCCGTGCCGTGCGTGTGCACGGCCAGGACAAGACCGCGCCGGCCGACGTGCTGCAGGCCCTGGGCGCCACTGCCTCCACGCCCCTGCGTTACCGGCGCGTGCAGCTGGCCTGCGGCAGCCGCGTGCTGTCCGAGGCCGACAACTGGTACCTGCCCGACCATCTCAGCCCGGCCATGAACCAGGTCCTGGACACGACCGACGAGCCGTTCGGCCGCGTGGTCGGTCCGCTCGGCTTCCAGCGCCAGACCGTGACCGACCAGACGTTCTGGCCACCGCGCGGCGAAGGCGACCGTGGCGTGATCCTGGAAGTGCGCGCCCTGCTGCGCGACCGCCAGCAGCAGCCTTTCAGCTACGTCATCGAGTCGTACCTGGTGCAGGCGCTGCCGTAACGTTTCATCCGCCCGGCATGTCCCGACCTACTGGGTGGTGATGCCGTTGGCAGCCGGATCGGTGGAGAACAAGAAGCGTCCCGAATGCAGGTTCCGGCCCAGGGTGTACTCGGCCGTTGCGAATGCATAGACGGGAGGCGTGTTGCCCTTCCCGAAGGAGCGCGCCCAGGCGCTGAAACCGTCTTCGGTCCGGCTGCGGATCTCGCCGAGGCACAAGCTGTAGCCGCATGCGAACGAGACCACGTCCGTATTCCCGTCCAGCGCCGCAGTCACCGCTGACCTGTACAGCCCGGTCAGATCCTGTGCTTCCGGTTGGCGTGCGGCATCCTGCTCGAATTGGCTGACCGCCTGTGCGAATGCTCTGTTGGAACCGACCACCGCATGGAATCGTTCAACGGACATCGCCCCCTCACTCAACAGGCTGCGCTCGCCGGTGAGGAACGTTCCTTCCGCTGGCTTGGCCGCCGCAGCAATGACTGCAGACCCGGGCGAAGCGGGAGCGGTGTGCAGGGATGTTGCAGCAGCGCGTATCCGTGTTGCTGCCTCAACCCGGTCGGCAGGCGCCATCGTGGCATCCTGGGCAGCGGCTGCCGGTGCTTCTTCTTTGCTGCTGCAGCCCGCGACTGCGAGCACCACAACCATCAGATGACGAACGTCCATGCGTTGTTTCCTCCCTGCTGATTGGGTGAGCATGCCATTGCTTGGCGCTGGAAGCGAAGTGCCACACAAAGAAAGGCCCGGCAATGCCGGGCCTTTCGTTTTGCATCGCTTAACGGAACCGGTAATCCAGCTGCACCCAGAACTGACGGCCATACGGGTCGTAGTTGCCGACCGGATAGAACGGCCAACCGCCACCGTTCTTGTCTGCCGGCGGGCGGCTGTCGCGCAGGTTGTTGACGATCACGCCCACCGACAGGTTTTCGCCGAACTGGCGGAACACGCTGGCGTTGTAGGTCATGTACGGTGCGATGCGGCCACTGCCATCGGTCTTGGGCAGCGAGCCGAAACGGTTGCCATACAGCGTCGTGGTCCAGTCGCCCTGGTTCCAGGTGATGCTGCCATTGGCCTTGCTGCGCCACTGGTAGTCATCCAGCGAATTGCGGATGTCGCGCACTTCGTCATCGGCGAACTGCTTGTACTCATGCTCCAGCACCAGGGTGTAGGCCAGGCGCGTGGTGAAGCGCCCATAGCGGCCCCCATCGAAGCGCCAGTTGCCCTTCAGGTCGATGCCGCGCACCGACTCCGATGCCGCGTTGATCGGGTTGATCAGTACGCGGGTCACCTGGTCCGGCTGCACGGTGGCAGTGGAGGGGTTGCGGATCACCCGCGACAGCGCGTCCTGGCACAGCGACGAGCTGATGTCGCGCGTTTCGCCGCCGAGGGTGCGGCCCAGCCGGCAATCGGCCTCATCACGCAGGATGCGGCTGGTGTCGAGGCTGGTCACTTCGTTGTCGATGCGGATGTCGTAGTAGTCGGCGCTGAAATCCAGCCCGGACAGTGGCGACCAGACCACGCCGAAGCCGTACGATTTGGCCGACTCCGGCTGCAGCTGCGGGTTGGCGCGGTTGCTGTAGTCGATCGACAGGCCGTTGTAGTCGCAGTTGTCATACGACTGGCCGGCGGTGCGGCAGCGCCAGTAATCGGTCATGCCGGGGTTGTAGCCTCGGGTCTCGGTGGCGAACACATAGTTCATGTCCGGCGCACGGAAGCTGGTGGCCGCGGTGCCGCGGATCAGCAGGCTTTCGATCGGACGGAATTCGACACCGAAGCTCCAGGTCGCCTTTCCGATATGCTCGCCGCCGGCGCGGTACTGGTCGTAGCGACCTGCCAGGGTGGTGGTCAGCGACTGCAGCAACGGCAGCTGCAGTTCAACACCGGCCGCATAGCGGTCACGTTCGCCACCAGCACCGATGCCGGCGCTGGTGTTCCAGAATTCGCCGGTGCCCAAGCGCGGGTCCGGGCGATTGCGGTAGCCCTGGCTGCCCGCTTCGACCACCGCGGCCAATGCGGCATCGCCACCGGGCAACGCGAACAGGCGGCCGTTGACCGTCGCGCTGAAGGTCTGCAGCCACGCGGCATTGCGGCTCTCCTGGTAGTCGGACAGGCGGCCGTACTCATCGGGCGTCAACGGCTGGAACAGGCGCGCAGGGTCTGGTGCATAGACCTCCACGCCGTTGCGCACGCCCAGCTGCGGGCCCAGCAGGTACTCGTTGATGCCGGCCAGCAGCACCGGGCGGCGCGTGTGGTTCTCGTAGCGCGAGCGGCTGTAGACCGCCTCGTAGTCCCAGCCGCTGTCGCCGATCTGGCCCCGCGCACCGACGTTGAACGACCACGAGTTTTCCAGGAAGCGGTTCGCATTGCGCGGCAGGCCCCCGATTTCCTCCGGCGCGAAGCGGCGGTACCAGCTCTCCAGGTTGCCCGTGTTCTGGTTGTAGAAGTAGTTGCGTGACGAGGTCCAGGTGGGCGCACGGGTATTGTTGTTGATCCGTGCGCTGCCCAGCGCGACATCCGCAAACAGGTCGGTGATCTCGTTGACGTGGAAGGTCAGCAGGCCGTAACCGTTGAGGTTGCGCTTCTCGGTCTGCACGGTCCAGTAACTGGCAGCGGCTTCGTTGCTGCCGCAGTACCAGCCCTGGCGCGGGTTGTTGGCGCGCAGCACGCTGCCACCGTAGATGGACGAAGCCGCATCGCAGCCGGCGGTGCCCGGATCGATGTTGCGACCGGTGGCTGCATTGCGACGATAGGCGACGGCCGTCGGCTGCGGTGCCTTGCCGGTGGGGTCATCGTCCAGCGAATCCATGAAATCGCGCTGGCGCGCGTGGATCGCCTTGCGCACGTCCAGTTCGAAGCCGAACAGGCCTTCCCAGCGTTCGCCCGAGCTGCCTCCCACAACCTGCACGCGCTGGTTGTCACCACCGCCCTGCTGGGTGCCGCCGGCACGCACGTTGACGTCCACGCCGTCGAAGCGGTCCTTGAGGATGATGTTGACCACGCCGGCGATGGCATCGGAGCCATACACCGCAGACGCGCCCGCAGCCAGCACCTCGATGCGCTCGATCAGCGCACTGGGGATGTTGGCCAGGTTGACCACGTTCACCGAGCCTTCGTAGGCCAGCGGATAGTCGGCCTGGCGGCGACCGTTGACCAGCACCAGCGTGCGGTTCGGGCCCAGGCCACGCAGGTTGATGGTGTTCGCCGCCGGGGTGAAGGTATTGCCGAAGTCCTCGCCCTGCACGTTGCCGGTGTTCTCGGTGAGCGCGCTCAACGCATCGAATGCATTGCGATAGCCCTGCGCATCGATCTGCTCGCGGCTGATCACCGTGACAGGCGACGGCCCCTCGACACTGGCACGCGGGATGCGCGAGCCGGTGACCTTCACTTCCTGCAATGAGGTGGGTGCGCTTTCCTGCGCGAAGGCCGGCAACGAGGCCAGCATCAGGGACGACAAGGCAAGCACCAGCGGACGCGGGCGCAGCGCCAGGGAAGAGGCGGACATGGGCTTCCTGGGGGAGTTGGGCGGGTGGTCCGGGGCGCTGGCGACGGTGTGCGCATAACGATCCCGTAACGAAAGTGTCCTGAACGGATGGTTGCAACGGAAATGACCAGGCTTGATGGCGTTATGCCTGAACCGAATCAGACCGCAGCCAGCGACCGCTCCGCATTTGCAACTTCTTTCATTGTTCCCCCTCGCCGGCCTGCGGCATCGTCACACCCCATGAACCGGTATTTCCCTACTTCCCTGCCACCGCTGCGACCGGTGCTGCGCCGCCACCTCCTGCTGCTCCAGCACGGGCCTGTGGTGCTGCGCCCGTTGCAGCGTTCAGACCTTTCCGCCTGGCGTCACCACTATCGTCAGGTCGAACGCAGCGGCAACCCGCCTGACCATTTCGATGCCGAAGCCCATTTCCTCTGCGGTGTTCAGCGTTCGCAGCTGCAACACGACAACGATCAGCTGCTGCTGGGCAGCTTCGACGCAGCGGGTGAGCTGCTGGACCAGTTGAACCTGCGCCTGCATTGCGCGCATGCGCGCAGCGTTGAACTGCGTTGGCTGCATGCCGCAGGCTGTCCCCAGCGGCGGCAGCTGCACGCTTCGTTGCAGGCGCTGTGCACGTTCCTGTTCGAACAGGTGGGGATCCGTCGCCTGTTCGTACTGCTACCGCCCGATGCAGGCAGCGCGCTGGTCGCTACCCTGCAGGCGATCGGCTTCGAGCGCGAAGGCCTGCTGCGCGATCACCATCTGGATATCGAGGGCTGGCAGGACCGCCAGCTCTACGCCCTGACAGCACCTGCCTGGCGGCAACGGCAGTCAGCAGAGAACTAGCGCACCCGCTCCAGCGAAGCATCCGCGCCGGTCAACACGCTGCAGGCATGGTCCTGCAGCTCCTCAGCACTGGCATCGTTGTCGCTGCCGGGATCCAGCTGCGTGGCCAGCAGGATGAAACCCGGCGCGCCATGCACGTCCTCGTGCCCCGCCACCAGCAGGCTCCATTGGCCAACCCTGTCCACACCGCTCAGGCCATAGGCCAGCAGGTTGAGGGGATTGGCAGTCAACGCCTCGCCCGGCAGCAACCGCGCCTGGTATTGGTGGCCGCGCAGCCGTACCGGCAGCGGTGCCCACTGCGTGCCGAGGGCCGCGCGATTGTCTTCCAGCGCCCGCAGCACGTCGGCGCGCAGGCAATCGACGTGGATGTGCAGCTGGTGCTGCGAACGTCCATGCGGCGAGTTCAATGCCAGGCTGGCGATGCTGCGCGGCAACCGCTGGCCAAGTGCCTGCTCGGTGCGAGTGCGGGCCTGCCAGGCGGCAGCAAAGTAATTGGGTGCCCCGCGCCGATACAACGCGGGACTCTCGATGCCACTGACCTTGTCCAGTGGCATCAGCAGGAACTGATAGCGGCCGTGCGCGTCCTTGACCAGCACGTCGCGGTGATCAACGGCCGGGCGCACCTGCAGGCAATCGCCGCGTGGCGACTGTGCGCCCTGGCAATCGCGTTCGATCAGGCGCCACAGCGCATCCGAATGGGCCGGTGGCGGCGCAGGGGGCACGCTGGCACAACCGGCCAGCAACAGCAGGGGCAGCAACAGAAATCGCACGGCAACAACTCGCAGGATCAGGCGCGCAGGCAGCGCCGCGCGCCATTCTAGCCAGTGGAATGTGGCAATCAGTAGGTGCCGAACGGCACTTCAACCACGACCGGGGCGCCGGCAGGCAGCAACTGCAGGGTGTACCGGTCCAGTGCGCCGTCATCATCGGCCAGCGGCTGGCGGTGGAACTGCAGGCGATAATGGCCCTCGCCCACGCGCACTTCAGTGCCATCGGCAGCCAAGGCGGCGGCGTCGGGCAGCAGCAGCCCGCCCAGGTCGCTGTAGGCGCCGGCAACATCGGCGAAACCATAATCGGCCAGTTCATCCACCCGCTGCATCGCATAGACATGCGGCAGATACGGGCGCGCGGGGCTGCGGCCGTTGCTCAGATCGGTCACCCCGGCCTGCGGCAGGTGGTACTGCTCGCGCAGCGCGGCAACACCCAGCGACTCGCTGGCCACCTGCAGGCAGCACACCGTGCGCTTGCCTTCACGGTCGAGGATGGCGAAGCGATCACCACGGGTTGCGGCCTGCGGCAGCATCGCGAACGCCAGGTTGCGCTGCGCCGGCTGGTAACCGGCTTCGGTCTGCAGGTTGCGCCAGCCACCAAATACCGGCGCTTCGGCCGCCGGCGCTGGCGTCGGTTCGGCAGCCATGGCTGCCACTGCCATGCAGAGCAACGACAGCACTGCCGTCGCCTTCACTGCGTTCTGCCTGCCACGGAAACTGCCTGACCTCATACCGGACCCAACACCTGCACCGGAGTGGCCCGGCCTGCCCGCCGGCACGTTGCCGGCAACGCCGGCCACTATGCAGTGTGGCGGCCGCGCGGGCAATGACCCGAACGCTGCCGGGTTTCGCGCGGTCAGTGCTATCGTGCCGCCAATCCCCTGCGCAGGAGCGCCCGCATGACCATCCGCCTGACTCTGTTGCTGCCCGCCTCGGCCTTGTTGCTGTCGGCCTGTGTCAGCACTCCCGGCCCGGAGGTCAGGGGCAGTGGCCGCTGCGATGCCAGCCAGCTGGGCTGGGCCATCGGCCAGCCGGCCAACGAGCCGAACATCCGCCGCCTGTCCAGCGAAAGCGGCGCCGGCATGGTCAACCCCATCGGCCCGGCCACCATCACCACCAAGGACATCCGCCAGGACCGCCTGCGCGTGTTCGTGGACAAGGACAACATCATCACCGCCACCCGCTGCGAGTAAGCGCGTCACGGCCGTTGCGCAGAGCCGGGTATGCGCCCGGCTCCATGGTTCAGGGCTCGGTGTAGGCCGAGCACTCCGGCAGCGGCTGGTCCGGCTGGTATGCCCCTGACGTGAAGCGGAAGGCGCGCGTGTAGCTGCATTGCGCATCCTGTTCGGTGCGCAGGTCCTTCTTCGTCAACCGCCCCTTGGCCAGCGAGTCCCGCTGCGGTGATACCCCGGCCGGATAGTTGGTGGCCCCGGTCTGGTAGCGCAGTACGGGCATGTCCTGCGCTTCGGTTGCCAGCGCAAGTTCCGCATCGAAGCTGTACTCGTCATGGCAGGCGCCGGCACGCTGATCAAAATCGCGCTCGCTGAAACAGGCCCGGATCATCTTGTTGGCCGACCACGCAACGGACAGCACGTCGGCGTCCACCTGGATGCCATCGTCAAGATGACGGATGCGCGCCAGGTGCAGGGTCGATGCGCTGGCACCGCCGCCGGAATACATCGCACGGGCCTCCACCAGACCGCCGACGAGCACGTTCTGCAATGCGGCCTGTTGTGGATCGGCCACGGCCTGGGCTGCCCCGGCGCCGGGCGCCAGGCGCACGATGAAGGGCCAGACCCGCAGGTCGCCATCGTCAACCACGTCGATGGGCACGTAGCGCATCTGCGGCTCGCCTTCAGCATCCGCGCGCTCGGCAACTTCCAGCGAGGCCGGCTGGTCTTCGCCCGCTGAAGGCAGCGCCTGCACGCACCACTGGCCATCAGCAGTGCAGTAGCGCTCCGGGCCGTCCGGTCCCTGCCCGCCCTGCAGCAGCAGCGTCTCCAGCCGGTTGCCTGCCGCGTCCCGTTGAACGGGCGCAACGTCCGCCGCTGCAGGCAACGACGATGCCAGCAGCAGCAGTACAGACAGCAGCGCGTAAGCCATGCGCGTGGAAACCATGATCATCCTGTGCGCACCGGCACGTCCTTGCGAGAGACCGATGGTAGCGCAGGCGCCACGTTGCGGCTCAATGCCCGTCGCAGTCGCAGCTGCCCCAGCCCCTCGCCTTCGACGTCTGGCCGATGCCGGGGTTGAAGGTATTGCTCGGGTCCAGCGTGCGGTAGAAGCCGGCCAGCGCCGGCTTGGCCGGATACAGGTGGCCGACGTTGTGCTCGGCCGGGTACTCCGCGCCGCGCTGGTCCAGCAACGCCCACATCGCATGCTCGATGGCCATCGGATCTTCACCCTTGCGCGCGATGTAGTCCTGGTGGAACACATGGCACAGGAAATGGCCGTAGTACAGCTTGTGCAGCAGGCGCCCATCGATATCGGCCGGCAGCTGCTCGAACCAGTCGGCGTCATCGCGGCGCAGCGCAATGTCCAGCGCGACGATGTCCTGCACCTGATCGCGATGCACTTCGCGGTAGCGCACCGCCGCACCGGCCACCGCGAAACGATGCAGGAAGGCCTTGCGTCCTTCGTCCGCCGTGCAATGGAAGTAGCCGCCTTCGTGGTCGTTGAAGAAGCTGCGCAGCCAGGCCTCGGTGGCAGCCGCATCCTGTGCGGACACCTTCAGCAGCAGATGATGCTCGTAACGCTGGCGGAACTCGCCCATGCGCTTGGGCAGGTGCGAAGGCAGCAGTCCGGTCAGCAATTGCATCATGCGGTCGGTGACACCGCGCAGGCCCAGCCGTTCGAACCAGCCATCAACCCGGCTCTTCAGTGCGAATGCGGCCGGAACGCGCGCGGTACCGAGCGTGTCGATCAGCAGGAAACTGTCCTTGCCGTAGCGCTCGCCGATGTCATAGGCATCCCGGTGGATGTACTCGCCGGCGATGGGCAGGCGCTCGAAGCCGGTCAGCAGCTGGCGGCGGACCGCGGTCAGGCTGCCGGTGCGGTTGCTGCCGATATAGAAGACCTCGGCGGCCTCCTTCTCGAAGGTATCCAGGCGCACGGCGAACACCGCCAGCTTGCCGGCAGATCCGGCCGCCTCGAAATGGCGGCTGGGGTCGGCGTTGAAGCGTGCCGGGGTATCGGCATCGACCTTGCGCACTTCCTCGGCATAACGCGGATCGGAGGCGGCACGGCCATCACCGTCGCTGACATCGGCGGCGCTGTAGTCACCGCTCTGCAGGCGTTGCAGGATCTGCTCGGGCGTGTCGCCCAGCGCGATGCCCAGATGGTTGACCAGTTGCAGTTCACCCCGCGCGTCGACCTGCGCATACAGCGCCAGTTCGGTATAGGCCGGGCCGCGGCGCACCAGCGCGCCACCGGAGTTGTTGCAGATGCCGCCCAGCACCGAGGCGCCGATGCACGACGAGCCGATCACCGAGTGCGGCTCGCGGCCCAGTGGCGCCAGCGTCTGCTCCAGCCGGTCCAGCGTCGCGCCGGGCAGGCACAGCACCTGGCGGCCTTCATTCAACAGCTGGATGCCGGTCAGGCGCAGGGTGCTGACCAGCACGATCGGCCGGCCATAGTCATCGCCGTCCGGGGTGGAACCGCCGGTCAGGCCGGTATTGGCCGCCTGCAGGATGATCGCGGCCCCGCCCTGCACCGCCGCCTGCAACACACGCCACAGTTCCAGCAGCGTGCCCGGGCGCACCACCGCCAGTACCGGGCCGTCACCGAAGCGATAGCCGCGACGGAAGCGACGGGTGGCCTTGTCGCCGGTCAGTACGTGGAGGTCCCCCACCGCGGCACGCAACTGTTCCAGCACCGTATCGCGATCACTCATGGCAGGCGCACCAGCGAATCACGGCCGATATCGGCAATGCGATGCGCGCCGGTCAGGGTCATCGCCACGCGCATTTCCTTGGCGATCAGGTCCAGCAGGTTGGCCACGCCGGCCTCGCCCTGCGCGGCAAGAGCGTAGACGAACGCGCGGCCCAGCAGCACGGCGTCGGCGCCCAGCGCCAGCATGCGCACCACGTCCAGGCCGGTGCGGATGCCGGAATCGGCGAGGACCTTCAGGTCACCCTGCACGGCGTCGGCGATGGCCGGCAACGCCCGTGCGGTGGACAGCACGCCGTCGAGCTGGCGGCCGCCATGGTTGGAGACCACGATGCCATCGGCGCCGAACGCGACCGCATCACGCGCATCGTCCGGGTCGAGGATGCCCTTGATCACCATCGGGCCTTTCCAGAACTCACGGATCCACTCCAGGTCCTTCCACGAAATGGACGGATCGAAGTTGCTGCCCAGCCAGCCGATGTAGTCCTCCAGGCCCGTTGGGTTGCCACGGTAGGTGGAGATGTTGCCGAGGTCATGCGGGCGTCCGCGCAGGCCCACGTCCCACGCCCAGCGCGGATGGGTGATGGCCTGGCCGATGCGGCGCATTGCAGCGTTCGGACCGCTCATGCCCGAGTGTGCGTCGCGATAGCGTGCGCCCGGCACCGGCATGTCGACAGTGAATACCAGGGTGGTTACACCGGCCGCCTGCGCGCGCTCCAGCGCATTGCGCATGAAACCGCGATCGCGCAGCACGTACAGCTGGAACCACATCGGGCGCTGGATCGCCGGCGCGACTTCTTCGATCGGGCACACCGACACCGTGGAAAGCGTGAACGGAATGCCGCGGCTGTCGGCTGCACGCGCGGCCTGCACTTCGCCGCGACGGGCATACATGCCGGTCAGGCCAACCGGTGCCAGTGCCACCGGCATCGCCAGTTTCTCGCCGAACAGGTCTGTTTCCAGGCTCAGGTCGGACATGTTGCGCAGGACGCGCTGGCGCAGCGCGATGTCGGAGAGATCGGACACGTTGCGCTTCAGCGTGTGCTCGGCATACGCGCCACCATCGATGTAGTGGAACAGGAACGGCGGCAGCCGGCGTTCGGCTGCGGCACGGTAATCGGTGGAGGCGGAGATGATCATGGGGTCAACCGTGTGGGGAAGGTAGACGCGAAGCCCGTGCACGCCGGGCCTCGTTGTCATCGAGGGTGCGCAGCGTGGTGTGCACGAACTCGAGGTGGGCATGCGCGGCGGCGCGCGCGCGTTCGGGGTCACCGGCCAGCACCGCATCCATCATTTCGCGATGCTGGTCGGACAGCGGCGAGAAGGTCCTGGCCGAGGTGTAGAGCTTTTCGCGGCTCTGCGAGATATTGGTCTGCAGCAGTTCGAACAGGCCGCGCATCACCTGCAGCAATACCAGGTTGTGCGAGGCCTCGGCGATGGACAGGTGGAAGGCCGCGTCGGCCTGCGCCTCACCGGCGGGGTCGTCCTTGCCATGCGCATCCATCATGGTCTGGAACGCCTGGGCGATGCGCGCGCGGTCCTCGTCGGTGGCGCGCAGCGCAGCGTGCCAGGCCGTGGCGCCTTCCAGCGCGTGGCGGATTTCCAGCACATCGAAGCGGTATTCCGGGTCCCCCTGGAACAGCGGCAGGTACGGCACCAGCGGTTCATCCAGTGCCTGCCGCGCACGTGCGGCGGGCTCGCTCACGTAAGTGCCACCACCTACCCGCGCGGTCAACAGACCATGGCTGGACAACTGCGCGATGGCCTCGCGCAGCGCTGTGCGCGAGACCCCCAGCTGAACGGCCAGCGTGCGCTCGGCCGGCAGCCTGTCGCCCGGCTGCAACTGCTGTTCCTGCACCAGCGCACGCAGCTGCGCGGCCACCTTGTCCGAAACCCGTTGTGTGCTCATGGCGCCATTGTCGCCCGAAGCACACCGCTGTTGGTCGGCCTGTACTGCATGGCTCAGGGAATCATCCAGGTCAACCAGTAGGCCTGGGCCAAAGTGATCAGGCCGACCATCGTGGTGAAGATCAGGCTGTGCTTGACGGTGAAGCGGAACAGGTCCGACTCCTTGCCGGCCAGGCCCACCGCCGCGCAGGCAATGGCAATGGACTGCGGCGAGATCATCTTGCCGGTGACACCGCCAGTGGTGTTGGCCGCTACCAGCAGCACGTCGGACACGCCGATCTGCTGGGCGGTGGTCGCCTGCAGCGCAGAGAACAGCGCATTGGACGAGGTATCCGAACCGGTCAGGAACACGCCCAGCCAGCCCAGGAACGGCGAGAAGAACGGGAACGCCTTGCCGGTGTGCGCCAGTGCCAAGGCCAGCGTTGCCGACAGGCCCGAATAGTTGGCGATGAAGGCGAACGCCAGCACCATGCCGATCGAAAAGATCGGCATGCGCAGTTCGCGCACGGTTTCAGCGAAGGTCTGCAGCGCCGAGCGCGCCGGCATGCGCAGGGCGATGATCGCGATGATTGCGGCAAGGATGATCGAGGTACCCGTGGCCGAGAACCAGTCGAACTTGTACACCGCCTCATAGCTCAGCGGCGCATCGACGATCGGCGGCATCTTCTGCACCATCTGGTCCAGGCCCGGCACCGGAATCTTCAGCACCCAGCCTTCAAGCGGGCCACCGGCTGCGAACAGCGACTTGAACGGCTTGATGCTCCACACGGTGACCATCGCAGTGAGGATCAGGAACGGCGACCACGCCTTGGCGATCTGGCCGACGCTGTGGCGCGGCGCCTCCATTGCCTGTGCGGCCGCCTCAGCGCTGGTTTCGGTATCGAAGCGGAAGATCCGTACCGGCTTCCAGCGGCGCAGGAACAGGGTCAGGCAGACCAGCGACGCCAGCGAGGCGGTGATGTCCGGCAGTTCCGGGCCGATGAAGTTGGAGGTCAGGTACTGGGCAATGGCGAACGAACCGCCGGCCACCAGCACTGCCGGCCAGGTTTCCTTGATGCCGCGCCAGCCATCCATGATCGCCATGATCCAGAACAGCACGATGATGGTCAGGAACGGCAGCTGGCGGCCCGCCATCTGGCCGATCTCGAAGGCATCCAGGCCCGTCACCTGCCCCGCCACGATGATCGGAATGCCCATCGCGCCGAATGCCACTGGCGCGGTATTGACGATCAGGCACAGACCGGCTGCATACAGCGGCTTGAAGCCCAGCCCGACCAGCAGCGCGGCGGTGATCGCCACCGGCGCACCGAACCCGGCCGCGCCTTCTAGGAACGCACCGAAGGCGAAGCCGACCATCAGCATCTGCAACCGCTGGTCCTCGGTGACCGACAGGATCGAGGCGCGGATGATGTCGAACTGGCCGGTCTTGACCGAAACCTTGTACAGGAACACCGCGCCGATGATGATCCAGGCAATCGGCCACAGGCCATATACGAAGCCGAAGCCGGCCGCGCCCAGCGCCTGCGCCACCGGCATGCGATAGAACAGCAGCGCCACGCCAAGCGCGATGGCCACGGTGATGGTGCCGGCGATCCAGCCCTTCATGCGCAGCACGGCCAAGGCAATGAAGAAGAAGGCGATCGGCAGCAGCGCGATCAGGCTCGACAACCACAGGTTGCCAGCGGGGTCGTACACGTGTTGCCAGGGCTGCATGAGGGCTCTCGACAGGAACAGGAGGTTCCCCACCGCGTGGGGGCGTCGTGCCCGTCATCATCGGTCTTACCACTTTGACCAATGAACGGACCACAGGCGCGAATTGAACCGCCAATCCTGCGAAGAGCCAATTAGACCATAGGGCTATACGAAATTATTGGTCGTACCATTTATTGGCTTACAGCTTCTTTTCCACCCGTCGGATCAGCGCAAGCACCAGCACGCACAGTACGCTGACGCCGAGCGCGATCACGTACTTGCCGATGCCCACGGCAATGCCGATGGCCGCGGCCATGATCAAAGAGCTGGCCGTGGTGAGCCCGCTGACCTGGTCCTCGCGATTGCCGCGCAGGATGGTGCCCGCGGCAACGAAACCGACGCAGGCCACCACCGCTTCGATCAGGCGCACCGGGTCGACCTGCAGCAGATCGCGGTAGCGTTCCTGCTGGAAGTGTTCGGCCACCGAATCACCGAGGCCGACGATCRGCGCAGCGGCACCGGCAATCAGCATGTGCGTGCGCAGGCCGGCAGCGTGCTTGCCCATCTCACGTTCAACGCCCAGCACGCCGCCAAAGACCATGGCGGCGGCTACGCGCAGCAGAATGGACATGTCCTGGGTAAGTTCCATGGGGAGGCTCCGGAAGTTTCCCGGAGCGTTGCTCGGCGGCCGTGGGACGGGGGTGAAGGCGATGGAACGCGCTCTTCACCGGGCGATGCCGCCTTGTTCCATGCAACGGGAGTTGCCGGCCAGCGGCCGGCACTACTGCGCCAGGTAACCACCGTCGATGGCGTAGTAGGCGCCCGTTGCGAACGAGGCATCGTCGCTGGCCAGCCAGGCGACGAGCGCGGCCACTTCCTGCGGCGTTCCCAAACGCTTGAGTGCATGCCGGCCCTCCAGGGTGGCACGCACTTTGGCGTCCATCTTTTCCAGCAACGGCGTGTTGATGAAGCCCGGGCCCACCGCATTGATGCGGATGCCATCGGCAGCGTGCTCCCATGCAGCCGTCTGGGTCAGGCCGACCACGCCGTGCTTGGCGGCCGCGTAGGCGGTCGAACCGGCATACCCGACCTGGCCCAGGATGGAGGCCATGTTGATGATGCTGCCGCCGCTGCCCGCCGTGCGCATCGCCTGGATCTGCGCCCGCTGGCACAGGAACACGCTGGTCAGGTTCACATCGACCACGCGCTTCCAGCCATCGATGGGATAGTCGCCGCTGCTTGCCGCTGGCCCGCCGATGCCAGCGTTATTCACTGCAACATGCACGCCACCCAGTTCCTTCACCGTGCGCTGCACCGCGGCTTCCACCGCCGCCTCGTCGGTGACATCCAACGCGACACCGATGGCCTCGGCCCCCTGGTTGCGCAGCGTGGCCACCGTGGCATCCACCGCATCCTGCTTCAGGTCCCACACTGAAATGCGCGCACCCGATGCAGCGAGCGTTTCCGCTACCGCCAGGCCGATACCGGATACACCGCCGGTGACGATCGCGGTTTTTCCGTTGAGTCGATAATCAATCATCTGTGGTCTCCATCTGTTGGGAAATCGATGCGGACAGAACCGTCCGACCTCACCGACACTACGCCCTTCTTCGTGACGAAAGCGCTGCATGCGTGATACTTGCGCGCATGCCCGCCACCTGAGCTTCCATGCGTACAGCCTGCGTTCCACTTTCTGCCGATGCCGAACGGCGGCTGGATACCGATTCCTGCCTGCCTGGCGATCTGTACGAAGTGATGCTCAGCGATGCCACGGTCGATCTGCTGTTCGACAGCGGCTTCCTCACTACCCTCAATACGCGGTTCGGCCTGCTCTTTGACCACTAGGAAGACGAATCGATCACCCGTCCCGAGCAGTTACAGTACGCACGCGCATTGCTGCGCGATCTTCAACTTGGCCGTAAATGCCAATCGATTGACCCGTTGGATATCGCATTCGGGCTGGCATTGGAGAAAATGACAGGAATCTATTTCCAACTCTGAAAGCGCAGGACCGATCCGCGCTGCAGGTGCACGATGGAACGTGCGGGCACATCGTCGCCGGCACCCATCATCAATGGTTGAGCGCCGAGCGATGTCCCGATATTTCACGTTTGCCGATTACCGCCGTTTTGGCCAGCGACACGGCTATGACTACCGTGCCGATCCAAGCCACCTGCGCGAAGAACAGTGGGCCGGTCACGGCGACCTGCACGAACAGACCCTGCGCGGCGGCATGAGCCTGCTCGCATCGGATGTGCACAACCGCATCGCCTACACCGCCACAGCGCACGAACGGCCCGGCCTGGTCATCCGCGTGATGCTGCAGGGCCAGGTCGACGTGCAGGTTCCCAACCGCAGTGACTTCAGCCTGCGCGCAGGCACCGCAGTGACCACCAGCCACCGCGACCATGTGGCAATGGTCGGCGTCCATCCGGGCAATATGCGCCTGCGTGGCATCAGCCTGATGGTGCCAGCCGATCTGGACCCGGACCTGCTGCGGCAACCGCAATTGCAGCGGGCATTGGGTTCACACATGGAATGCAGGCACTGGGCGATTCCGCACGCGATGCTGCCGCCTCTCGCGCAGCTGTTCGACAGCCCCTGGCAGGATGGCCTGGATGCGCTGTGGCGCGAGGGCATTGCCCTGCAGTTGCTGTCCACCGGCCTGCAGGCCGATGATCTGCACGCCGAAGGCGCGCGTGCGCTGCGCAGTGGCCAGCGGGCGCGGCTGGAACGCGTACGGACGTTCCTGCACGACGACCCTGGCCATGCGCACAGCCTGCTGGAACTTGCCCAACTGGCCTGCATGAGCCCCAGCGCACTGCGCCGGCACTTCGTCCAGGAGTATGGTTGCTCGGTGTTCGACTACCTGCACGAACAACGCATGCGACATGCCGAGCAGGGCCTTCGCGAATCCGGCTGGAGCGTGGAGCAGGCGGCTGCGGAAACTGGCTATCGGCATCCCAGCAACTTCGCCGCCGCCTTCCGCAAGCGCTTCGGGCTGGTGCCCAGCCGCTGGCGCACCGGCCCTTCGAAGGTCGGCTGAAGCCATCTGCTCTGGTAGGTGTCGACCTTGGTCGACACGCTTTCGCACCACTATGTTGCCGGCCAGCGGCCGGCACTACCCCGTCGGTCCTGCAGACGATCTATTCCGGTAGGTGTCGACCTTGGTCGACACGCTTTCGCATCATCGCGGATGCCGGCCAGCGGCCGGCACTACCACACCCGCCGGGCATGGCCCGGCGCAACCGACATCGCGTGATCCCAGGTAACGCCGGGCATAGCCCGGCGTCATCCCCTCCGCCTCAATACACCGGCAGTTCGATGAAGCTGGCCTGCGCGGCGCTGTGCCATACCCGCTGCGTCGCCTTCTGGTAATCACCCGGCTTGGCCAGGTAGATGTTCGGCACATAACTCTGCGGATTGCGGTCGTACAGCGGGAACAGGCTGGACTGCACCTGCACCATCACCCGATGGCCCTTCTGGAAGGTGTGGTTGGCATTGGGCAGGTCGAAGCGATACGGCAGCACCTGGTTGGCCGCCAGCGCCTTGGGATCGCTGAAGCTCTCGCGGTAACGGCCACGGAAGATCGCCAGTGACACCGGCAGCTCATAGCCGCCCATTTCCGGCGTCGATGCCTCCTGGTCGGGATACACATCGATCAGCTTCACCACCCAGTCGCTGTCGGTGCCACTGGTGGACGCCTGCAGGTTCACCACCGGCGTACCTCCGATACGCAGCGGTGCGGTCAACGGCTCGGTGATGAAGGTCAGCACGTCGGGGCGGCCATCGACGAAGCGCTGATCCTTGACCAGCCAGGTGGTCCACATGTCGCGGTCGCCAAAGCGCACCGGACGCGGTACGAACGGCACCGGCTTGGACGGATCAGACACGTATTCCTCGAAGTCGCCCTCGCCTGCCGCCGGCGCCTGGAACGCCAGCTTGCCTCCGGCACGCAGGTACAGCGGCTTGCTGTTTGCCGCGCACGCCTTCTCGCAGCTGCGCGGCCAGCCCTGCAGGCGGTCCCAGTGGTTTTCACCGGTGTTGTAGATCAGCACCGGTGGCGTATCGGCCTTCGGCGCGCCATCCACCAGGTACTGGTCGAAGAACGGCTTGAGCACGTCGCGGCGGAACTGCAGCGCGGTATCGCCATCGAATTTCAGCGCCCCAAGCTGGCTGCCGTCATAGTTCACCTGGCTGTGCCGCCACGGGCCCATCACCAGGTAGTTGTGGGTGTTGCCGGTGTCGCGCCCTTCCATCGCCTGGTAGGCGTGGTTGGCACCCCACATGTCTTCCTGGTCCCACAGGCCCTGCAGCCACATGGTCGGCACCTTCAGCGGCGTCTTCGCCATCACCGCATCCAGCGCCTGGCCCTGCCAGAACGCATCGTATGCGGGGTGCTGTACCAGCTTTTTCCACCAGGTCAGCTGGTCCACACCGGTGAAGCGGGCGTAGTCGCCGGCCGAGCCGATGCGCAGGAAAGTGCTGTAATCGTCGTAGCCCAGCGACGGCAGCGGCGTGCCCTTGCCACGCTTCTCGGTCTGCATCGCAAAGTAGTTGAAATTGACCTGGCGGAAGGCGCCGTAGTTGAGCCAGTCGTCACCCATCCAGCCATCGACCATCGGGCTCTGCGGCGCGGCCACCTTCAGTGCCGGGTGCGGATCGGTCAGCGCCATCACCACGGTGAAGCCTTCGTACGATGAGCCGAGCATGCCGACCTTGCCGTTGGTCTCCGGCACATGCTTGACCAGCCAATCGATGGTGTCCCACGCATCGGTGGAATGATCGACCTTGGTACCGTTCAGTGGCCCACGCAGCGGCCGGGTCATCACGTAATCGCCTTCGGAACCGTACTTGCCACGGATGTCCTGGAACACGCGTATGTAGCCGCCATCGACGAACACTTCATCGCCCTGCGGCAGCAGATCGCGCATGCGCGGCGAATCGCTGCGGCTGGCGCGGCCGGCGGCGTCGTACGGTGTACGGGTCAGCAGGATCGGTGCATTGTGGGCACCCTTGGGCACCACGATCACCGTGTACAGCTTGGTGCCATCACGCATCGGCACCATCACCACGCGCTTGTCGTAGTCGCGGCCCACATCGGGGGCGACGAAGGGTTTTCCGCTGATGTCCGGGGTCATCGGCGGCGTGTCGGCGGCCAGCACGGCGCTGGACAGGCTCAGGGCTACGGCAACAGCAACGGCACGCACACGCATGGACATCACCTCCCGGCAGGAAAGGCCCCAGCCTACTCCCGTAGACCCCGGCAAAGCGTGTGCCTGCTTTGCATTCTGCGGCGTTTACAGGCAGGACTGATGGCACATGTGCGGTCTGCCGCCGCTGCGCTCGCCGGGCCATGCCCGGCGGATCCATCACGCCACCGGTACTTCATGCAGGGCCAGCCAGCGCCAGCGCCCTCCTTCCTGCCGCAGCACTGCCAGCGATTCCCGCCACGCGGTTTCTCCCTCACCCACGGCATGTCCCTCGCGATAACGCAGCGCCGCCAGCGGCGACGGCGCTTCCACCGCCTGTACGGCCTCGATGGCGATCCGCAGTCCCGGCCGGGCGCCGTGTCCGCCCACGAACAGCGCCTGCACGGCGGCGCGGTCCAACCTGCGACCGGAGATGCCGACCATGCTGAAGTCCGCGCAGAAATGTCCCATCAGATCAGCCAGTGCATCGGCCTCGATCTCTGCCCGGAACCAGGCCTGCAGCTTGTCGTGCAGCAGGTGGATTTCGTGTTCGGCGGTCATGTCCATCAAGCAGTCTCCGGAGTGGAAAGGGAATGCAGCTGCGACCGGCGCAGCAGCACCAGCGGCAACAGGGTGAGTACGGCCGCCAGGCCCAGCGCCGCGCTGGTGGCATGCGCCGGCCACCACTGCATGGCCAAGGCCAGCAGCAGGGCGATGGCGGCGGTGCCCAGGCAGAAGCTGAGCTGGCGGTTGAGGTTCCACAGTGCACTGGCATCGCCCAGCGCCTCGGCGTCCACACCATGGAACGCCAGCGTCTGCGCGGTGCTGCTGCACAGGCTGCCGCCAGCGCCCATCAAGGCGAACAGCATGGCGGCCAGCGCGAAGGGGGGCTGCGATTGCAGCGCCATCAGCAGCAGACCGCTGGCCTGCAGGACCATGCCCAGCCGCAGCACCGAGCCCGGCCCGAAGCGCGCCAGCAAGCGCCGGCTGCCGGTGATCGCCAGTGCCGAGGCCAACGCCCACGGCAGCATCAGGGCGCCGATCTGCGCGGCACTGTAACCGGCGTGGTTCAGCTGCAGGGTACTGGCCAGCTGGCTGCCGATGAACACACCCGGCACCGCCAGATAGACCAGCATCGCCATGCGCAGGCCTCGATGGGACAGCAGCGACCAGCGCAGCAGCGGCTGCGGCTGCCGGCGTGCATTACGCAGGTGGGCGACGGCCAGCACTGCTGCCAGCAGCAGCAACCCTGCGCCGGCGAAGCGATGGCCGGGCTCACCCAGCCAGGTCAATGCCAGCAGCAACGCGCCCAGCGCAGACATCGCGGTGGCCAGTGCATAGCCCTGCAGGCGTGGCGCACTGCGCAGGCCATCAGCGGGCATCCACGCCAGCACCAGGGCGATCGCCAGCACCGCCAGCGGCAGGCTGGCCCACAGCACGCCGCGCCAGGACAGCCACTTCACCAGCAGGCCGCCAAGAGCTGGTGCAAGTGCCGGCACCAGCAACGCCACCAGCAGGATGCGCCGGGTCAGCGCACCGCGTTGCTCAGGCGTGCACTGCCGGTACGCCGCCGCCTGCGCCACCGGAATCAGCAGCCCGCCAGCCAACCCCTGCAGCAGCCGCCAGCCCAGCAGCCAGCCGATGGACGGCGCAGCCCCGGCCAGGCCCGCAGCCACCGCGAACAGCACCAAGGCAGCCAGCAGCAGGCGACGCTCGCCGCAGCGCGCGGCCAGCCACGGGGCCAGCGGAATCACCACGCTCAGGCCCAGCATGTAGGCCGTGCCCACCCAGGCCAGGGTGCCGATGTCCGCATGCAGCTCGGCCGCCAGCGCCGGGTAGGCCACGGTGGCGATGAACATGTTGACCAGGTCCAGGGCGAACACCAGCAGGAAGATCGCCTCATGGCGCAGGCGTGGGGAAGGCATCAGCAGGCTCCAGCAACGAAGGCGTCAGCATGGCGGACCAGCGTTGTTGGAAAAACACGACGGCAGCTGCAACACTGTCAAACCTGTTTTGACAATCACCCACCATGGTCAGCCTCGATCGCTTCGATATCTTCCGTGCCGTGGTCGAGGCCGGCAGCCTGACCGCCGCCGCCGAGCGCCTGGGCCTGAGCCGGGCCGTGGTCAGCTTCAACCTGAAGCGGCTGGAGCAGGAGCTGGGGGTAACCCTGCTGCTGCGCAGTACCCGCCACCTGGCGCTGACCGAGGCCGGCGAACAGTTCCTGCAGCACTGCGTGCAGGCACTGGATGCCGCGCAGGCCGCCATCGATGCCGCGCGCCGCGACCAGCATCAACTGCAGGGCGTACTGCGCCTGACCACCACCCCGGAGTACGCGCAGCTGCGGCTGATTCCAGCACTGGAAGCCTTCCGCGCGCAGCATCCAGCGCTGGCGCTGCATCTATCGACCTCGCCAGCCCCGGCCGACCTGATTCCCGAGCGCTTCGACCTGGCGATCCGCCTCGGCCGCCTGCCCGATTCGCAACTGCACGCCACCGAGCTGGAACGTCACCCGCTGTGCGCGGTCGCCGCTCCGGCATTGCTGGCGCGCCTGGGGTCCGCCGAGGCCGCGGATGATCCGGTACTGCTGGGCACCCTGCCCCGCCTCGGCTATCCGCGCTTGGCCGATGTGCCGGTGGTCGCGCCGGATGGCAGCGATGCATTGTTCGCCACCAATCCGGGCAACGCGGTGATACGCGTGGATGGGGCCAGCAGCCTGCGCGCGTTCGCCGTGGCCGGCGCAGGAGTGACCGTGCTGCCACGCTGGCTGGTCGAGGACGATCTCGCGCACGACCGCCTGCGGCCGGTGCTGCGCCAGCATCGTTTCCCGCAGCAGAGCGTGTACGCGGTGTACCCGCACAGCAGCCAGCCCTCGCCGAAGGTGCGGCAGCTGATCGATTTCCTGCGCGGGTGGTTTGGTGACGACGCCAGCTGAATCCTTCGCCCGCCGGGCATGGCCCGGCGAGCGCAGCGGCACCCCGTAAACAGACACGGCCCCTTGCGGGGCCGTGTCTTCAACCATCAGTACCTCAGCAGATCAGCGCAGCACCTGCTCCACCAGCTGCACGTCCACCGTCTGCAGCGGCTCGGCGGCGTTGCGCGACAACTGCACCTGGTAGGTGCCGCCGGCGATCTTCCACTGGCGTGCCTGCGCATCGTAATGCGCCAGGGTCTTCGGCTCGGCTTCGATGCGGATGCGGCGCTGTTCGCCCGGCTGCAGCTCCACCTTGTCGTAGCCGATCAGGCGGATCGGCGTGGCGCTGCCGGCCGGCAGCTTCAGGTACAGCTGGGCGACGTCGGCACCGGCGCGCTTGCCGGTGTTGCGGATGTCGACGCTGGCAACCAGGCGCGAACCCTCCACGCTCACCTTCAGGTTTTCATAGGCGAAGGAGGTGTAGGACAGGCCGTGGCCGAAGGCGAAGGTCGGGGTCAGGCCCTTGGCCGCCATCCACTTGTAGCCGACGTTGGCGCCTTCGATATCGAAATCGAACACATCGCCGAACGGCTTGGCCGGCTTGAAGCCAAGGCCATCGATGTGCGGGCGCGGCAACTGCGATTCGTCCACCACCCAGGTCACCGGCAGGCGGCCGGACGGATTGGCCTGGCCGGTCAGCAGTGCGGCAATGCCTTCACCGCCACGGATACCCGGGTACCAGGCCTGCAGCACCGCCGGCACCTGCGCCAGCCACGGCGTACGCACCGGGCCGTTGGTTTCCAGCACCAGCACGGTCTTCGGGTTGGCCTTGGCCACCGCCGAAATCAGCGCATCCTGGTTGTCCGGCAGCTGCATGTCCGGCAGGTCCACCGATTCGGCCGCCCACTGGGTGGCGAACACGATGGCCACGTCCGCCTGTGCAGCAGCCTTGGCCGCAGCGGCGGCATTGGTGCCGTCCACATAGGTGATGGTGGCGTCCGGACGCGCGGCACGCAGCGATTCCAGCGGCGAGGACGGATGGAAAATCACCGGGCCCGGCCAGGTGGTCGGCAGCACGCCCGGCACCGCGTTGGTGCCCTTGGCCGTGACGCCCACCATCGACGAACCACCGCCACCGATCACGCCCTTGTCGGCATGGCCACCGATGATGACGATGCGCTTGGCGCTGTCGGCCAGCGGCAGCAGACTGCCTTCATTGCGCAGCAGCACGCTGCCTTCTTCCACCGTGCGCTGGGCCACGGCGAAACCGGCTTCGGCGTCGACCTTCTGGTGCTGCGGCGGGTTGTCGAAGTTGCCGTGCAGGAACATCGTGCGCAGGATGCGCGCGACCATGTCGTTCAGGCGCGCCTGCGGTACCACGCCGCCGTGCACGGCAAGGCGCAGCGGCTCATCGAAGAACACCGCCGCATCGAACACTTCACCGGCCGACTGCTGGTCCAGGCCGGCCAGCGCGGCCTTCGAACCGCTGTGCACGCCGCCCCAGTCGGACATCACGAAACCGGGGAATTTCCACTCCTGCTTCAGCACCTGGTTCATCAGGTAGCCGTTTTCGCAGCCGTAGGTGCCGTTGATCTTGTTGTACGAGCACATCGCCACGCCCGGGCGGCCGGCTTCCAGCGCGATCTCGAACGCCAGCAGGTCCGACTCGTGCATGGCCTGCTCGCCAATGCGCACGTCGTGGAAGTTGCGGCGGGTCTCCATGTCGTTCAGCGCGAAGTGCTTCATCGAGGAGATCACGTGCTGGCTCTGCACGCCCTGGATCACTGCTCCGACCATCGAACCGGCCAGCAGCGGGTCTTCACCGGCGTATTCGAAGTTACGGCCATTGCGCGGGTCACGCTGCAGGTTGACGCTGCCGGACAGCAGGATGTTGAAGCGCTGCTGCCAGGCTTCGCGGCCCATCGTCGCGCCACCGGCAAAGGCAACACCGCGGTTCCAGGTGGACGCCGTGGACGGGCCCGACGGCATGGCGGTGGCGAAATCGCCCGGGCGGATGCCACCGGGATTGGTCACGCCCACGCCGGCGTCGGCCGACTGCTGCGACGGAATGCCCAGGCGCGCTACGCCCGGCACGAAACCGGCCGAACCCACCGCACCTTCCGGCAGCTTGCCACCGTCCTTGCCCAGCCCGAAGTAGCTGTGCAGCATCTGGAACTTCTCGTCCCCGGTCATCGCCTTCAGCAGCAGCGCAGCGCGCGCATCGGCGGTGAGCGTGGTATCCATCCACGGCTGCTCGCCGCCCTTGTCAGCCGCATAGGCCAGGGTCAGCAGGGTTGCACGCAGCGCGCTGCCTTCAACCTTGAACGGCGCACTGCTGGCGGCCTGGAAGCCATCGCTGAAATAGCTGGCATCGGCCTCCAGGGCCACGCGTGCCGGATCGAAGCCGGCCGCTTTGGCCGATTCACCGGCCACCGCGCCGAGCAGCACCGCCGGCGCGCCCAGTCGCGAACGCGACACCAGTGCCGGCAACTGCGAAGCACCGGCGCCAGCGTCGGTGTACACCGCCACTGCATGGCGGCCGTCATCCAGGCGCAGGTAGTTCAGGCCCGGCTGGTCGGGGCCGGATTCGGCGGCGATCGGCAGCCGGGTCAGCACGGCCTGGCCGTGCTGGGTCTGGCCGTCATCCTTGCCGGCGGCGATGAAGCGGTACTGGTAGCCCAGGCCATCGGCCAGCAGCTGCAGCGGATCGACCTGGCCGATGCCGCGCTGTACCTGGCGAACGCTGACCGCATCCACCTGCAGGGTCTTCAACTGGGCAGCCAGGGCCGGCATCGCGTCCGCGGTCGGCGCCTGTTCCAGCGTCAGCACGGTGAAGGCGGCGGAGTCGGCCCAGGCCGGGGTGGCCAGTGCGGCAGACAGGGCCAGGGACAGGGCGAGCGGCTTTGTAAACGTTTTCATCGGCGGGCGTAATTCCGTTGCCAAGGCAATCGGTCCAGGGAAAGTGCCGCCGAAGGGTGCAGCGTCATGCCGCGCATGCGTTGCCGGGCAACGCCTTGCAGGCCAGAGGACGGGCCGGTCTGCGCGCGGGACCCTCCTCCCGTGCGTGACAACCTTCCTGTCCGGGCCGCGCAGGGCGACCCATCATGTGAAGAGTGTGCGAGGGCGTTCATCGCTGTCAACAGGACCTAAGTCACAGGCGCGATGTGCGGACTGGTTATCAGCCCATCACCGGCGGTCATCAACGGGCTGCACGGCGCTGCCGATAATGGTTCTCCCCGGCGACGAATCGAGCCCATGACCGTACATCGCGACTTCGACCATCTCTGGCGCGACCGCTGTGACACCTCCAGCCAGCGCAGCCCGCGCGTGCTGATCCGGGTGTTCGTCGCCCCCGGCGAACTGGAACGCAGCGTGGCCTTCTACGAGCAGCTGCAGGGTGTGGTCGCCGATGCCGGCTTTCCGTTTCCCGATGCGGGCCTGCGGCTGGCGATGGTCGGTGCGTTCCTGCTGATCGAAGGCTGCGACGAGGCGCTGGCGCCGTTCACGTCGACCACGGGCACGTTGCTGGTCGACGACGTTCGGCCTTATCACGACAAGCTGGTGGCCGCCGGCGCCGAGATCATCTTTCCGCTGCAGGTGGTACCGACCGGTGCGGCGTTCAATGCGGTGCATCCCGATGGCACCGTGGTCGAGTACGTGCACCACCGGCCGGACCCGCAGGGGCGCTGAGGTGGCGGCCGGGCTGCGCCCGGCACCCGCCGAGGCAACGGCGTAGGCAACTGCAACAGCCGAAGCAAAAGCTGGGTTCCTGTGGGTAGGCGAGGCAGGTCCTGTTGCGGGGGACGGCGCAAGTACGTCCATGTAGCCTCGGTCGCGCCATCCATGGCGCTCACGCCCCCGCAACCGGACCCACCCCGCCTTCGACAGTTCCCCGCTGCTGTTGGTAGGTGTCGACCTTGGTCGACACGGAGATCCACACCATGCGTGGGTGTTTTTCTCATGAACCTTTTAGACATACGCCATCCACGCATGGCGTGGATCTACAATCCCACCATGTCCTCCCCCGCTCTACCCTGGAATGGCACCCTGCTGCTGGATGCACACGTGGCTGTGCTGCAGGGCCACGCCGGTGACAGTGACACGCACGCGCACTACGCCCATCAGCTGCTGCTGAGCGAGGGCGACCCTTGGCAGGTCGAGATCGATGGCGTGCAGCAGCAGGGCCAACGGCTGTGGCTGCGCTCCTTCCAATCGCACGCGATCCTGTCGGCGCCCGCTGACGGCTGCACGGTGTTCCTCGAACCGGCACATGCCGACCTCGAACAGATCCAGCAGCATCTGCAGTCGTTGCCCGGCAATGCTGCGCAGCTGCACGAGTGGCTGCCGCGACTGAGCCGCCCACAGCCCCTGGACCGCCGTGTGCAGGCGGCGCTGGCCCGCATCACCCAGCACCTGCCCGGCCCGGTGCCGGCCGCCGATATCGCCGAGGCCGCGCATCTGTCGACCAGCCAGCTGCATCGGCGCTTCCAGTCCGAGCTGGCAGTGACCCTGCGCGGGTGGGTGCTGTGGCAACGGCTGCGCAGTGCGCTGGCGCATCATCTGCGCGGGCACAGCCTGACCGACAGCGCGCATGCCGCCGGTTTCGCCGATCTTCCCCACCTCTCGCGCAGCCTGCGCCGCATGTTCGGCATCGGTGCCGCGCAACTGCAGGGCCTGCAGCTGCGCGCGGCCTGACGCATCGATCACCCGCGCCTACGCAGTCCTTCCGGAAGCTTCGGCACCTCGCCATGGGGCAGCGCGCGGAAGGGCGCCAGCAGTTGTGCGGAATACGCCTGCGGATAGTCCGGCTGGCTGCCGATGCCCAGATCACGCTGCCGCAACCGATAGCCCGGTGCATCAAACGCGGTCCCCAGCAGGTGGTCCCACACGGTGAAAAACAAACCGAAATTGACATCACCTGCGGTGCCATAGCGGATGTGGTGGAAGCGGTGCAGCGGTGCCCATGCCATCACCCGGCCCAACACTGCCGGGCGCATGTCCACGTTGGAGTGCTGCAGCAGCAGCTGGATCGCGATGGCAAACGCCAGCACCGCGGCCACCGGCATCGGCATGCCCAACAGCAGCAGCGGCAGTACGCCGCCCACCGCTTCGGCGGCCTGGTGCAGTGGGTGTTTCATCAAACCATTGAAGCCATACATGCGGGTCACGCTGTGATGCACCGCATGCAACCGCCACAACCAGCCGATGCGATGGCTGGCGTAATGCACCAGGGTGATGCCAAGGTCAGCCGCGATGATCGCCACCAGCACCTGCAGCGCGAATGGCCACTGCGTCGGCCATACGTGCCAGGGCACGATTGCCGCCAGCAGCGGCACCGTGGCGATCGACAGCAGGTTCAGGCTTTCATTGACCAGCGCATGCAGGACATCGCGCAGGCGGTCACCCTGGTCATGGTTGAACGCCGGATCGTATGGCCATATCCGCTCGGCAGCGAACGACACCGCGATGGCGACAGCCAGCAAGGCAAGCAGCCACAATGGGTCACCGTGATGGTAACCGACCCATACGATGGCGGCAGTGACAAGACCCAGCAGGAACAACGGGGCATACAGGCGGAGCATCCAGTGCTTCATGGGCAACCCGGGAAGTGAGAGGCCTGCATGTTGGCGGGGCGTACAGACTGTCGACTTGAACAAACGGCGCAACACCCCGCGTCGTCCATCCACGCATGGCGTGGATCTACAATGACGACCTCATCGCGGCCGGGACCGGCATGGACTCCTTCACCTTGATGCGCGCCTTCCGCCGCATCGTCGAACGCGGCAGCCTGGCCCGCGCCGCCGAAGACCTGGGCCTGTCGCCAGCCGGGCTGAGCAAGCAGCTGCGCACGCTGGAAACGCACCTGGGCGTAGTACTGCTGCAGCGGACCACCCGCCGCATGAGCCTGACCGAGACCGGCCATGCCTATTACCGCGAATGCAGCCGCCTGCTCGATGAGCTGGACGCACTGGAGCGCGGCATCGCCCAGCAGCGCGGCGAAGTAAGCGGACGTCTGCGCGTCAATGCACCGCAGTCATTCGCGCTGAGCACGCTGTCGCCATTGCTGCCACGCTTCCTGCAGCAGCATCCGCAGCTTGCACTGGACCTGGTGATGGAAGACCGTCTGCTTGATGCGGTTGGCGAAGGGTTCGATGTATCCCTGCGCATCCGCGCCGAACTGGAAGATTCGCGGCTGGTCGCACGCCGCCTGGCTTCGCTGCAGCAGGTGCTGTGCGCGGCACCATCCTATCTGCAGCAGCATCCGGCACCGCAGGTGGTGGAAGAACTGCAGGCGCACAGCGTGCTTGGCTACAGCCTGTCCGATTCACCCGGCAGCTGGCCGCTGCTCGGCCCCGATGGCCAGGTCACGGTGACCCTGCCGACACGGGTCACCGCCAACAACAGTCTGCTGCTGCGTGACCTGCTGGTCGCCGGCCTCGGTATCGGTGCGCTGCCCTCGTTCCTGGCCGCACCGGCACTGGCCAGCGGCGAACTGCAGCAGGTGCTGCCCGACCATCGCTATCCGCCGCGGTTCGTCTACGCGGTCTACCCCACCGCGCGCCACCTGCAAGCGAAGGTACGCGCCTTCATCGATTTCCTGCACGCCGAACTGCCCGCCTGCGCCGGGTTGGATTCGTAACCGCCAGCGAAAACTGAGCTGCCCGCCGCGTGCTGTTTCGGCCCGGCGCCACTGCCTACTCTGCCGCCTCCCCTCTCACGGACGGCAGGCCGATGATCGCCTCTCCTTCGCTGACCACCACTGCACCGGTGGTCGATTTCTTTCATGACGTGGTCTGCGGCTGGTGCTTCGTGCTGGCCCCGCGTCTGCAGCAGGTCTCGGTCGAACTTGGCATCCAGGTCCGCCACCGCAGCTTCGTGCTGCAGGACTCGCGCGAACAGATGATCGAGGTATTCGGCTCGATGCCGCGTGCCAAGGCCATCATCCTGCGCCACTGGGCCGACTGCGCCGCGCATGACGACAGCGCGCGCATCGACATCGAAGGCATGCGTGCCCAGGACTTCGAGTATCCCTCCGGCTGGCTCGGTGCGCTGGCCTGCCAAGCCGCCAGCATGCTCGGCGGCAATGCCGCACACGGCGCGATGTTCGATGCCGTGCAGTGGGCGCACCTGCACCAGCACCGCAACGTCGGTGACGTCGAGGTGCTGCTGGACATCGCCGAACAGCTGGGGCATCGACGTGGCGTCTTCGCCGACCGGATGCACAGCGATGAGGTGCGCCAGCGCGTGCAGGCCGACCGCGCTGAAGCTGCCGCGCTCGGCATCCGCTCCATTCCCACCGTCATCACCGGCAACGGCCTGCGCCTGCAGACCCTGCCGCTGCCGCAACTGCGCCAGGCCCTGGCGCCGCTGGTCGCGGCCTGAGCCGCACCGTTCCCCCACCCTCAAGGAGATTCCCATGACCCCACGTACCCTGGGCACCGCACTGGCCCTGCTGCTGGCCGGCGCCGCGGCTTCCACCACCGTGTCCGCGCACGAACGCGCTCCCTCCGGCCAGCAGGTCGGGACCAGCCCCTGGGGGCCGAAGGACGAGATCGGCCGCCTCAACCTGATCACCGAGGCCTCGCGCGCGGCGATCCTGTCGCGGGTCAGCGGCGGCAAGGCCTATGACCTGGCTACCGAGTACTACGTTGGCATGCCCAGCTGGCAGGACGCCGGCGACCCGCACTACCAGTTCTGGATGACCCACACCCCGCGCGGCACGGTGATGGACGACCCGATGGGCGTAGGCGAGACGATGAACCTCACCCGCAGCTACACCGGCACCGCGTTCTCGATGTACAGCCACACCGGCACCCATATCGATGCGCTGAACCACTTCGGCATCCATGGAAAGATCTGGAATGGCTTCGAGGCCGACAAGCACCTCGGCGACCGCGGCTGGAACGTCACCGGCATCGAGAAATTCCCGCCACTGATCGCGCGTGGCGTACTGATCGACGTGGCCGGCGCCAAGGGCATGGACATGCTGCCGGACAGCTACCGCGTCACCCGCCAGGACCTGAAGGATGCGCTGGCACGCCAGCAGGTGAAACTGCAGCAGGGCGACATCGTACTGATCCGCACCGGTCGCATGCGCCTGTTCGAACAGCCCAAGGCCTACATGGCCAACCCGCCGGGCATGGGCCTGGATGCGGCGCGTTTCCTGGTGGAGGACAGCGGCGCGATGATCGTCGGCGCCGACAACCTCAGCTTCGAGACCTTCCCTTCCGAAGTGTCCGACGACTACGTGCCGCTGCACACCTACCTGCTGGCGCAGCAGGGCGCGCCGATCATCGAGCTGGTGGCGCTGGATGAACTGGCGCGCGACAAGGTCTACGAGTTTGCCTTCATCGGTGGCCCGCTGAAGATCCGCGGCGGCGACGCCGCGCCGCTGCGCCCGGTGGCCTTGCCGGTCCGCCCGTGACCCGATAGCGCCGGGCCAGGTGAAGGCCACTCCATTCCCGGCAAACCACGGTGGGTGCCGATCTTGGTCGGCACCGCCTTTTCCTCATCCACGCATGGCGTGGATCTACTGTGGCAAGGCCGGCTTTTCCGCATCCAGGCCGCTGACTCCCCAGTAGATCCACGCCATGCGTGGATGCTCTACCCCCTTCAGCAAGCTGAAACCCCACCCTTCGATTTCATTAGTAATATTACTCACAAGCCGAGTAGCATGTCCGGTCTCAGCCCCTGATATCGGCCTGTCGATACTCGCTCCATGCCTGCCGTTTCCGCCCACTTCTGCCGCTTCCCGCCAGCCCGGCGCCTCCCCCGGAGGACCGGCTGATGGGCGCCGTCGTCGCCCTCGACCGCCTGCTGGACGGCCGCCAGGTCTGGCGCGGGCCGGCACGCCAGGGGCAGGCCAGCGACCATCTGGCCAGTGGCCACCCGGCGCTGGACGCGCGCCTGCCCGGCGGTGGCTGGCCAGCCAGCGGGCTGTGCGAAGTACTGCAGGCCGCACCTGGAGTCGGTGAACTGGCCCTGATCTGGCCGGCGCTGGCAAAGCTGAGCCAGCACCCACGGCCGATCGTGCTGGTCGCCCCACCCTATCGCCCGCACGCCCCGGCATGGGCCGCCGCCGGGCTCGACCTGGCCCAGCTGCAGATCATCCACGCCGCACCGAAGCAGGCGCTGTGGGCGGCCGAGCAGTGCCTGCGCTCTGCCGCCTGCGCCGCCGTGCTGTGCTGGCCGCAGCAGGCCGACGATCGTGCCCTGCGCCGCCTGCAGGTTGCCGCCGACAGCGGCCAGTGCCTGGGTTTCGTGTTCCGCGAGGCCCGCGCCGCCCGCAACCCCTCCCCGGCCAGCCTGCGCCTGCAGCTCGACCATGGCCAGGTGCGGGTGCTGAAGTGCCGCGGCGGGCTGCCACCAGCGCAGCCGTTGCCGCTGGCCATCGCCCACTGAGGCCGCGCCATGCACTGGGCCTGCCTGTTGTTGCCGCAGCTGGCGCTGGACAGCGTGCTGCGCCTGCAGCCCGATCCACAGCGGCCACTGGTACTGCTGCAGGGGCCGGCGCAGCGTCGTGTGCTGCGTGCGGTCAGCCCTGCCGCGCGGGCAGCGGGGCTGCGCCCGGGCATGCTGCTGTCGGCCGCGCAGGTGCTGGTGCAGGACCTGCAGCTGCATGACTACGATCCCAGCGCCGAACAGCACACCCGGCAGTTGCTGGCCAGCTGGCTGTATGCCACCAGCTCGCTGGTCAGCCTCGATTTTCCGCATGCGCTGGTGCTGGAAATCGGTGCCAGCCGTGCCCTGTTCGGCGATTGGCTGACGATCGAACAACGCCTGCGCAACGGCCTGCACGACCTGGGCTTCCGCCATCGCCTGGTCGCTGCCCCCAACCCGCATGCCGCGCGCGTGCTTGCCAATGTGCACGATGGCCTTGGCATCGATGCGCAGCAGCTGCCCGCCGCACTGGCACAGCTGCCACTGGCGCGTAGTGGCCTGCCCGTTGATGCAGTGACCGTGCTGGCACGCTCCGGCCTGCGCACGCTGGGGGCGGCCTTCGACCTGCCGCGCGAAAGCCTGGCCCGCCGCTTCGCCCCCGAGGTACTGCAGCAGCTGGATGCCGTGCGCGGTTTGGGCAACGCGCCGCTGCGCTATTACCAGCCGCCGGACCGGTTCGATGCGCGCATCGAATTCGAATACGAGATCGAATCCAGCCAGGCCCTGCTGTTCCCGCTGCGGCGCCTGCTGCTGGATCTGGCCGCATTCCTGTGTTCGCGCGATGGTGGCGTGCAGCGTTTCGATCTGCACTTCGAGCATGACCTGCTGCCGGCCAGCGTGCTGACCATCGGCCTGCTGGCCCCCGAACGCGATGCGGCGCTGCTGTTCGAGATCGCACGCAACCGCATGGAAGCCTTCGCCCTGCCCGCCGGCAGCCGTGCGTTGCGCCTGCAGGCCGAGCAGCTGCCGCCGTTCGTGCCGGCCGCACGTGACCTGTTCGATACCCGCCCGGCGCAGGCGATGCCATGGACCCAGCTTCGCGAGCGCCTGCGTGCCCGCCTCGGCGATGACGCCGTGCAGCCACTGGCCGTGCAGGCCGACCACCGCCCCGAACGCGCCAGTGGCACCCAGCCACCGGCCAAGCCACCCGCTTGGTGGCCGCTGCGCCCCGGCTGGCTGCTGGAGACGCCACAGCCGCTGCGCGATCCGCGCCTGCGTATCGTCGCCGGGCCGGAACGGATCGAATCGGGCTGGTGGGACCAGGCCGATGCACGCCGCGACTATTACGTGGTGGAAACCGCGCAGGGCCAGCGGGGCTGGGCCTTCCGCACGCGCAATGATCCGCATGCGCCGTGGATGCTGCACGGCTGGTTCGGTTGAGCCCCATGCACACCGATCTGCCCGGATACGCCGAACTGCACTGCCTGTCGGCCTTCAGCTTCCAGCGTGGCGCGTCCACCGCCGAGGAACTGTTCGCACGCGCTGCCGGCCAGGGTTACCGCGCGTTGGCCATCACCGACGAATGCTCGTTGGCCGGCATCGTGCGCGCATGGCAGGCGGCGAAGACACACGGCGTGGCGCTGATCGTCGGTGCCGAATTCCAGGTTGAAGACGGGCCCAAGCTGGCCCTGCTGTGCACCAACCAGGCCGCTTACGCCGGGCTGTGCCAGCTGATCACCACCTGTCGCCGGCGGGCAGCCAAGGGCGGATACCGCTGCCTGCGCGAGGATCTGCAGGGACTGTCCGAGGGCCTGCTGTGCCTGTGGCTGGACCGGCAACCGGCGGCCACCGAACTGGAACTGCTGCGCCGTTGTTTTCCGCTGCGCCTGTGGCTGGCCGTGGAGCTGCACCACGAACACGACGACACGCGCCGGCTGCAGCAGCTGCAGGCCTTCGGCGAGCGCCACCAGTTGCCGTTGGTCGCCAGTGGCGACGTGCACATGCACGTGCGTCGGCGTCGTGCCTTGCAGGACACGCTGACCGCGATCCGCCACCGCTGCAGCGTGGCCGAGGCTGGCTGGCGCCTGTTTGCCAACGGCGAGCGTCATCTGCGCCCGCGCACTGCACTGGCCCAGCTGTATCCGCCCGACCTGCTGGCAGAAACCCTGCGCATCGCCGAACGCTGCCACTTCTCCCTGGACCAGCTGAAATACACCTACCCGCGCGAACTGGTGCCCGAAGGCCACGACCCGGACAGTTGGCTGCGCGTGCTGGTCGAGCGCGGCATTCCCTGGCGTTGGAAAAAGGGCATCGAGCCAGCCCAGCGCAAGCAGATCGAGCACGAACTGGCACTGATCAAGCAGAAGCATTACGCCTCCTATTTCCTCACCGTGCAGGACATCGTGCGCTTCGCCCGCGAGCAGAAAATTCTTTGCCAGGGCCGTGGCTCGGCCGCCAATTCAGCGGTGTGCTTCGTGCTGGGTGTGACCGAGATCGACCCGGCGCGCAGCAACCTGCTGTTCGAGCGCTTCATTTCCGCAGAGCGTGATGAACCACCGGACATCGACATCGACTTCGAGCATGAGCGTCGCGAGGAAGTGCTGCAGTACGTGTTCAACCGCTATGGCCGCGAGCGTGCCGCGTTGACTGCGGTGGCTATCAGCTACCGGGGCCGCAGCGCGATCCGCGATGTCGCCCGTGCGCTGGGCCTGCCGATGGACCAGGTCAACGAACTGGGCGCGGCAATGGATCATTGGGGCGGCAACATTCCGCTGCCGGAAACCCTGCGCGAGCGCGGCTTCGATCCGGAAACACCGTTGATGCGCCGGTTGCTGGCATTGACCGCCGAGCTGATCGATTTTCCGCGCCATCTGTCGCAGCATCCGGGCGGTTTCGTGATTTCCGAGCATCCGCTGTCGACGCTGGTGCCGGTGGAGAACGCGGCGATGGCCGACCGCACCGTCATCCAGTGGGACAAGGACGACCTGGACGCCACCGGCCTGATGAAGGTCGACTGCCTGGCGCTGGGCATGCTCACCGCCATCCGCAAATGCCTGGCGATGTTGCAGCAGCACGGTCTGCACAGTGGACGCATGGATGCAATCGAGGACGATGACAAACCGACCTACGACATGATCTGCGCCGCCGACACCATCGGCGTGTTCCAGATCGAATCGCGCGCTCAGATGGCGATGCTGCCCCGCATGCAGCCACGCGAGTTCTACGATCTGGTGATCGAAGTAGCCATCGTGCGCCCCGGTCCGATCCAGGGCGACATGGTCCATCCCTACCTGGAACGTCGGCGGATCCTGCGCGAACAAGGCCCGGATGCGTTGAATGACCCGGACAACCCGTTGTATCCAGCGCGACTGGAACGCGTGTTCGCGCGCACTCTGGGCGTGCCCTTGTTCCAGGAACAGGTGATGCAGCTGGCGGTGGATGCGGCCAACTACACCGCCGGTGAAGCCGATGCCCTGCGCCGCTCGATGGCCGCCTGGAAACGTCGTGGCGGCCTGGAGCCCCATCGCGAAAAGCTGCTGACAGGCATGCTGAAAAACGGCTTCAGCCTAGAATACGGCGAGCACCTGTTCGAACAGATCAAGGGCTTCGGCGATTACGGTTTCCCGGAAAGCCACGCCGCCAGCTTCGCCCTGCTCACCTATGCCAGCTGCTGGCTGAAGTGCCATCACCCAGCCGCGTTCGCCGCCAGCCTGATCAACAGCCAACCGCTGGGCTTCTACAGCCCCGACCAGCTGCTGCAGGACGCGCGTCGGCATGGCATCAGCGTGCTGCCGGTGGACGTGCGCCACAGCGACTGGGACTGCACGTTGGACTTCAGCAAAGGCGCGGCGGCGATCCGCCTCGGCCTGCGCCTGGTCGATGGCTGCAGCGAACCGGCCGCGCAGGTCATCATGCGCGAACGCGCGCGGCGCCCATTCGACGATGTCGGCGACCTCTGCCAGCGCACCGCACTGGATCGCCGCCAGCAGGGCCTGCTTGCCGATGCCGGTGCCCTGCGAGGCCTCAGCGGCCATCGCCATCGTGCACGCTGGGATATCTCCGGCGTGGAGAACCGCCTGCCGTTGTTCGACCAGGCCCGCGCCACTGCCGAAGCACGCGTGGCCCTGCCCCTGCCCAGCGCCTGGGAAGACATGCAGGCCGATTACCGCAGCACCGGCACCACCCTCGGCCGCCATCCAATGTCGTTCCTGCGTGCGCAGCTGCGAACCCGCGGTTGCCTGGATGCCGCGCAGCTGGCCAACCACGGCCATGGCCGGCGCGTACGCATCGCCGGCCTGGTACGCATGCGCCAGCGCCCGCAGACCGCCAGCGGCGTCACCTTCCTTACTCTGGAAGATGAAACCGGCATGGTCAACGCCGTGGTCTGGCGACATCTGGCCGACCGCCAGCACCACATCCTGGTAGATACGCAGCTGATGCAGATCGACGGCCGACTGGAACGCGTGGATGGCGTACAGCATGTGATCGTGCAGCGCATGCATTGCCTGGACGAACTGCTGCAGGGACTGCGCAGCCACAGCCGCGACTTCCATTGACGGTACACACCGTCACACAACGAACTGACCACGACCGACCGGATTCCGCTATCGTCGGTCACGTCCAAGGAAGGAATACACAATGGCCCGTGCCCTGACCCTGACCACCCTGGTGGTCGCCACACTCGCGTTGATCGTTTCCGGCTGGACCGCCTGGAACCTGCATCGCAGCCAATCACCGCAACGCGTGATCGAAGCGCGCGGCTTGATCATCCACGATGCCAGCGGCCAGCCACGGGTGATCCTCGGCGCACCGGTCCCCGAGCCCCTCAGCCAAGGCCGCCCGCAGGGGCCGCGTGCCAACGCCCTGTCCGGCCTGATCCTGCTCGGCCCCGATGGTTCCGAGCGCGGCGGCTACGGCACCAGCGACCAAGGTGGCGAAGCCCTGCTGACGCTTGACGATGCGACCGGCACCACGGAAGTCTTCAAAGTGGTCGCCAACCCGGACCGCGGTGCCAGCCTAATGGTCAAGCACCAGAACAACACCGGCGCCATGCTGAGTTCCTGGCAGGGAAAGCCGGAGCTGGTGTTCCTCGACGACAGCGGCCAGTCCTACTACGTGCGACCCGGCGCCAGCGCCGCACCCTGAGCGCACACCCTCAGCGCATCACCGCCGCCAGGTCATCGGCCAATCGCCGTTGCTGCGGCGGGCCGAGTGCCGCACAGGTGATGCGCAACCCATGCGCCGGAGCAGCCACCGCAAACACTTCACCCCCGCGCACATGCCAGCCACGCGCCGCCAGCGCCAGCACCTGCGGCGTGCTGTCGGCCGGCAACGGCAGCCACAGATTCAAGCCTTCCATCGGCAAGGGTGTCGGCAGCCCGCGCGCCTGCAACAGCGCCTGCAGACCCTGCAGCCGCTGCTGGTAGCGCTCACCGGCCGCAGCGACCTTCGCCCGTTGCTGCGCTGACTCCAATACCGCACTGACCGCATCCTGCAACAGATGGCTCACCCAGCCGGTGCCCGCCGCCAAGCGCAGGCGCAGGCGCGCCGCGGTCTGCCCATCGCAGGCCAACCAGGCCACGCGCAGGTCCGGGCCCAATGCCTTGGACAACGAACGCAGCAACGCCCAACGCCGACCATCCATCGGCAACACCGAGTGATAGGCCTGCTGCGAGAGCAGCGCGTAGTGATCGTCGATCAGCACCGCCACCTGCGGATAACCGACCAGCAACTGGCGCAGCGCACGTGCGCGCTTCGCATCCAGGCTGGCACCGGTGGGATTGTGCGCGCGCGGGGTCAGCAGCACCGCACGTGCGCCTGCATCCAACGCCTGCCGCAGCGATTCCACCTGCATGCCGTGCGCATCCACCGCCACCGGCAACGGCGCGTGCCCGGCCGCACCGAGTACATTGAGGCTGCCCAGGAAACAGGGATCCTCCACTGCGATGCGGTCCCCCGGCAGCAGCCACGCCGACAGCAGGCGCTCGATGCCATCGACCGCGCCATGGGTCAGTTCCAGCGCATAGTCCAGCGGGCAATCGGCATCCAGCGAGGCCCGTGCCAGACGTTGCATGCGTGGATCGACCGTCTCCACCCCATACAGGCGCGAGGCCGTTGCAGCCACGCGCAGGCTGGGCAGGCAGCGTGGATCCGGATTGCCGCCGGCCAGATCATGCAGGGCCAGCCCCGGTGCACTGCCCTCGCGTGCCATCGTCGCCGGCAGGCCGCGCACCACGGTGCCGCGACGTCCCGCCGTACTGGCCAAGCCTGCCGCATCCAGCCGCTTGTAGGCGGCGGCCACGGTATTGCGGTTGACCCCCAGCTGATCGGCCAGATCCCGCACCGGTGGCAGCACGCTGCCCGCCGCCAGATGGCCACTACCGATGCCCTCGCGGATGCTGTCGAAGATCGCTTCGGCGCTGTTCCCGGTGATTTTCATTTTGTCCTATGCCAAACTATCTATTGTCCTGTGCCAGTGTATCCCACCCTGGCCACCCCGCACCGGAGGTGCCCCATGTCCCTCGCCGCCGCCGACTGGCCCGTCGCCCAGTCCGTCGAACAGATCGCCGCCAATCTCGCCACCGTGCACCAGCGCATCGCCAGCGCCTGTGCCCACGCCGGTCGTGATCCGGCCAGCGTGCGCCTGCTACCGGTCAGCAAGACCGTCGATGAAGCACGCATCCGCATGGCCGTAGCCGCCGGTTGCCACCAGCTGGGGGAAAACAAGGTGCAGGAGGCGCAGCGCAAGGCCGAGGCCATGGCTGACCTTGGCGTGCACTGGTCGGTCATTGGCCACCTGCAGACCAACAAGGCCCGGTACGTCGCACGCTTCGCCAGCGAGTTCCAGGCGCTGGACAGCCTGCGCGTGGCCGAGGCGCTGCAGCAGCGGCTGCTGCTGGAGGACCGTACGCTGGATGTGTTCGTACAGGTCAACACATCGGCCGAGCCCAGCAAATACGGCTTGGAGCCGGCGGCGGTGGCCGACTTCGTGCAGCAGCTGCCCGCCTTCGACCGCCTGCGCGTGCGTGGCCTGATGACCCTCGCCATCTTCACTCCCGAGGTGGAACGCGTACGCGCCTGCTTCGTGCGCCTGCGCGAGCTGCGCGACCAGCTTCAGCAGACGGCGCCGGCAGGCCTGGACCTGTCGCAGCTGTCGATGGGCATGTCCGGTGATTTTGAAGTCGCCATCGAGGAAGGTGCCACCGTCGTCCGCGTTGGCCAGGCGATCTTCGGTGCACGCTCCACGCCCGACAGCTTCTACTGGCCTACCCCGGGAGCACCGGCATGAAGCGCGCCGTTGCCCTGCAGCACGTGGCCTTTGAAGATCTTGGCACCCTGCAGCCGCTGCTGCTCGCGCAAGGATGGCAGGTAAAGGTCCTGCAGGCAGGCGTGGATGCACTCGACGCCGCCGAAGATGCCGATCTGCTGGTGGTGCTGGGTGGTCCGATCAGCGTCAACGATGGAGCTGCCTATCCGTTCCTCGCCGACAGCATCGCGTTGCTGCAGCGTCGGCTGCAGCAGCAGCGACCGACGCTCGGCATCTGTCTCGGCGCCCAGTTGATGGCGCGCGCCCTGCACGCTGGCGTCGCCCCCACCGGTGGCAAGGAAATTGGGTTCGCACCGCTGCTGCTCACCGATGAGGGCCAGCGCTCGCCATTGCAGGCGTTGCAAGGCATCCCGGTGCTGCACTGGCATGGCGAAGCCTTCGAACTGCCGGTGGGCGCGCGGCGCCTCGCCAGCACGCCCGCCTGTCGCCACCAGGCCTTCGACATCGGCCACCACGCCCTCGCCCTGCAGTGTCATCCCGAACTGGACGCTCGCCAGTTCGATCGCTGGCTGATCGGCCACGCGCTGGAACTGGCCGAGGCCGGCATCGATCCCGTCGACCTGCGCACGCAGGCCCGTCGCTATGGCGGGCCTCTCGCCGCCGCGGCGACCGCGATGTTCCACCAGTGGCTGCACGACCTGCCGGAGACCCGCCCATGCATTACCGCCTGACCATCCAGCACAACGGCATCCATTGCGGCCATTTCGACTGCGACGGCCCCAACGCGCTGCAACACATCGATGCCATCGCCGCACGCCTGCCCGCTGCCGAAGGCTTCACCCTGCAACGGCAGAAGGGCATCGGCGAAGAGCGCATCCTCTCCAGCACCGCCGATGGCCTGCGCGTGCTGGCCGCGCAGATCCAATACCGCGATCTCTGATCCCCAGGTGATGCGGCATTGACTCAACGCATGCTGCGCAACGTCCTGTAGAGTCGTTCCCGCTCGATGCCGCAGGAACGCCCCCATGCCAGACCACCTCCCGCCAACCTCCAGACTGTCCCTGTCACGCGGCACCATCGACGGCCTGCGCATTGCCCCGCGCTGGCCCGCGTCACAGGTCATCCTCGAGGCCGAGGTCCTGCAGTGCCTGCTTGATGCGCAGGCACTGCTGCCATCCACGCTGCGCCTGCTGGTCACCCGCGGCTTCGAATGCAGCCAGGGAAAGCTGGGAGGCTTCCGGCGTCTGGTACGGCGCCTCGGCATCGCCGTGTTCCGCTGCTGCTATCGGCATCGCCACGATGAGATCGACGCCATTTTCGGCGCCAACGGCCATGATCTGGACGGTCGCCATGTGGATGTCTCACTGGTCCTGCACGGCCGGCGCGTACGCCTGCTTCCGCTGGGCGTGTTCACTCCACTGCGCTGGCAGCAGCACCGCGTCAGCCGTCATGCAGACGCCGTTGCAGCGGCCAAGGATGCACTGCAGCGGTGCGGCTTCGATCTGCACCCCAACGCCACGGAAAGCCGGCAGATCCACTGCGACCATCGCGGCACCACGCTGGCGGAACCGTCGCGTTGATCGACGTTCCCCGCGCGTTGCAGGCAACCTGCACCGACCTCCAGCAACGGCTGGGCCGGATCGATAATCTGTCGGGCAATGGTGAACGCAGCCTCATCCTCGGGGGAGAGCTGCTGTGGTTCCCCTATCGCATCTACGCCGACGCCACGGACCTGTTCCGGCTCGCATCCCATCTGCAGGGCGATGCGCGCGCCCTCTGCCTCTGCCTGCTTTCGCGTCACTGTGACGGACATGTACGGCAATGCCTACTACCGCGCCCGCTACCCCAGCCTGCGCATGTTCCCCGCGCATCGCCTGCTGCTGCAGATGGAACGCGCCGCGCGCTCACCATAGCCCGCTCTACGCGTGCCAGCGCAGGCTCACGTGGCACTACCGCAGGACGGGCGCACACAAGAAAAGATGCAAATGATTCTTCTTTACTATAAAGTGACGCCGCTGCCCTTGCCGCCGCGGGCTGTTCCCTTCCCCAGCCTTCGCCCGCCCCGTGCCCATACCTGTCGAATCGACGGATGCCGCGCAGCTGTGCGCAGCCCACTACCGGCCGCTGCACGCCCACGTCCGTCGCAAACTCATCCAACACAGCTTTGCCTCAGGTGCTGATGCGGTCACTGGCCCTCTGCTCGCTGCCGACGTCGCCGAACCGTCCGGGGTAGTCAGCGATGAGTGAGCGTCGGCAGCACTGGCAAGCGGTGACGATCAGCATCGGGCTGCACCTGCTGCCGTTGCTGCTGTTCGTCCATTGGGTGTCCACCCCGCCGCTGCTGCCGCCGCCGGAACAGGACGTGCGCATCAGCCTGCACCTGCTGGCACCGGCCACGCCACCGCAGCCGGTGGAAGAACTGCAGTCCGAGCGCCCCAGCCAAGCGCAGCAATCACGGGCGGCCGAAACGCGGAAAGCCCCCCCGCCACCGCGCGCCACGGCGGCACCCGAAGGCAACCTCGCCGCCAGCCAGAAGAATGGCGACGGCCACCAGCCCTTGCCTGTGGCCCCGCCTGCGGCCGCGACCGATGCCCGTTCCGCACCGGCATCGATCACGGCCGCACCGCCCACCCCGGACGCACCACCGGCGGACTTCCAGGCCGGCGCCGCCAGCGACCAGTGGGAAGCCCGCCTGATGGCGCGGCTGGAGCGTTACCGCTACTACCCCGCCGTAGCGAGGTCGCGGCGCCAGCAGGGCACCGCATGGGTCAGGGCCAGCATCGACCGCGACGGCCAACTGCGGGCATTGCGCCTGGAACAGTCCAGTGGACAGCCGATGCTGGATGAAAGCGCGCTGCAGACATTCCGCCGCGCGCAGCCTCTGCCCCGGATTCCAGAAGAACTGCCAGCTCCGCAGGAACTGGTGGTGCCGGTGGAGTACTACCTGCGCTAAGCGCTGTAGGCCTCTGCCTCGATCTCGAACAGCATTCCGTCCAACGCCAGCCGCGGCACCGGAATCAACGTGCAGGTCGGCGCTGCGCGATTAGCCCAACGTCGCCGCACCTGGCGGGCGATGATGCCCAGGCGATCCTCGTCGTGGTCGACCACCAGGATCCGCAGTCGTGCAACATCGGCCAGATCCGCATGCGCCGACCGCAGCGCGGTCTGCAGATTGTCCAGTGCCTGCGACACCTGCTCCTCGAAGCTCGGCGACAGGCTTCCCTGGTCGTCCTCGCCTCCCTGTCCGGCGATATGGATCACACGCGCTGGCAGTCGCACCACCGCCACGTGCGAATATCCGTTGGCACTGGGATCGTGCAGGCCAGGCGGATCGAACAGATCCAGCAGGCCATGGCTGAAGTCCGGGGTGGTCAGCAGGTTCATACCGCATGCCTCGTGGGGAATGCGACGCAGTCTGCGACCTCAACTGCTGTTGAGGTCAAACCGCCTGCATGCAACAAAGCGGTCCACCACACGCAACGATCGGCAGGAACAACATCAGGTCCACGCCGGGTCCGCGGTGAAATCGATCGTCAGCCAGAACGTGCTGCTTCGCGCGTCCAACCGCACTGCAATCTCATCGCGCATCGCGTCCACCTCACCCACCGTGCCCAGCGGCGTCGACGGCGACGTCAGGATGTGGATCTCGATGAAGCGCATCCGCCCCATCTTCGCCACATGGCTGGTGAAGCCGGCATAGTCATGCTCGGCCGCGAACGCCTGCATCACCTGCTGCACGCGTTCGTCCAGATCATCGGGTGCCACCTGCAGCACTTCTCGCATGGCCTTCCACGCACTGCGCGCCGGCACCGGCAGCACCGCCAGGCTGATCAGCGCCAGTACGATCGAGTCCAGATAGGGCACCCAGTGGTGCCACTTACCGCCATGCAGCACCAGCGCCAACACGAAGGCCAGCACCACCGCCAGGCTCATCAATCCGCCCAGCATCCAGCCACGTACATCCAGCCACAGCAATGCCGACTGCAGCCTGCGGGCCCGCTGGGCCACGAACGCGGCCATGCCCAGGTTGCTGGCACTCAGCAGCGCCGCCCACCACAGCGCCGGCCCGAACTTCACTTCGTGCCCGCCGGTGGTCAATCCAATCACCGCGTTGGCCAGTGCGTAGACGCAGGCCAACGACAGGATCACTCCGCCCAGCGCCTCGACCATCGGCTCCAGGTGCCAATAACCGTACTGGAAGCGCGGGCTATGCTCCCGCGCCACCAGCCGCAGCACTGACAACGACACCAGGGTCAGGGCTACGTCGACCAGGCTGTAGATGCCGTCGAACAGGATGGCCTGCGATCCCACCAGCAGACCACCGATGAAGCCGACCGCGCTGACCGCCACGGTGACCCCGATCGAGAACTTCAGGATGCGTTGCTCGCGCGCGGTATCCATCGTTCGCCGAAGGGCCGACCGTACCGGCTCAGGCCTTCAGCACCTCCACCTTGTAGGACGGCACGTCGCCATCGCGCTCGATGATAAGGCCATGCACATCCGACTCGAAGCCCGGGAAGCGCGCATTCTGCTCGCGGGCAATGCGCAGCGACTGGATGATCGGTTCGTCGCGGTCGCCGAAGCGCTCGCCCGGCATGATTGTCGGGATGCCCGGCGGATACGGCACCAGCATCGTTGCAGCGATGCGGCCGCTGATCTGCTCGATGTCGACCCGCTCGATCTCGCCCTTCACCAGGTGGTTGTAGGCATCGGCCGGGGTCATGACCGGTGTCGGCAGGTCCACGTACATCTCACGCATCACCTTGGCCACCGCGAACTCCTGGTTGAACGCATGCAGTGCGTCGCACAGGTCACGCAGGCCCCAGCCGGCATAAGCATGGGGATAGTCGGCAGCCAGCGACGGCAGCGCCTGGGTCAGCGGCGCGTTGCGGTCGTACAGCTCCTTGAACGCCATCAGTTCGGTAACCAGCGTGCTCCACTTGCCCTTGGTGATGCCCATCGAGAACAGGAACAGCACCGAGTACAGGTTGGTCTTCTCCACGGTGATGCCGCGGCCCCACAGGAACTTGCTCAGCACCGCAGCCGGGATGCCCAGCTTGCCCATGCTGCCGTCCATCGACAGCCCCGGTGTCAACAGGGTCACCTTGATCGGATCGATCAGCACATAGTCATCGACCAGGTTCTCGAACCCGTGCCAATGCGCATCGGGCTGCAGGTACCACTCCTCGCGCTTGGCGACCAGCGGCGCCGGTGTATCGCCCTTGTCCAGGCTGCGCTCGACCTTTGTCGGTTGCCACACGCTGAACCACCAGTCATCGCGGCCCAGATCGTCGCGTACATGCAGCATCGCCCGGCGGAAGGCGATCGCCTCGTCATGCATTTCCTGCACCAGCGAACGCCCCGCATCCCCTTCCATCATCTTCGAGGCAACATCACACGCCGCGATCACGCCGTAATGCGGGCTGGTCGAGGTATGCATCATGAACGATTCGTTGAAGCGTTCGGCATCCAGGTCGCGGCTGGCCGAATTGCGCACGTGGATCATCGAGGCCTGCGAGAACGCGGCCAACAGCTTGTGCGTGGAATGAGTGGTGAAGATGATCGCGTCCTGCTCGCGCGGCTTGCCCTTGGCCATGCCGTAGTGGTTCTCGTAGAACGGATGGAACGCGGCATAGGCATACCAGGCCTCATCGAAATGCAGGAAGTCGACCGCGCTGCCGATCTCCTCGGCGATTTTCTCGGCGTTGTAGCACAGGCCGTCGTAGGTCGAGTTGGTCACCACCGCGATACGCGGCTTGGAACCGGCCTGGTAGGCCTGGCTGGCCAGCGGATTGGCCGCGATGCTCTGCTGCAGGGCTTCCGGGGTGAACTGGTCCAGGCTGATCGGGCCGATGATGCCGTGCGCATTGCGGCTGGGCGTGAAATACACCGGTACCGCGCCGGTCATGATCAGCGAATGCAGCAGCGACTTGTGGCAGTTGCGGTCGACGAACACCACGTCGCCGCGGGCCACGGTGCCGTGCCACACGATCTTGTTGGCCGTCGACGTACCGTTGGTGACGAAGAAGGTGTGGTCGGCGCCGAAGTTGCGCGCGGCCTCGTCCTCGGCCTCCTTGATCGGGCCGGTGTGGTCCAGCAGCGAGCCCAGCTCCGGCACCGAAATCGATAGATCGCTGCGCAGCGTGTTCTCGCCATAGAACTGGTGGAAGGCGCGCCCGACCGGTGACTTGGTGAAAGCCACGCCACCGGCATGGCCAGGCGTATGCCAAGAATAATTCGACTCGGCCGCGTGGTGGATCAGCGCCTTGAAGAATGGCGGCAGCAGGTTCTGCATGTAGTCTTCGGCCGCACGCATCACCTGGCGCGAGATGAAGCTCTTGGTGTCTTCGAACAGGAAGATGAAGCCGTGGATGTACTTGAGCAGCTTGCTCGGCACCTTCTCGATGGTACGGCGCTCGCCGTACAGGAACACCGGCAGGTTGGCCCGGCGCGCACTCTGCTCGCGCAGGAAGGCGGTCAGGCGCTGGAACTCGCCGTCGACCTCCTCGCTGCCGTCAATCGAGATCAGCACCGCCGAAGCGGCCACGTAGGTACGGGCGCCGGCGCGCGCGTCATCCAGGTTCAGACCGCACAGCACGCGCTGGTCATTGCTGCGCAGCTCTTCCACCAGCGCACGGATGAGGATACCGCCGATGCGCGGCGAGTCGTAGTCACCGTCAATGACGATGACCGGATAATCCAGGGACTTGAAATACACGTTGATTCTCCTTGTCTAACTCAGGAACGCTGGGCGCCGGCAGAGATCGCCGCCGCCTCGCGGGAACGCTGCCGCTGCTGGCGGCGCTCCTCGCTGAAGAAGGGATAGAACACAGTGATGAACAGCACGAACAGGAAGGCGTACTGCACGATCGTTCCCGACGAGCCGTAGATCGCCCACAAGCAGTACACGACCGTCAGGCTGGTCAGGGTCCAGAACGCACCGGTGTGCACCAGCGTGTGCGAACGCTCCACCACGAAATAGCAGGCCACGCACGAGTAGATGTACGGCAGCAGCGTCAACACCACCGCCGCCGAGGTGATCACGTCGAACTGGGCCGAAGCGGTCTTCGAGGTGGAGGTCACCAGCACCGCCAGGGTCATCAGCACGGCCACGATCAGCACGCCCTTGACCGGCACGTCGTCCTTGTTGGTCTTGCTGAAGATGCTCGGGAACAGGCCATCATCGGAGGCCGCCTTGGCGCTCTGCGCGGTCAGCAGGATCCAGCCGCCCAGCGAACCTGCGGCGCCGATGAAGGCGCACAGGCTGACCAGCGCACCACCCCAGCCCCCGACGGCCTTGGCCGCCGCCAGTGCAAACGGCGCGTCAGACACCTGCAGCTCGCCGTTGGGCACCATGCCCATGATCACCGACGAGCTGGCGATGTAGGCGATGGCGGCCAGGAACACACCGGCCAGGGTGGCGCGGGCCACGTTCTTCTCCGGGTTTTCAACCACGCCGGCCGTGACCGAGGCCGACTCGACGCCGATGAAGGCCCACAGGGTCAGTGCCGCCGCACTGGAGATCGCACCGAAGTTCGATTCGCCGGACACGTTGTACGCGCCCTTGAAGATGTCGGCATCGAAGAAGAACCAGCCGAAGATGGCGATGCCCAGGATCGGCACCAGCGCGAAGCTGGTGGTGACCGTCTGCACGCGGCTGACGAACGCCGGTCCGATCATGTTGGCAAAGCTCAACGCCCACACCAGGATCAGCACCGCGATGCAGCGCACCAGCGGTTCGGACAGGATCGGGAAGAAGTAGCTGAAGTAGCCCACCGCCGCGATGGGAATGGCAACGTTGCCGATCCAGTTGGCGAACCAGTAGATGGTGTTGGTCTGGAAGCCCATGTAGGGACCGAACCAATCGCGTGCATACGCATACGGGCCACCCGCTTTGGGCGCCAGCTTGCCGAGCTTGGCGAACACGAAGGCCAGCAGCAGCGCACCGGCCGTGGTGATCAGCCACCCCCATATCGAGGCGGTACCGATCTTGGCCAGGCTGGAGGGCAGCAGGAACACCCCTGAGCCCATCATGTTGCCGGCGACGAGGAAGGTGGCTCCGACCACCCCGATTTTCTTTGCTTCTGCCATGACAATCTCCTGTACCTGGCATGGGCCCGGTGAACCCGGGCGTGGGGAATGGCTACGCTGGCGTGCTGCCGCTGGCGCTTACTTGATGAAGTTGTATTGCAGGCTGCCCTGCACCCGGACCGTGTCGCCGCGTGCTCCGCTCTGCTGCTGCAGGCGGCCGTACAGCAGTTCCATGCCCATCGTCCACGACGGTGCCGGGCTCCAGATCAGGTTGAACACGCCGTAGCGGCTTTGCCGGAATGCATCGGTGGGCAGCGCCGCATTGCGTTCCAGGGTCAGCTGGCCGTAGATCAGGTTCGAGCGCCACAGATCCGACCAGTAATGGGTGTAACCGACGAAGCCACCGTGCAGGTCCAGCGCATCTATGCGTCCATCGGCACCTACCACCGCGTCAAGACCGGAACCGGTGAGATCGGCGGTATAGCGGCTCAGGCCGCGGCCGCCCAGCGCGCCGAACAGCAACAGATCGCGTTCCCCCACCGAGGCCGAGCCACTGAGCTGCGCGCCACCGGCAAAGACGCGGTCACGGCGGGCATCGCCGTCGTAGGCCAGACTGCGCGCCACGACGCCCAGTTGCAGGTGGCCCCAGTCACGCTCCATGCGCGCGATGGCACTCACATCCGGCAGTCGATTGACTGCCGCCATCGCATCGCTGGCGCCGGCCAGCTCGGTGTCCGGGTCTTCGGCGGCCAGCGTCAGGGTGTTGCCCTTGCCCAGTGCAAAGCTGTGATGGATGCCGGCCACCAGCAGGTAACCGGCGCCGCCGGGCCCAGCAAAATCCAGCGTGTCGGGCAAACTGTCCGGATCCATGAAGCTGGAATAGCCATAGCCTGCGTAGGTGTTGCCAAGCTGACCGTAGGCATGGCGCAGGCGGAACTGATAGCCATCGCTGCTGCCGAAGAAATCATTCTCCAGATAGAAGCGCAGGTTGCCGTGCGTGGTTGGACGCCGCGCCTCGAAGCTGAAACGCGTCTGCTTGGCGTGGATATTGAAGTTCGAGACGTCGCGATGGCTGCCGCCCACCGGCATCGACGAGGGAATGAACTGATCCTCGTCCCCGGCGCCGCGCGAATCCGCGATCGCATCGAGCTTGGCATAGCCACCGATGCGGATCACGGTGTCGGTGCCGGGAATGGCGAAGAAGCCTTTCAGGTCCGGATCGGTCGGGCCGGCGGCGCTGTCCGGGCGCGAGGCCGCCGTTGACGGATCGGCCACCGATTCACGCTGGGGCAGCACGGTCGGCGACACGCCGGGAACCTGGGTCGGGTGCAGGATGCCGCTGGCGGTTGACACCGTCGCGGTCGCCTGCGATTCAGTGGGCGTCGGCGTCGGCGTCGGCGTCGGCAGTACAACGGGAGCCGCAGCCGCGTGCTCTTCGCGTCGTTCAAGCTGGTCCAGACGCTGCTGCATGCCCTGCAGCGTCTGCCGCATCGCGTCGATCTCCCGACGCAATGCCTGCGCATCCTCCTGTGCGTGCAACGGCATCGCTGCCATCGCCGTCAGGCACCCCATACTCAGTACCGCCAAGCGCATTGCATCCTCCCCGGACTGGAACTTCCGCCGCGCGGCCGAGCAGCGCGCGTGCGCCGCCCCGACCTCAACGAGCCGTTGCTGGAAATGCGGGTACTGCGTCGACGACCGTCGCCAGCCTGCGCGATGCAGGCAACAGGGCGATGACATTGCCCCACCTGCCCGGACAGCGCCGGAGTCGCTTCCACTGCGGCAGCGCTGCCTAAGGGGTGGCGACCGCAGGGGTCTGGGTAACAAGCGCTGGGTGAGAGTGTCGTGAATGGCATTGCGCGCACGCCCTCTCGAGGGCATGACGTGTGCGGCATCCATAGCGCAGTGACGCTGTATTCCATGCGCCAAGGCTAGTTCGACTGTCGTTTTTGGCCTTGATTGGGATCAAAGCGAAATGCTTGATGTCAGTCACGATTCAGACGTGACATCTGTTCGTGACGTGCGCAGCCCTCTTCGCCGGGACTGTCGCAGAAAGCAACAGGCCCACATGTCGCCATGTGGGCCTGTCACTCGGTTCAGCAGCCCGGGGGCCTCAGCGCGGGCCGAGTACCGCCTGCAGATCATTGCCCTGCGGAAGGCCGGCACGTCGCTGCACCTGGCCCTGTGCATCCTGGAACAGGATGCCCGGCGTGCCCTGGAAGCCCATCTCCACCATCAGCACCTGGTTGGCATCCAGCTTGGCCGCGATCTCCCGGCTGATGCTGGGCAGCGGCTTGATGCCACCACGATCGAACTGATGCTCGTTCTCCAGCAGTGCGGCACTGGGATCGCGTGCGGCCATGATCGCCGCCGCCTTGGCCGGACTGTCCTCACGGATCACGCCGACCATGATGTGGCGCAACTGCACCTTTCCTGCGTCGACCCAGGGCCGTGCCGCCTCCCAGAATTTGTGGCAATAAGGACAGTTGGCATCACTGAAGGTGTACACCACGCGCGGCGCTTCGGCCTTGCCATCGCGTACCCAGGCACTGGTCTCCAGCTTGCTCCACATCTTGGCCGACATCGGCGCGGCAACCAGCTTCTCCAGCGTCTCGGCTGCAACTTCGTTGCCCTCGGCGTCGAACAGGCTGCCCACCAGCACATGCTTGCCATCGGCGGTCACGTAAGCCGCCGCCGGCTGCTGGCCGCCAACCATGCCGGCAAAGCCGCGCAGGCCGCCCGGCGCGTCGAACTCGGAGACCACCTCGAAGCCATGCTTCTCGATGCCCTTCAGGACAGCCGGCAACTCACCCTTCCTGGCGGCTGCCGTTGCCGAAGCCGTTGCCGGTGCAGCGGCACCCTTGCCCGGTGGGGTCTGTGCCTGGCTGCAGGCAGCCAGCGCCAGCATGGCCGGCAGCATCAGCGTATGCGCGATGCGCGGGGAAATCGACAACATGGAAACTCCGTAGTGGGATGCCAGCGCAGGCTACCGCAGCCGGCGCAGTTTGTGTTCAAGACCGGCCTGGGTCAGTTCGCCGAGATGAAGCTCCTGCAACTGCCCCTGCGCATCGAAGAACAACGTGGAAGGAAAAGCCCGGACGTCCAGCGTGGCCGACGCAGCCGACGCCTCATCCAGCAGGACGTTGCCCAGCGCGATGTGTTCAGCGGCAAGAAAGGTCTGGACCTCCGCCAGGGTCTCGCCCTGGTTGAGGAAGACGAACTGGATATCGGCATGTTTCTGCTGGGCCGTCGCCAGCACCGGCATCTCCCGGCGGCACGGGCCACACCAGCTGGCCCAAAGGTTCAGTACCAGAGGCTTGCCATGAAACTGCTGCAGGTCAATCGCCCTGCCCTGCAGGTCGACCACCTGCAGTGTGGGCAGTGGCATCTGCTTTGCCTGCCAGTACGCCAGCCCCTGGCTTGCCCCGCCCCACAACAACAGCCCAATCAGTGCAGCTGCCAGCACCGGCGTCATCAACGGGCGCTGCCTGCGCAACCGCCACAGCGCCCAGGCAAATCCAGCGCCAACGACGACGGGCAGGTGGTACCCGCCATCGGTAATCTGCAGCACGCTCCAGGGGACTTCGCGGTAGAGGCTGAAATGCGCTGCGACAAAGGACAGCCGGCCACAGAGCAGCCCCACCAGCAACATGTCCAGCACCATTCCAGCCGCGGGCGGCCGGGCTGGACCAGGCTTGCCACGCGACCAGATCCGCGCAATGGCCATTGCCAGCAGCAGGAAGATCAGGATCAACACCACCGGCATCGGCACCGGCCCAATACTCGACATCAATTCACCCGCACTCGCCTGCAGAGACCTGCATGGTCAAAGCGTCGTGCCCGCGATGCAAGCACGACGCATCCAACATCGTTCATCAAGCGGCGTTGCGTCCCAGTTGTGTGCCCGGTGAGGCGCTCAACCCACGCAGGCTGCCGGCCACGGCAGGCGTCAGCGGTCGATCGCGGCGCTTGCTGCTGACGTGGCGACGATAGTTGGCGGGTGTCATGCCGACGATGCGCAGGAACAGCCGGCGGAATGCGCTTTGATCCGCGTAACCCACACCCCAGGCAACCTCGTCGATGCTGGCGCCCTGTTGCAGCAAGGTCTGTGCTTTGGCCACGCGCAGTCGCTGGCAGTACTCGATGGGTCGCAGCCCGGTCGCCTTCAGGAAACGACGCTGCAGCGTCCGCGGCTCCAGTCCCGAGATTTCACAGATCGCACCCAGCGTGGCGCCACGTGCAGCCGTGGTATGCAGCCAGCGCTGTGCCTTCAGCACGTCGCGGTCACCATGAGCGAAATTGGCGCTGAAACGCTCCAGATCCTGCTGGATGCCCACTGGCACCACGATCCCCAACTGCTGTGCCACCGCGCTGGCCACGCCCTGGCCGTGGAGCCGGTAAAGCAGGCGCAAGCCAAGGAAGCGCCACGCCTGTGCGCCGCCCACGGTAAGCAGATCACCATCATCGACGAGCGCGCGTTCACTGGGCGCCCAGCTGCCGACCTGCACCTGCAGCGCCGGATGACGGTTGAGGTCAGGGCCGGATACCGTGCGCCCCGTCAGCAGACCGGCCCGCGCCAGCACACTGACCCCGTCGCCCGCGGCGGCCAGCAGGCTGCCACCGTCGTAATGGGCTCGCAACCAATCCAGCAGAACATCCTCGGCACGCACCGACGCGCTGGAACTGACCTGACCCGGCAAGGCGATCACCGCAGGAATTGCCGCATCCAGCATCTCCGCACCGGCAATGCGATGCACCCCGGTGTTGCTGGCGGGCACGATCCAGCGGGTAACCAGCACCCGTTTGCAGGGTCGGCGCTGCTGCTGCACCAGACGATTGGCGACGTGCGCCATTTCCGCAAGCACCGATGCGGCCGACGGGTCGCCTCCGGGGTATTCCACCACCGCAACCTCGACGAATCCTTCGTTCCTGATTCCCTCCACTCCCCACCTCCTCTTCCGGTTCAGGCCGTCGAGCGGCCGGTTCAGGCGAAGGGTAGGAACTGCCTTGCCCTGGGGGCTATGAAGAAAGTTGCAAAGTGTGCTGAATAGGCGACGCTGGCAAAGCCTTGACTCTTGACCAGAGTCCAGGGATGACTATGCACGGCAGGTCCAAAGGAGTCCGCCGTGAACATTGGTCAGTTGGCACGTCAGGCCGGCGTTCCCATCGATACCGTCCGCTATTACGAACGTCAGCAGCTTCTGCCTACCGCCGCGCGCTCGGCAGGCGGCTACCGAATCTTCGGCGAGCAGGACCTGCGACGCCTGCGCTTCATCCGTCGGGCAAAGGCATTGGGCTTCAGTCTCGATGAAATCGGTGAACTGCTTTCCCTCAGCGACCATCCCCCGCAGGACATGGGCAGCGTGCGTGACACTGCACGGATACGCCTGCAGGACATCGAACTGCGGATGGCAGAGCTGCAGCGCATGCATGGCGCGCTCTCCCAGCTGGTCGATGCCTGCCCCGGACATGGCGCGCTCGACCAGTGCCCGATCCTGGCAGCGCTGACCGGGGAAGACCGCTGAACCCTTCGCATCTGCATCGACACATGTACTGCCCGGCATGCAGAAAACGCAGCTGCGCCACCGCGCGCGCTACGTGAAGAAAAGTGCAACAAAGCGCTTGCCAACCCCCGGGGGCACAGCTATTATTTCGCTCCTCAGCGACGTGGGGCCATAGCTCAGCTGGGAGAGCGCCTGCATGGCATGCAGGAGGTCAGCGGTTCGATCCCGCTTGGCTCCACCATACTTTCGGCATTAGGCCGTCGAAAGGTCGCAAAGAACATTGATGAGATCTGCGTCCCCATCGTCTAGAGGCCTAGGACATCACCCTTTCACGGTGGCGACCGGGGTTCGAATCCCCGTGGGGACGCCACTCATCATGAACAACGAGGACCCGGCCGATAACCGGGTCTTTTTTGTTCACCGCCCACCGGCATTCAGGTTGTGGCGTCGGAACGCTCCCTGCCCTTGTGGCAATGAACGATTCGACGAAAAAGCTTCAAAAAAAGCTTCCACAAATGTGAACAGGCAGGTATGATAGGCGGCTCGGTAACACGGGGCCATAGCTCAGCTGGGAGAGCGCCTGCATGGCATGCAGGAGGTCAGCGGTTCGATCCCGCTTGGCTCCACCACTTTCGACATTAGGCCGTCGAGAGTTCTACAACTTGAAGTTTTTCGTGCGTCCCCATCGTCTAGAGGCCTAGGACATCACCCTTTCACGGTGGCGACCGGGGTTCGAATCCCCGTGGGGACGCCAGTTTCAAAGAGGACCCTGCTCCCAGCAGGAATCCGAAGTTTCATGGGGCCATAGCTCAGCTGGGAGAGCGCCTGCATGGCATGCAGGAGGTCAGCGGTTCGATCCCGCTTGGCTCCACCACTTTCGGCATTAGGCCGTCGAAAGTTCTACAACTTGAAGTTTTTCGTGCGTCCCCATCGTCTAGAGGCCTAGGACATCACCCTTTCACGGTGGCGACCGGGGTTCGAATCCCCGTGGGGACGCCAATCTTTGAAACCCCGGCTTCGGCCGGGGTTTTTCTTTGCCTGCGATTCCGCGGTGACCGCACCTCAGAACCGGCGATACATGCCGATCGAGGCTGGCGCGGTCGGCGCAAAGCCAAACTGCGCATACAGCCGATGCGCTTCGCCATCGGCCAACAGACTCACGTACGCCGACGGCGGCAGGTTGCCCTGCATCCAGTCGCTCAGACGCTGCATCACCGCCTTGCCCAGACCCTGCCCCTGCAGACGCGGCAGCACGGCGATATCGCAGACCTGCAGATGGCAACCGCCATCGCCGATGATCCGGCCCATCGCTACCAGCTCGCTGCCCTGGTAGGCACAGACGCCGAAAACGGTGTTGGGCAATGCCCGCGTCGCCGCCTCGTGGGTCTTTGCGCTGAGACCAGCCAATGCGCGCAGCTGGCAGTAGTCTTCGACCGTCGGCACCGCTTCGCGGAACTGGATCGTCTCTGGATCATTCATGCAACGTCTCCTGGAAGGTCGGGCTATCCTGCCGCATCCTCGTCGCAGCCGCTGCGACCCATCTTCCAGCAGAGTCCCATGTGCTATTCCGCCCTGATCCGCGCCGACTACGCCAAGCTCGTGCGCGAGTTCGGCGCCGTCCTCTCCCTGGAGGAGTTCGCCGAACTCTATGCGCATGATCCCGGCAAGAAACGACCGAAAACGCCGAAAGCGATGGACGACGGATTTGCCGGTGCGCGCACCGAACTGGGCCGCGACATCGTGGCGAAGATCCAGCAATGGCATGCACAGGAGCGGCAGCAGCTGCAGGCCGAGCTGGAGCGGCAGCTTGAGCGTCGCGACATCGCCAATGCGACCCTGGCCACCCGACCCACGCAGAAGGCGCGCAATGACCTGCGCGTTGCCGGTAACCGCATCGACCGCGCGCAGGCACGGCTGGACGACCTGCATCGGGAACAGCTGCTGCCACGCGACAACCGTATTTTTCCCGGCACCTACGCGCCGGTGATGGTCAGCGAAAAGGGCCGGCGCGTGATCAAGCCGATGCGCTATCAATGCCGGCTGCCGGACAAGCCCGCGCGCAACGATGTGCTCTACCCGGGCACCTACAATGCGCGGCGGGACAGCCTGGAAGGCTATTGGCGCGGGGCCTTCGGGCTGCGCCATGGCGTGGTGGTGGTTCAGGCCTTCTACGAACACGTGCCTCGCCACGCCATTGCCGGCCGCACCTTGCACAACGACGAGAAGGAACAGGACGTGGTGCTGGAGTTCCGCCCTGATCCGCCGCGCGACTTGTTGCTGGCCTGCCTGTGGGCGGAATGGGACGGTCCGGAAGGACGCCTGCTGTCGTTCGCCACCATCACCGATGGACCGTCAATCGATGTCGCCGCTGCCGGCCATGACCGGGGAGTACTGCCGATCCGCACCGAGCATCTGGACGCATGGCTCAACCCGGACCCGGACAACCTGGCGGCGCAGTACGCCATCCTCGACGACCGCGAGGAGATCCGTTATGTCTACGAAGAAGCCGCCTGAGCGGTCGGATCAGGCGTTGGCGCTGGAACGCCCCACTGCGCGAACCAAGGCCTTGGACAGTTCCGCCGACAGATAGGGCTTGATCAACAGCACACCCGATCGCATCGCGACCGGCAGTTGTTCGGCGGTCATGCCGGTGGCGAGCACGAACGGCACCCCGCGCGCGGCCAGCGCCGCAGCGACCGGTTCACTGGTCTCGTTGTGGGCCAACCGGTAATCCAGCAGGGCCACGTCAGGGCTGGCCTCTTCCAGCAGGCGCAGGGCCTCGGCAACGGACGCGGCAAGACCAACGACCAGAGCACCGGAATGCACCAGCTGCATCTGCAGCAGCGCCGCACTCATCTCGTCGTTCTCCACTACCAGCACCCGCAGGTCCTGCAACGCTGACATAGGCTATCGCTCCGTGCCTGTTAAGCCTTGCCAGTATAGCCAGCAGTCGGCCGATACCGACAATTTGAAGCCATTTCGGCCCCGTTCGCCCGCACCTCTATGAACGCCCGCCGGGCTCGGGTACACTAGCCCGCTGCTGCCGGTGTGGCGGAATGGTATACGCAGCTGACTCAAAATCAGCCGGGGGTGACCCCATGAAGGTTCGAGTCCTTTCACCGGCACCAAAGACCCTTGCGTGATAAGGGCTCGCAAGGAAATGGCGTAATGAAGTCGTGAATCGTCCGACTCCACTCATTTTTCCTCTATCTGCTTGATCCTCTCCACCTCTCTTGCCGCACGGTTGCCTCCGAGGTAAAAGGGGCATTCACAATGGAGTAGGGGGAGCTATGGAAGTCAATCCACCGTGGAAATGCGATCAGTGTGGCGAACCAATCCTCAGCGTTGAGGATGGCTGGGTGGAGTGGCTGAGCGGGGTTTCAGCAGAACCCATCGAAGGCAGCTTGCACCAGCTGCGCCTTGTCCACACTCGACATTCTTCGCCGCGAGCGGGCCGAAGGAATGCCTGCTATCACGATGAGGCCCACTGGCATGCCCTTAAGGGCTGGACAGTTTCGGACCTCCCGCTCTCGATGTTCGTCGGCCCTGACGGTCTTACGCGGCTACTTGAGTTCCTCTCTGATAAGCGCTTCGAAGAGCCAGAAGAAGTTCTGGACCTGATCAAGCGGCTGTACATTCCGCAGTACGAGGCAACCCGGCTCTCGCTGGAAGCCGCTATTGCCAACGGTGTGTTCGAGCTGCGGTGTAAGCCAAAGTACCAAGATCAGGACGAATTGCGCGCTGTCCAGGCATGGCTCACTGAGCAAGAGCAGTAAACCCTTTTCTCAGCCCGCACTCTATCCGCCCGCACCAATTGGTGCGGCGGATAGGGTGAAGCAGGAAAGGCCTAAACACCCCGCCGCATCTGCTGCAGCCCTGCCCTCACCCGCGCCTTCTGCGGATCCTTCGCTCTGGGCTTGGTCCCCGCCGGGGGTTTGGGCGGCTCGAGCGCTTCCTTGACCCGTTCGAGCTCCGTCGTCCCGGCCTCAGCCAAGCGCCGGGCTTGTTGCAGCTGCTCCGGGGTGGGCGGCAATCCGGGAATCGGCGGAGGCAGTTCGGTGGACGCGACGTCCCCCCGGCTTGAGTAGTGGGCGGGTTTAGAGTCCGGTGCTGATGTTATCTTTCTTCGTCGCCAACTGCGCGGCGTACTGGGCGGGCGTTAGTCCGCCAAGCGCTCTTTTGGGCCTTTCTTCGTTGTAGTCGCGCCGCCAGCTTTCGATGCTGGTACGGGCATGAAGCAATGTCGGGAACCAGTGCTCGTTGAGGCATTCATCGCGTAAACGCCCGTTGAAAGACTCGACGTAAGCATTCTGGTTCGGCTTGCCCGGTTCGATCAGACGCAGGGCAACTTCCTTTTCGTGAGCCCAGGCCACCATCGCCTTACCGCAAAACTCCTTGCCGTTGTCTGTCCTGATCACTCGTGGCAAGCCGCGCTGCATGGCCCGCCTGTCCAGCACCCTGGACACGCCTTGCCCGGAAATTGCCCGCTCCACTTCGATGGCCACAGCCTCGTGGGTGGCGTCGTCGACGATGGTCAGGCACTTGATCACCCGGCCTTCCGCGGTGCGGTCGAACACGAAGTCCATCGACCACACCTCATTGGCAGCGGACGGCCGCAGGAGGGGCTGGCGCTCGCCTATCGGCACCTTCTTACGCTTTCTGCGACGCACCTGCAGGCCCGCTTCCTGATACAGGCGCTCCACTCGCTTGTAGTTCACGACAAGCCCTTCCTGCCGCAGTTTCAAATGGATCATGCCCACCCCGTAGCGTCTGTGCCGATGCGCCAGCGCAGCGATCTGCTCGCGCAGCTCAACGTTGCGGTCGGCCCGAGGCTCATAGCGCAGCGCGCTAGCGCTCATCCGCACCACCGTCAGCGCTCGCCGCTCGCTCAATCCCTTCTCGACCATGCTCCGCACCAGCAGCCTGCGCGCCGGTGCGGTCACCACTTTTTTCGCAACGCATCCTTGATGACGTCGTTCTCGAAGACCTGTTCTGCCAGTAGCTTCTTCAGGCGTGTGTTCTCCGCCTCCAGGTCCTTGAGCCGCTTGGCGTCGGGCACGCTCATGCCGCCGAACTTGCTGCGCCACAGGTAGTACGAGGCCTCGCTAAAGCCATGCTGGCGGCAGAGGTCCTTGATGGGCATGCCGGCCTCAGCTTCGCGTAGGAAGCCGATGATCTGCTCTTCGGAAAAGCGCTTCTTCACGTCCAATCTCCTTCTCATTGAGGATTGGACTCCAAACCGCTTCGCTACTCAATCTCGGGGGGACGTCGGTGGGCGTAGAGGGCGGCGAACTCCTGCAGAGACAGCGTGGCGCCGGTCATGCGAACCAGCTTCTGGTAGGCGGCTTCGATTTGGGCGGAATAGCACATGGCCGCAATCTGGCCGCAGGCCGCGTTGTGGGAGTGTGAACAGCTCAGTGCGCTGGAATGACCCGGTGTCGCTACGAATTCACCACTTAGACCAACGGTACCAACCTAAAGAAGCAGGCATCACTGCCGATAGCCGCTACTCAGGAAGGGCAAAGCGAGCCGAGTAAGAATGGACGTCAAATTGGACAAAGACCGGACTGGCAGTCGGCTACTGCGCTCCCTGATAGCGTCGAGGAATGCAAACAAGATCGCTATTGACTGGAAAGAATTCTGGCAATCCGCGCTCAAATTCAATATTACCTCTGCACTTACCGTCGTCGGCATTGGCATCGGCGCACTGCTGCTTCTGTTTATCCACAAAACAGCCCAAGGAGACGTTTCGGAGGTTGCATGCCAAGCACTTTCGGGCATCGCCTCGTTGCCGCTCATGGCGGTGTCACAACTACTGCTAGTTCAAGCAGGCCTACTCGTTCTACTGTGTCTCATCTGGCTTCCCAGGACCGGAAAGCAAGGTTTACTCAGAGAGATTCTAACGAGCTCATACAAGGGCATGGCCGAGTTCAGCGTCCAGCTACCCCTCGCGGTGGGCGGGGTGGGCTTAGCAACTGCAATCCACTTCAAGGCAAACCCATCCGTCCTGTGGATGCTGCCCCTGTGCCTGACTCTATCGTCCATCCAAAAACTTACATTCAGCATTATTTTCTATGGCGGTAAGGCTGAACAGACAATTGGCTGGAGGTGGGCCGCGTTCGTGATCGCCTCAGTCGCCTTGGCGACGTTCGCCTACCTGACCATGCACCTGAACTGGCGTCCTTTTTTGTACACGCCACCGATCTGTTAATGAGCCGAAATCGATAGTCGTTCGCTTCAGACGCTGATCTCCAAGAGTGGGAGGTTTGGTGCCGCCTCGACCAACCGGCCTCCACGCACCCAAGCGTTATAGGGGATCGTCAACTGCAATTGCCCGAATGCCCTCATCTGCACGCCGTCATACGTGGTGAGGGTGCTGGTTCCATCGGTATTGTGTGCAGTCACGGTAGCCAGCAGCCTTGGGCTGCCGCCGACCAGGTCGCCGAATTGATCCCACAAGTCAGTCCGCATCGGTGTAGTGCCTCTCAAGGGTGGCGGTTTGCTCAATCACGACGGCCTGCTGCTCAACCGTCACCTCGATACGCAGCGACTCGCACTGGCCGTGCCAGGTACCTTCCGAGCCAACGAACTGGACCAGGTCTAGCGGCATAATCACGCCCACTTCCCCGACCTTGAGCGGCTTGGCGAACAGGGGCACGGTCAGGTCGACGGCTGCCTGCTCGCCGCGATCACATAGGATGTTCCGCCCGCGCTCCGCGCCGGCCGCCGCCACGTTGATCAGTGGGCTGCTGGCCTGGGGGGCGAACAGTTGCCCGGCCTCGCCAGCCCGGCGGACTTTGCAGGTCACCCCTTTCCCCGCCAGCTCTCCCGTGACCACGACCGCGTCGTAAAGCGGGGCGCTGCGCATCTGCAGGCTCTCGGTCAGCACGATGTCTTCCTGCAGCACATGGTCGGGCGCGGTCTCCCGCCAGAGCCACGGGCTGGACGGATAGGCAGGACGGACAGTGAGAGCCAGTTCGGCGGGGTGGGACTGCACTACAGCCCCGCTCGCTTCCGCCAGGGTGCTGATGGCGTCAAGGGGCGTGCTGGCGTCGTAGAACCACGCCCCAGCCGGCACGTTCCAGTCCACCGTCTGATAGTCGCTGGCGAAGCCCGTGTCGGCCAGCTCCTCGGCGACCAGCTGCGCCATGCTGCGATCTTCGCTGCTCGCCTTGACCCGTGCCGGAGCATAGGGCGCCGCCAGCAGCGCAGTCCGCGACCTTCCGCTCAGACGCACCCCGCCGCCGGCAAACTCACGCTGCTTCTGGAACGTCTCGACAATACCCGTCCAGACGTAGCCGTTGAGAGTGATCTCGAATTGACGGGGCCCAGCAGCTGTGGGCTTGAGCAATGCAAGCTGGCTGGGATCGGCCAGCTCAAAGTCGAACGTCCATCCCCATGCACCCCGGCTGGCAGCGAGAGAGATGCGTGTCACTTCGATGGGAGTGCGATCGGGAAGTCGCACGAAAGAGACCGTGTTGATCACGACATAGGTCCTGCGTTGAGGGCGCGCCACGTAGCACGCCGCGATACCAAGGTTGAGGGGCGCGAGACCTGGAACGCCGATGACGGAGCACCCCAATCTGAGACCCACGTAATTGCCCGGCGGGAAGCCCGCACCAGGATCGGGGTCAGGGCCAGGATCTGGCTTCGGTCGAACACCCCAAGGCACCTGGCGCGCAGCGCGCCATGGCAGACGAACCGCCGCACGCCCAGCTGGCGCATTCGCCCAAGCGATCTCCCGACCGGACAGGATCGACGGCATCTCGCCCAGCCACCGCAGCCGGCGGGAAGCGACGGCCGTTGCCAACCGCCTCCCACTGCTCGTTCAGTGCTTTCTTGAGCCGCTCGCCTTCCTTCCGGAGATCACGCTGAGCCGCCAGCACATCACGGGAGGGCTTCTCCATCTCCCCGATCCGAAGGCTCAGCGCAAGCGCCGCTGCCTGGTATGCGCCGAATTCGCGCTCCAGTTCGGCAAGCTGATCAAGCATGCCGCCAAAGGCATCTGCCTTCGAGGCGGCAGCGTTGAGGCCCGTCAGCGAGTCCAGAAGCCTAGTGGTCTACCTGTCGCTGCCGGACGTGATCAAGCACACCAGCTGGTGCGATGTCTCTGTGGAAGCCCTGCAGCGGCAGATCTTCGACCATTCGCGCAACACACGATGCCGCCGCTGGGCGATCCTCGACAGCGACGATCAGTTGCTGGGCACGGTCGGCCTCAACGACATCGACATCGAGCACCACCGCGCGGAACTGGCCTACGACCTGTCCCCGGCCCACCAGGGACGCGGGCTGGCGACCGGGGCGGCGCGCGCGGTCATTGCCTGGGCGCATGCCGCACTGGGTTGCGTGCGCGTCCAGGCCACGGTGCTCGACAGCAATCTGCGATCGATTGCCGTGCTCGAACGCGCAGGCATGCAACGCGAGGGATTGCTGCGTTCCTATCGCCATGTCCGCGGGCAACCGCGCGACTTCTGGATGTATGCGCACACTCCCCCGCAGTTGCATGGCGGCCAGGGCGAAAGCCGCGCCGCCCCATGGACCGGCGCGGCTCTACGCGCTACACCACCCGCAGCGCCGGCGCATGCACGTCATGGCCATGTCCTGCACCGGCCCCCGCGTGCACACGGAACCCTGCCACCGTCTGCAACAGCTGAGAGGACTGCTCCTCCATGCTGCGCGCGGCCGCTGAGGCCTCTTCCACCAGCGCCGCATTCTGCTGCGTGCCCTGGTCGATCAGATCCACCGCATGGTTCATCTGCTGGATGTCGTCGCTCTGCTGTTGCGCAGCGGCACTGATCTCGGTCATCAGGTCACTGACCCGACGCACGTCGACCACGATCTCGTCCATGGTCCGCCCTGCGCTCTCGACCTGCGCCGTTCCGGCGCCGACGTTGGCAACCGACGCATCGATCAGCTGCTTGATTTCCTTTGCCGCACCCGCCGAGCGATGCGAGAGCTCGCGGATCTCGGTGGCAACCACGGCGAAACCACGACCATGCTCACCGGCACGCGCCGCTTCCACCGCCGCGTTCAATGCCAGGATGTTGGTCTGGAAGGCAATGCCATCGATCACACCAATGATGTCGACGATACGACGCGAAGACGCGTTGATCACCTCCATCGTCGAGACCACTTCATGTACCACCTGGCCACCCCGTGCGGCCACATCGGCGGCGCCGCCGGCCAGTTGGCTGGCCTGGCGCGCGTTGGTCGCGGTGCGCTGCACGGTCTCGGCCAGCCCCTTCATCGACACGGCGGTTTCTTCCAGCGACGCCGCCTGCTGCTCGGTGCGCTGGGACAGGTCATTGTTGCCTTCGGCGATCTCGCTCGCACCGACCGCAATGGTGTCTGCGGCGAACTTGATCTGACCGATGATGCCCGCCATCGCTTCGACCAGCGCGTTGACGCCGCCACAGAGTTCGGCGATCGGGCCGCTCTTGTCAGCCATGGCAATGCTTCGGGTCAGGTCGCCCTCCTTCGCCGACGCCACCACCTCGCGTGTCTGCGCCACGGCGCGCTGCATGGCCTGGCTCTCATGCACCTGTGCGGTGATGTCGGTGGCGTATTTGACGACCTTGAACGGTCGCCCGCCGGCGTCGAGAATCGGGTTGTACGACGCCTGGATCCACACTTCACGGCCACCTTTGCCCAGCCGACGGTACTGGCCTGCGTCGTACTCGCCGGAGCCGAGCTTCTCCCAGAACCGCCGATACTCGACACTGGCCCGGTAGTCGGGCTCGACGAACAGCGAATGATGCTGGCCACGCACCTCTTCCAGCGTATAGCCGGTGGCGGCCAGGAAGTTCGCATTGGCCGCCAGGATGCAGCCATCCATGCTGAACTCGATCACCGCCTGCGATTTGTCGATGGCCGCCAGTTGCCCCGCCGACTCGGCCGCCTGCTGCTTCTGCACCGTGATATCGGTCGCGAACTTGACCACCTTGTATGGCCGCCCGTGCTGGTCAAGCACCGGGTTGTAGGACGCCTGGATCCAGATCTCGCGCCCACCCTTGCCGAAGCGCCGGTACTGCCCTGCATCGAATTCACCGCGACCCAGTCGCGCCCAGAAGTCGCGGTATCCACTACTGCGCGCGTCCTCGGAATCGACGAACAGGGAATGATGCCTGCCCTGGATCTCATCCAGGCGATATCCCACTGCCTGCAGGAAGTTGTCATTGGCCTGCAGGATCGTGCCGTCGAGGGCGAACTCGATGACCGCCTGCACCCGGTGCAGTGCGGCCACCTGGGCCTCAAGCTCGACGTGCCGCCGATGCTGCTCGGCCACCTCCGTGGCGCGGCGCTGCCTGCCCAACACCCCCCGCAGCGCGCGCAAGGGAGACCAACGGGTGAGCACTTCGGCCGGCGCCTGAGCACCTTCCATGGAGCCTGAAATAAGCATCGTCTGATCCTCGGTGTCCGGGTAGCGGTTGCGACCCGCCGGGCGGGATGCCTGGCGGCAACTTCGATTGCCTGGGACTGCAGACGCCGGAAGGCGTCACTCGAGCGACTGGCAGAAACAGTAAGGCAGCTGCGATCGTCATCAAACAGCGGCAAAGCACACGGCACGGGCCGCCCATCGGAGGCAGCCTCGGGTCCGGCAGCGGGAGCCAGCAGCGGGCTCCAGAGAAGGTATCGGCGGGGCGGCCAACTACTTTAGGGGGCCAGCCCCTGGTCGGCAGCGCGCCGCAGAATCCAGCGCAGCAGCATCGTTGCCAGCACGCCCGGCAGGTAGCCCAGACTGCCGCAGACGACCAGCAGGGAGGGTTCCACCAGTGGCCCGCCGCCGCCCAGGAACCAGTTGCGGGTGGAAAGGATGTACAACGCGAACGGCACCAGCAGCAACGGTGCCAGCCGCAACAGCTGCCACCGCCATCTGCCCGGCCCGATCCAGCCGGCCAGTGCACCCAGCACGGCACCTGCGGCTACGATGGTGGCGATTTCATCCATGACGCGCTTCCGGAAGTCTTCCAGCCACCATTCTGGACCAGCGCCGACGGAAAGGGGATGCGGCAAGCACGCATAAGGTTGCAATGACCATCGGGACATCTTTTGCCTGCGCACTGCCGGCAGCATGCGCCCACTGACTGGATCTTTCCTGGGAGGCAGCATGCTTCGACGCTTGAGCGCCATCATCATCCTCAGCCTGTGCAGTGCCGGCGCATTGGCCAGTGACGCGGGGTTCCGGCCCAGCTTCCATCCCGACCAGCTGAAGGGGCCACCCGCCGGTCGCCACAACGAAGTACTGGTGCTTGGGACAGCACATCTGTCGGAACTGCCAAAGACCTTCGAGCCGGCCCTGCTGGAGCCCTTGCTGCAGCGCTTGGCACGTTGGCGCCCGGAGGCGATTGCCACCGAAAACCTGTCCGGCCTGCAGTGCGACTTCATGCGTCGCAATCCCGGCCGCTATGCCGAAAGCGTTGAAACCTACTGCTTCGACACCGACGCGGCCCGCGCCGCCACCGGCCTCGACGTGCCCGACGCCAACGTCGAGATGGGACGCCTGCTGTCGGCGTGGCCGGCAAGCCCCACAGCAGCGCAGCGTCGGCATCTGGCTGCGGTGTTCCTGGCCGCTGGCGAGCGCGGATCGGCGCAGGTGCAATGGCTACGCCTGCCTGTGCAGGAGCGCGTCGCCGGCGACGGGCTGGATGCTGCGCTGGTCGAGATTCTCGACAAGAGCCTGACCCGCCGCAATGAAACCAACCTGGTGGCGGCAGTCCTCGCTGCCCGCCTGGGCCTGGAACGCCTGTGGGCAGTGGACGACCACACCGCCGATTCGCCAACCGCGCCCAAGGACGAGAAGGCAGCACGCGAAGCGATCATGTCGGCCTGGGACAATCCACATGCAAACGCACGGCGGGACGCCGACGAACCGCTGTATGCAAATGTCGGCAAGGTCGGAGGCGTGCTGGAGCTGTACCGTGCCTACAATCGCCCCGGCGTCGGCTTGCAGGCCTACCAGGCGGACTTCGGAGCCGCGCTGGTCGAACCCTCTCCCCAGGGCTTTGGTCGCAACTATGTGGGCTACTGGGAAACCCGCAACCTGCGCATGGTCGCCAACATCCGCGAAGTGCTGGGCCAGCGGCCGGGAACGCGCCTGCTGGCCATCGTTGGCGCTTCGCACAAAGGCTACTACGAGGCCTACCTCAACATGATGCACGACGTGCATCTGGTCAGCTCGGACGAAGTGCTGCTCTGAGAGAGGAACGCTAGCTGCGGTATCATGGATGGGGCTGTCCACTGGAAGGAACCGTTATGAAGAAATGGATCCCCGCCGCACTCGCGGCATTCGGCTTGGCCGCGGCGCTGCAGGCCGCTGCTTGTGACCTCACTCTCGACAACGGCGGCGATCTTGCTGGTGCCGTCGCCAGCGCGCCAGGCAAGAAGATCTGCCTCAGGCCAGGTCAGTATGTCGCCGGCCCGGCGCCCCTGGAGATTCCTGCCGGGACCACCATTGAAGGACTTGGAGCTACCATGGCCGAGGTGGTGGTCTCAGCCTACGGCGCACCACAGAAGGCCATCGGCCTCGGCAGCAACACAATGCTGCACAACTTCACGCTGACGACAGGGGCAGGCGGAAACTTCGGCGTGCTGGCCTACCACCAGGATCGCGTCATCATTTGGAGTCTGGATATCATCGGCTTCCAGATCAGCGCTGGTGTGGTTGGAGGCAATGGCGTGGAAATCTGGGATACGTTCATGCGTGGAAACGGCATTGCCGGCAATGGGACGGCGGATCCCAATCTATGGATCACCGACTCCCGCGACGTCACAATCCTTTACGGACAGCTCACAGGCCGCAAGGATGGCCCAGGGGGCGATGGTGAGATGGCCATATACAACTCCAGCAACGTCATGATTGATGGCGCACGGGTCATCGATTCGGGAGCCAGCGCCATCTATCTAGTGAACTGTGTCGACTGCACCGTCAAGAACTCGGTGATTGAACGACCAGGAGAATGGGGTATCGACGTCGTGCAAGGGTCACACCGATTCCTCGCCGACAACAACTACGTCAACGGCGCGAACTTTGGTGGTGCCGTGTTTGAAACTTCCGGCGGTGCCACCGCAACGTTCCGCTCGAACCGATTTGTTCTCAATCGACGCATGGGCGTGGGCAACTGCAACGGCATCAATGCAAAGGGAGGTACTGCAGGTGTTCAGTCGATCGGCAATACATCCATGCCGTCGGGCGATCTCTGCTCATTCCCCTGAAGCACGGCCAAGGGGGCAGAAGCCGTAGGCCCCTCGTCCCTGCCCGCTTTCCACAGAACGACGCTGGCCACACATATACACGCCAGCGTCACTACCAGCAACACCAATGCCCCGCCCTGCAGAATGGGCAGAACAGCCTGCGCGCGCAGGTCATCGCGCAGCTGTTCCAAGCGCAGGCAGGCCGCCGAGGTCAGGCACCAACCGACCAGAGCAGGAGCAAAGGCGCGGATCGCCGCCGAGTCGCAGAAGTTCATTTGATCACCTGAGGATGTTGGCGTTGGCGCAGTATTCGCCGCGCCCCTCTCACAGGTTGAGATCAGCCGTCGCTGAGGTCGCCGCCGTCCGCCGGCGAGCCCCCGGGCAGTTCGCCGGTTTCGCCCTGCACCTGCACATTGTTGCGGCCCATCGCCTTGGCCCGGTAGCACTGGGCATCGGCGGCGGCGACGGCCTGGTCCACGCTCATGCCGGCGGCAAGCGGTGCGATGCCGATGCTGGCGCCGATCCGCAGCTGGTGCTGGTCCCACGGAATGGACAGGTTGGCCAGGGTATGCAGCAGCTCGCCGCCGATGCGCGCCGCTCGCCGCGGGCTGCACCCGGACAGGATCACCGCGAATTCGTCACCGCCCAGGCGCGCCACCACATCCGAGTCGCGTACACCATGGCGCAATACGCTGGCCACGGCCCACAGCACGGCGTCGCCGGCCAGATGACCAAAGGTATCGTTGACCGGCTTGAACCGGTCCAGATCGATGTACATCAGTGACGCCGCCTGCCCGGTCCGCTCGACCCGGGTGATCGCCTGCTGCAGATGTACTTCGAAGCCGCGGCGATTACCCAGTTCGGTCAGCGGGTCCATCTCCGCCAGGTGCCGTGCCTCGCGCTCGCGTGCACGCTGCTGGGTGTCATCGCGCAGGACCCACACTGCACCACGCACCTGGCCCTCGTCGTCGCGAAGCCAGGCCCGGGTCAGGTCAACCGGCACCACGGCGGTGCCCATCTGCAGCAGCAGATCGGCATGCAGATCCACGGCGTTGCTTTCCGGGTCCAACAGCACGCTGACGTCGAGCTGCGATTGCGGTGCGTATTCGGTGGTCAACGACAGCACGTCCTGCACGAGATGCCCGGCCAGCGACAGCGCTCCATCGCCGGCAAGCATTCGCACGGCGGCCGCGTTGGCATACTCGATATGGCCATCCAGGGCCACGCTGAGTACCAGGTCGGCAACCGCATCCAGGGTGATGCGGCTACGCTGCTCGCTTTCGAACAGGCGCTGCTCGCTGCTGCGCTGGGCGCTGACATCCTGGATCTGCGACACGAAATGCAACGGTTCACCGCGCTCATTGCGTACCAGCGATACCGACAGCCGTGCCCAGATGGTGTTGCCCTCACGGCCCAGGTAACGCTTTTCGAGGTGATAGTGCGTGCGTCGCCCCGCCAGCAGGTCCTGCACCAGGGCCAGGTCGGTCTGCAGATCGGCCGGATGGGTCAACCGCTGGAAATCGACCTGCAGCAGTTCCTCCCGCGTGTAGCCGAGAATGCGGCACAGCGCATCGTTGACATCCAGCCAGCGCCCTTCCAGCGACACCAGCGCCATGCCCAGTGCCGCCGACGTAAACGCACCGGCGAATTTTTCCGCCGCAAGACGAGCCTCGGCGCGCGCCTGCAGGATCTCGGTGATGTCGATGGCCATGCCGACATAGCCGATGCGCTCGCCATGGGTGCCATCCATGCGGCTGATTGACAGGCGTACCTGGCGACGCTGACCGTCCTTGCGCAGCAGTGTCCACTGCCGCGAATACGTCTGGCCGTCGGCACGTGCACTGAGTGCCTCGAACACACCTGGAACCTGTCCATCGGCGGTCGCCAGCGGTCGCAGCCACGCCTGCAGTTCAACCGGGTCGTGGAAGGCATCCAGCCGGCGCGCACCCACTACTTCAGCGGCGGTGTAGCCGAGCAGACGCTGCGCGCCGGTATTGAAAATGGTGATGATGCCATCGGTGTCGGTCGCGATCACCGCGACTTCGTCGGAAGCATCCACCATCGCCTGCAGGCGCTGCCGCATTTCGGCCGCGTCCTGGCGCGCCTGCTGCAGTTCGGTGACGTCGGCATGGGCGCCGGCCATCCACAGTGGCCTGCCCTGCCCGTCCCATTCGAATACCCGTCCGCGATCGTGGATCCAGATCCACTGCCCATTCCTGTGGCGCATCCGCAACAGGCAGACATAGTGGTCGGTGCGGCCATCGAAGTGGTCCTGCAGGGCCGCATCGGACAGCGCCAGATCATCCGGATGGACCAGCGCGATGAAGGTCTTCTGGCAGATCGGTTCAAGTTCGTCCAACCGGTAGCCGACGATCTCGGCCCACCGTTCGTTGACCCGCATCTGCCCGCTCTGGACGTTCCATTCCCAGGTGCCGGCCGCGGTGCCCTCGATGATCATCGCCAGGCGACGGCGCTCTTCGGCCAGTTCCTGCAGCCGGCGCTCCAGCAGTGCGTTGCCGCTGTTGCCCTGATCGGCCATCAGCCGCCTCCCCTGCCGACGCAGCTGCCCGCAGGCCGTGGCGAGCCACAGCGGTCACGGAACAGCGCGGATGGTGCTGACGGCATGGCCTCCCCAGCGACAGCAGGGGCCCAGGCGCCCCTTCCGGCGCAAGTGTGCGCATTGCCGGGGAACATCGACAAGTCCCCCACCCGGATCGCGCCAGGAGGGGGACGGCGGACTCAGCTGCGCTTGGCCCGGGCGAACGCCTCGGCCAGGGCATTGTTGGCTGGCGGCGCGGCCTGTGCCGGGCGTCCGCCATTGCCCGGGTTGCGCCCCTGGCCACGTCCCTGCCCGGGGTTGCCAGCGTCGCGGCGCGGCGCCTGCCCCTGGCTGCGTTCGTCACGGCTTCCCGGGCGGCTGGTGGCCTGGCCGGGCGTGTCGTCCAGACGACGGGTCAGGGCGATGCGCTTGCGCGGCACGTCCACCTCCAGCACCTTCACCTTGACGATGTCGCCGGCCTTGACCACGTCACGCGGATCCTTCACGTAGGTATCAGACAGCGCCGAGATATGGATCAGGCCGTCCTGGTGCACGCCGATATCGACGAACGCACCGAACGCGGCCACGTTGCTGACCACGCCTTCCAGCACCATGCCCTCGCGCAGGTCCTTGATGTCCTCGACGCCATCGGCGAAACGGGCCGCCTTGAATTCCGGGCGCGGATCACGGCCCGGCTTTTCCAGTTCCTTGAGGATGTCGCGCACCGTCGGCACACCGAATGTCTCGTCGGTGAACTGCTCGGCCTTCAAGCCGCGCAGGAAACTGCCGTCGCCGATCAGCGCCTTGATCGGGCGCGCGGTGCTGGCCACGATGCGCTCGACCACTGGATAGGCTTCCGGGTGCACCGACGATGCATCCAGCGGCTCATCGCCATCGGCGATACGCAGGAAACCTGCGCATTGCTCGAACGTCTTCTCGCCCAAGCGCGACACCTTCAGCAGGTCCTTGCGACGCTTGAACGGACCGTTGTCATCGCGATGGCGCACGATGTTCTCGGCTACCGTCGACGACAGACCCGAAACGCGCGACAGCAGTGCAGCCGACGCCGTGTTGACGTACACGCCAACGGCATTCACGCAGTCCTCCACGCGCGCATCCAGCGCACGCGCCAGGCGGTACTGATCCACGTCGTGCTGGTACTGCCCCACGCCGATCGCCTTCGGCTCGATCTTCACCAGTTCGGCAAGCGGATCCTGCAGGCGGCGCGCGATCGATACCGCACCACGGATCGACACGTCCAGGTCCGGGAATTCCTTGGCCGCCGTTTCCGACGCCGAATACACCGAAGCCCCGGCTTCACTGACCACGATCTTCTGCGGCGCGTTGTCACCCAGCGCCTTGATGGCTTCACCGGCCAGCTTGTCGGTCTCGCGGCTGGCGGTGCCGTTGCCGATCGCGATCAGCTGCACGTTGTGCTTGGCACACAGCTGCTTGATCGTCTGCAGCGACTGCTCCCACTGCCGGCGGGGTTCGTGCGGGTAGATGGTGTCGGTGGCGACCAGCTTGCCGGTGGCGTCGACCACGGCGATCTTGCAGCCGGTGCGGATGCCCGGGTCCAGGCCCAGCACGCTTTTCGGGCCGGCCGGTGCGGCCAGCAGCAGGTCCTTGAGGTTGTCACCGAACACCGCGATGGCTTCGGCCTCGGCTTTCTCACGGGCCTGGTTGAACAGGTCCAGCAGCAGGTGCATGTGCAGCTTGGCCCGCCAGGTCAGGCGGCAGGCGTCCAGCAGCCAGCGATCACCGGGGCGCCCCGCATCGCGAATGCCCGCGTTGTGCGCCACGCGCCCTTCAGCGTACTGATGTCCGGCCTCGGCATCCTTGCCCGGGTCCAGCTCCAGGAACAGGATCTCCTCGCGGCGCGCACGGAACAGCGCCAGCAACCGGTGCGAGGGAATCTTCGCCAACGACTCGGCGTGCTCGAAATAATCGCGGTACTTGGCGCCCTCGGTTTCCTTGCCCTCGGCAACGCGGGCACGGATCACGCCCTGCTCGCTCAACCAGCTGCGCAGCTCGCCAACCAGCGTGGCGTCCTCGCCCCAGCGCTCCATCAGGATCGCGCGGGCCCCTTCCAGCGCGGCCTTGGTGTCGGCCACGCCCTTGTCGGCATCCACGAACGTGGCGGCAAAGACCTGCGGGTCCTGTGTCGGGTCGCCCAACAGGCCATCGGCCAGCGGCTCCAGTCCTGCTTCGCGGGCGATCTGCGCGCGGGTGCGACGCTTGGGCTTGTACGGCAGGTACAGATCTTCCAACCGGCTCTTGGTGTCGGCGGCGAGGATCTCGTTGCGCAGCTCATCGCTGAGCTTGCCCTGCTCGCCGATGCTGGCCAGCACCGCCGCACGGCGGTCTTCCAGTTCGCGCAGGTAGGTCAGACGGGTTTCCAGGTTGCGCAGCTGGGTGTCGTCCAGGCCGCCGGTGACTTCCTTGCGGTAGCGGGCGATGAACGGAACGCTGGCGCCTTCATCGAGCAGGCCGACGGCGGCGCTGACCTGTGCGGTCTGGGCACCGATTTCATCGGCGATGGTCTGGGCGATCTGCTGGGCGAGCTGGCGCTGGGCGTGCTTGGCGTCGTGCATTGTTTCCGGCCTGGGCCGCATTGCGGGAAAGGCCCATTCTTGCAATGCGCGGGCGGCAGGGACAAGGCGTTGACAGAGCGGCGGTTCAGGCGGTGGGTCCGGATTGGACGCCGGCATCCTGGCAAAAGGGGCTCGGACTGGCCCCGGGGGCTGGGATGCCGGCGCGGACGCGCGATGGTGGGGCGCGTCCTGCCGCGTACTGCGAAGGTCAGCGGTAGTGGCGGGCGGCACGCTGCATGACGATGTCGTCACGCAGGCTCTCCAGCGCCATCAGGCGGACCTTGCCGACACCCTGCAGTTCCATGAACCGCTCCGTGTAGAACTCCGGCCCCAGCGCGGTATCGGCGCGGGATTTGCTGAAGCCGTAGGGCACCACGCCCTTCTCGCCATCCTTGCTACCACCGACATAAAGAACGATTGCCATGTGATGTCTTCCTCCAAATTGCTACTGCGTACTGCACACGATGAGCGGTACTTGTTGGCTCATCGGGATAGAGCTTACCGCGACCAAGCTGACTGGAACGTCACGAAGACTAATGACGATCGGTTGCATGCAGATGACTGCGGGATAGCAGCAGAATGCTTACGGATCTTTAACTTCCGGCTAACGAATCCGCGGGGTTTCAGCCAACGGCGCAGCCCCTCGTGGGTGGGGTTGGTTGGTCGCGGAATGCAAAAGCCAGACTACTGGGGCTGGCCGGGTGGGTAGGCATTGCGGGGACGCCGTAAACCCATCCATGGCGGCGTGGCCGCGGCATCCATGCCGCGGACACCCCGCAATGCCTACCCACCCGGCCGCTGACAAGTTCCTGGTGCCTGCCGCCACCCACGGAAAAGAAAAAGAAGATCAAAAGCAAAAGCGGCCTGTCTGGCCGCTTTTTTGTAGAGCCGAGCACAGGCTGGGCTCTGCACGAGCAAGCGCAGCGCGCGACCCGCTTCTGCTGTTCTTTTTCTCCCCCCCCCCCCCCCCCCCCCCCCGGCCCAATCACATGAATCGCATTTCGCGACCACCCACGAGGGGCTGCGCCGTTGGCCGGAATCTACGGCCACCAGCCATGCCCGAACCGCGCGTAATGATCGGCCGCACGCTCGAACGGATTACGCGCGCTGACACCACCACACAGCAGATACACCGGCAGGTACAGCGGCCCCAGCACCAGATACTGGTACACGTGCGCACGCTCATGGTCATCCAGCCGGATCAATGGCTCCACGCCCCATCCCGCCTGATGCGCGTAGGTACGGCAGCACATGCCCAGGTCGTGGCCGGTGTGCAGGATCACGTTGCCCAGGGTGATCGCTCCGCCCGGTCCCCACGGCCAATGGTCGAACACCACCGCGCAATCACGACCGCTCCAGCGCATCTTCGCACCACCCAGCAACCCGGCCAGACCGCCAAGCAGGCCGATCAGGGTATTGGGCACGGTCCACAGCGCGCCCAGCAGCTGCAGCGCGCGCAGCCAGATCGGCCAGGGACGGGACGCGGTGTTCAATCCGCCTCGTTGGGGATCAGCAGCCACAGCAGCAGGTAGACCAGGATGCCGGGGAAGGCGGCCGACGCCAGCGAGACCACCACATACAGCACCCGTACCAGGGTCGGGTTCCAGCCGAAACGATGGGCGATGCCGCCCATCACCCCGGCAATCATGCGGTCGTTCAGCGAGCGCGACAGGGTGCGCGGCACAGCGTTCATGGCGAGGTCTCCCGGCTGACTGGCTGCGGCCACTGTAGCGCCTGCCGTGTCTACGGCGTGCGTTGGCGCAACGCCTGCAGGCGCGCGCCGAACCACGCCGCGGAGGTCTGTTCGGGCTGGCCGGGGCAACGGATCCGGTACGCCTTGCCACTCATGCTGCTCTGGCTGGCCGCACGCTCGATGAACTGCTCGGCGGTGTCGACCATGTCMTTCTTCAGCAGGTAGTCGTACTTGCGCTGCAGGTGAGCCCGCGCATCGGCGGGACCGTACCAGCTGCCATTGCGCTGGAACTGGCACTGAGAGCCGTCCAGGCTGCCAATCAGCTGCGTGATCTCGCGGCGCGCATCGGCGCTCGGCGCTGCGCCGGCAACGCCCGATGCAAGGGCCAGCGCAAGCGCGACCAAAGGCGAATACTTCATGGCGTGCGTTCCTTCAGCCAGTTGTCGATGGTCGCCGGCACTTCGCGCTGTGCGCGGCCGGAGACGTAGATGCCGATATGCCCACCGCGGAAACTGGATTCGGTGTAGTCCTGCGTGCCCAGCCGGCCACGCATCGCGCGCGATGCATCCGGTGGCACCAGGTGATCCTGTTCGGCGTAGATGTTCAGCACCGGCAGGGTCACCTGCGACAGATCCACCGCCTCTTCGCCGATGCGCACGGTGCCATTGACCAGGCCGTTGCCCTGGTAGAACTGCTTGATGAACTCGCGGAAGGCTTCACCCGCGAGGTCCGGCGAGTCGAAGATCCACTTTTCCATGCGCAGGAAATCCTCCAGCGCCGCCTTGTCATCGAGGATGTCGAGCAGGCCCACGTACTTCTGCACGTTCAGGCGGAATGGCTTGAGCATCAGGTAGCTGGCATTCATCAGATCGGCCGGGATGTTGCCCAGCGTATCCACCAGCAGATCCACATCCACCTGCTGGGCCCAGTGCGACAACATGTTGTCGGCGGTCTGGAAGTCGACCGGGGTGACCATGGTGATCAGGTTGCCCAGCTTCTGCCGCCGCAGTGCGGCGTAGCACAGGGCGAACACGCCGCCCTGGCAGATGCCGAGCATGTCGACCGTTCCACCACTGCGCGCGCGCAGCGCATCCACCGCGCCATCGATGTAGCGCAGCAGATAGTCCTCAAGCGTCTGGTAGCGTTCGGAACGGTCCGGATAACCCCAGTCCAGCACATATACGTCCTGGCCCAAGGCCAGCAGCTTCTGCACCAGCGACCGATCGGCCTGCAGGTCCACCATGTACGGGCGGTTGACCAGTGCGTACACGATCAGCAGCGGTGTGCGGCGCACCGGCGCGTTCTCGCCGACGAAGCGATACAGCACAACTTTGCCATCGCGCCAGACTTCCTCGCGGGCGGTGGCGCCATAGTCGACATCCTCCACCTGCGGCAACAGCTTCAACCCTTCCATCAGCTTGCGCTGCATGGCCAGGGCCTCCTGCATCAGGTCATCGGCATTGAAGCCCAGCGGTCCTTTCATGGCTTACGACTTCCGCGTGGTCGCGCGGGTGGTGGACTTCTTCGCTGACGCTTTCTTCGCTGCAGCCTTCTTCGCTGCAGGCTTCTTCACCGGCGCGGCCCTGCTCGCCGCCTTCTTCGCCGCAGGCTTGCGCGCGGCGGGCTTGACCCTGGCAGGCGCCGGCTGGGCCACCGGATCGACCGTATCGGTACCGACAAGCACCGCCACCTGTGCCTGCACCCGGCGCAGGCTGCGCTCGAGCTCGGCGATGCGACGGTGGGCGGCATCCATCTCGCTGCGGGTGGGCAGGCCGATGCGTTCACTCATCTGTTCAACCTCGCGCTGCAGGCCTGCGCGCAGGCGCATCTGTGCGTTGCCCAGCGAGGCATACACCTGTTGGAACGGCTCGGACATGGCCACCTTGGCGTAGGCCTCCTCGGCCACTTCAATCCACAGATCGAACATCGCCCGGGCGCTGGTCAGCTGGCTGCCGGGCTGCTCGTGTTCGGCCAGGCGCTGCTCGAACAGGTCGAACGCCTCTTCCAGTGCCTGCTTGATCTGCTCGACATAGGCCTGCGAATGCTGCTGGTACTCCTCCTGCGCGCGCAGCAGGGCCTGCCACCGTGCCTGGTGCTCGCGGCCGGGCCCGAACGCCGGGCTCTGCAGCCAAGGGCCAGCCAGCGTCTGCAACTGCTGGAACCACGCCGTAAACTCGGGCGGAGCAGCGTCCACATGGGTGCTGCCGCGGGCCCCCTGCAGCATCCATTGCAGCATGCCGTCGCCCTGCCCCTTCACCGCTTCACGCCAGGCCTGGGCGACCTCGGCACTGCTGGCATCGCGGCCGGCAAAGCGTGCAGCGACTTCCTGCATGGTGCCGTACCAGCTGCCAGCCTGCTCGCGGAACCGCCGCACCGCCTCTTCGGGCGCGGCAGCACCGGTCCCGGGCAGCAGTTGGCCCCACCAGTCGAACAGGCGCTTCCAGCTGCCCGGGTCGTCGCCAGCCGGGGTTCCCGGCACGGCTGCATGGCGCAAGGCATCACCCCAGGCGCCGAAGTACTGCCGGGCGAGGTTCTCGAAATCGCTGCTGCCGGCGTCATTGGCCGAGCTGGTCATCGCGCTCCTCCGCAGGGCTGGGTCATGGCTTGGGAATGCGCAGGGTCTTGCTGATCATCAGCGACCCGGACAACGCGAACAGCAGCACCAACGGATGCAGCTGCCAGGGGCCGATCTGCCACTGGCCCAGCCACAGGTCGTGGCCGATGGCATCGGTGCCGGCGGCGATCGCCAGCACGATCACCAGCGCCAGGCTGGTGGGAATCGGCGTTCCTTCGAAGTACTTCACCTTGCCTTCGTCACCGCTCATTGCCTCGGCGGTCACGTTGTAACGGGCCAGGCGGCTGACGCCGCAGCAGACGAAGTAGCTCAGCACCAGCCAGTCCCAGCCCCCCTGCATGCCACAGGCATAGGCCAGCGCTGCGGGCGCGACACCGAAGGAAATGACGTCCGACAGCGAGTCGAGCTCGCGGCCCAGGGTCGAACTGGATTTGCGCCAGCGCGCGATGCGGCCGTCCAGTGCGTCGAAAATGAAAGCCAGCGGGATCAGCGCCATGCCGAACAGCAGGTAGCCGCGCTCGCCATCCTGCAGGAAACGCATTGCGGCAAACACCGCGCCGGTGCCGCAGAAAGCGTTGGCGAGGGTGAACCAGTCCGCCAGATGGAACTCGCGCAGCATCGAGAAGTGACGTTTCATGAAGTCTCACGGGGCATCAAGGCCCACAGGGTACCGCGAGCGCCGCCACCGGCAACAGCGTGGGCTGCCCCTGTCCTTCACCCTTCACTCACCGATCCTCACCAGCGGTGAATTTTTCGCCACCCATCTTGACAGCCTAGGGGGGTGGCGCCTGTCAGCGCTTATCCACAAAGTTGCCCACGCGTAATCCACACCCCCTGTGGACAACTGGTTCTCACCGACTGCGACCCTGGACATTTCCTCATCACCACAAGCCGGGGTTTCCCTACTTCCCAAGCCGATCCGCCAGCGCTATGGTCTGCGGCGGACCCGCCGCCGCCACGTCCGACTCCTTACCGACGGACGATGTTGATGCTGGATGCACGCACCCTGGCCGCGCAGTTGCGGCAGCCCCATGGCGAGGCCGCGCTGGCCGTGGGCGAATCGATGAACCGCAGCAACGGCGCCCTCAACCAGGCGGCGATCGCATTGCTGGCCGTCGCTGCCGGAGAGCAGGTGCTGGAAATCGGTCCAGGCAACGCCGCCTTTGCGCCGCTGCTGCAGGCCAGTGGCAGTCGCTACGTGGGTGTCGAGCTGTCCAGTGCCATGGTCGCCGCCGGCAACCAGCACCTTGCCGCCAGCGGCCTGGCTGGCCGTGCCGCGCTGCGCGAGGGTGATGCCCATGCCCTGCCCCTGGCTGATGCCAGCGTCGATGCTGCGCTGGCGGTCAACACCCTGTACTTCTGGCCGGACCTGGCCCCGGTACTGGATGAACTGGCACGGGTGCTGCATCGCAGCGGCCGGCTATGCCTGGCCTTCGGCGATGCCGGATTCATGCGCAGCCTGCCCTTTGCCGCCGACTTTGAGCTGCATGAGCTGGACGCAGTGGAGCTGGCGCTGCGGGTGTCCGGCTTCACCGTCACGGCATGGCGCTCGCATCGCGAATGCACGGCCGGCAATGACGGCCAGCGGCGGGAAAAGCACTTCCACCTGCTGCTGGCGCGCCGGCGGTAATGCCGGCCGGGCACGGCRCTACCCCACGCCGGTTGTGTCAAAGCCGGCTGAAGGACCAGCTCTGCATGCGTCCATCCCGGTATGGCATCACTCCGTGGAACGGCCGCGGATCGGCATCGAACACCAGCGGCAGGAAGTTGCGGTCGCCCTCCCACATCGGCAGCTGGTCGAGCTTGTCCACGTCCACCCACTCCAGGGTGCCTTCGTGATTGCCGCCGTGCGGGGCACCCTCGAAGCTGTCGATGACGAACACGAAACCGAACCAGTCCTCACCGTGCTTGCCGAAACCCGGCCAGCTGATGGTGCCGCGCAGGCGCATGGCCGTGCAGTCGATACCGGCTTCCTCGGCGATTTCGCGGCGCATGCCGGCGGCAACGTCCTCGGTCGGCTCGACCTTGCCGCCCAGCCCGTTGTACTTGCCCAGGTGGTGGTCGCCCGGCCGGGTATTGCGGTGGATCATCAGCACCTGGCGGCGATCGGGCGAGAGCACATAGCCCAGGGTGGCGACGATCGGGGTATACGGCATGTGCGGGTCCGGCGGCGGGTCAGCCGTGGATTATGGCCGATCAACGCACCAGCGACAGGCGACGGTCGCCGGCACCCACGGTGTTGCCGTCTGGATCACGGCGCAGGGTGGCCACGCCGTGGCCGCGTTCGGCCAGGTATTCCAGCCATTTGCCGAGGAAGGTGTTCATCCGCATGCGATGGCTGATCAGCTCGGCCGGCGGTGGGTACAGGCCCATCGTGTCCTGCCAGCGGCGGCCGACGTAGCAGTGGGTGGTCTCGGCCTGGCGCGCGTCCCGGTACAGGCGGACGAAGGCCGATGGGTCCGGTTCACCGGTCACCGGGTCGGCCAGGTCATAGGTCAGGCGCAGCTCGACCGTGTAGCGGTGGCACTCGATCACGTCCAGGCGCACGTCCAGGCCATCGCCCACCGAAGAGACATAGCTTCCCGCCACCAGCTCGGCCGGCGCGAACAGGCGCACCAGGTGACGGTAGTTCTCTGCGTACAGCCCCATGAGCCAGCTCAGCCGGCTCAGGCGGGGAATGCGCTCGGTACGGGGCAATGCTCGGGCCATGGGGTGATCCTACACGTTGGCCCTTCAACGTGGGGACTGCTCGTCCCCGGCCAAAGGGGCCCTGTATCGACCAACGGTCGATACCCACCGCGCAGGTAGGCCACGACCGTGGGTCGTAGCGCACCCGTCAACCGCGCAGGTGGGCCACGACTGTGGCTCGTAGCGCCCCGTCAACCGCGCAGGTGGGCCACGACCGTTGGTCGTGGCGCCCCGTCAATACAGTTCGCGCTGCAGCCCCAGCGTGCCGAGCACCTTGCTGGAGATCTCCTCGATCGAGGTATGGGTGGTGCTGAGGGTCGGGATGCGTTCCATCTGGAACATGACCTCCGCCGCAGCCACCTCGCGCTTGCAGGTGTCCAGGTTGGCGTAGCGCGAATTGGGCCGGCGCTCCTGGCGGATCTGCTGCAGGCGGTCCGGGTCGATGGTCAGGCCGAACAGCTTGCGCCGGTAGTTGCGCAGGCGGGGCGGCAGGCGGTCGCTCTCCAGATCCTCGTCGGTCAACGGGTAGTTGGCCGCGCGCACCCCGTAATGCAGGGCCAGGTAGATGCAGGTAGGCGTCTTGCCCGCCCGCGACACCGCCACCAGGATCACGTCGGCGTCGTCGTAATTGACCGCGATGCCATCGTCATGGGTCAGCGCGAAGTTCATCGCGTTGATGCGCCGGTGGTAGGTGTCGAAGTCGACCATGCCGTGGGCCTGGCCGACCCGGTTCAGGCGCGAGCTGGACAGTTCGCGCTCCAACGGCTCGATGAACGGGGCGAACACATCCAGCATCAGCGCCCCGCTTTCGGACAGGATCACGCTCAGGCTCTGGTCCACGCAGGAGTTCACCACGATCGGCCGGACCTGGTAGCGCTCCCCCGCCGCCTGGATCCGGACACAGGCTTCCCGAGCTTTTTCGGGGTCATCGACAAATGACATCCGATCGGTAATGAAGCTGAACCCGGAGAACTGGGTCAGCAGGCTATGCCCAATGGTTTCAGCGGTGATACCGGTTCCATCGGAAACGTAGAACACCGGACGGATGGTCGACATGCGCGCATTTACCCCCTACGAAGCCTAAAAGGGCCGCCAACACAAGCTTGTGCCGACGGTGGTCTGCCCGGCATCATATCGGCTTCTTCCTACGGACGCGGCCATCAAAGCCCGCCTCGGGCGATGGCCAAACGGAGCATCGCGCTTGAACGAGAACATCCTGTGGTTGCACGAACTGCGTCTGGCCGACCTGGCCCGCGTAGGCGGCAAGAATTCCTCGCTGGGCGAGATGATCGGCAACCTTGCCGGTCTGGGCGTCTCCGTTCCGGGAGGCTACGCGACCACGTCTGAAGCCTTCAAGGACTTCATCGCGCACAACGACCTGTCCAAGCGCATCTTCGACAAGCTGGCCACGCTGGACGTCGAGGACGTCAACGCGTTGACCGCAGCCGGCAAGGAGATCCGCAGCTGGGTGATCGACGCGCCGCTGCAGCCGCAGCTGGACCAGGACATCCGCACCGCCTACGCCAAGCTGAGCGCCGACAACGGCGGCGGCGACGTGGCCGTGGCAGTGCGTTCGTCGGCCACCGCTGAAGACCTGCCCGACGCGTCCTTCGCCGGCCAGCAGGAAACCTTCCTGAACGTCACCGGTGCCGACGACGTCGTGCACAAGGTCAAGGAAGTGTTCGCCTCGCTGTACAACGACCGTGCCATCGCTTACCGCGTGCACCACGGCTTCAAGCACGAGGACGTGTTCCTGTCCGCAGGCGTGCAGCTGATGGTGCGTTCGGGCGTGGGCGCGTCCGGCGTGCTGTTCACCCTGGACACCGAGTCCGGCTTCCGCGACGTGGTGTTCGTCACCTCCTCGTTCGGCCTGGGCGAAATGGTCGTGCAGGGCGCGGTCAACCCCGACGAGTTCTACGTCTACAAGCCCACCCTGCAGGCCGGCAAGCCGGCGATCCTGCGCCGCTCGCTCGGCAGCAAGGCGATCCGCATGGTGTACTCGGATGTGCCCGGCGAGCGCGTCAGGATCGAGGACACCCCGGCCGAACTGCGCACCACCTTCTCGATCAACGATGAAGACGTGGCCGAACTGTCGCGCCAGGCGCTGACCATCGAAAAGCACTACGGCCGCCCGATGGACATCGAGTGGGCCAAGGACGGTGTCAGCGGCAAGCTGTTCATCGTGCAGGCGCGCCCGGAGACCGTGAAGTCGCGCAGCCACGCCACCCAGATCGAGCGTTTCGCGCTGACCGAAAAGGGCGGCAACGTTCTCGCCGAAGGCCGCGCAGTGGGCGCCAAGATCGGTGCCGGCGTGGCGCGCGTGGTAAAGACGCTGGAAGACATGAACCGCGTGCAGCCGGGCGACGTGCTGATCGCCGACATGACCGATCCCGATTGGGAGCCGGTGATGAAGCGTGCCTCGGCGATCGTCACCAACCGCGGCGGCCGTACCTGCCACGCGGCGATCATCGCGCGCGAGCTGGGCGTGCCGGCCGTGGTCGGTTCGGGCAATGCCACCAAGGTCATCGAGGATGGCCAGCTGGTCACCGTCAGCTGCGCTGAAGGCGATACCGGCTTCATCTACGAAGGCAAGCTCGGCTTCGAGCGCACCACCACCGATCTGGGCAACATGCCGCCGGCACCGTTGAAGATCATGATGAACGTGGCCAACCCGGAACGTGCCTTCGATTTCGGCCAGCTGCCGAACGCGGGCATCGGCCTGGCGCGCCTGGAAATGATCATCGCCAGCCACATCGGCATCCACCCCAACGCGCTGCTGGAATACGACCGCCAGGATGCGGCGACGAAGAAGAAGATCGACGAGAAGATCGCCGGTTATTCCGACCCGGTCGGCTTCTACGTGGACCGTCTGGCCGAAGGCATCGCCACCCTGACCGCTTCGGTCGCGCCGAACCCGGTGATCGTGCGACTGTCGGACTTCAAGTCCAACGAGTACGCCAACCTGATCGGCGGCAGCAACTACGAGCCGCACGAAGAGAACCCGATGATCGGCTTCCGCGGCGCCAGCCGTTACGTCGATCCGAGCTTCTCGGCCGCGTTCGCGCTGGAGTGCAAGGCCGTGCTGCGCGTGCGCAACGAGATGGGCCTGGACAACCTGTGGGTCATGATCCCGTTCGTGCGCACCCTGGAAGAAGGCCGCAAGGTCGTCCAGGTGCTCGAACAGAATGGCCTGAAGCAGGGCGAGAACGGCCTGAAGATCATCATGATGTGCGAAGTGCCGTCCAACGCGCTGCTCGCCGATGAGTTCCTGGAGATCTTCGATGGCTTCTCGATCGGGTCCAACGACCTGACCCAGCTGACCCTCGGCCTGGACCGCGATTCGTCGATCGTGGCGCACCTGTTCGATGAGCGGAACCCGGCGGTGAAGAAGCTGCTGTCGATGGCGATCAAGTCGGCACGTGCCAAGGGCAAGTACGTCGGCATCTGCGGCCAGGGCCCGTCCGATCATCCGGATCTGGCCGAATGGCTGATGCAGGAAGGCATCGAGTCGGTGTCGTTGAATCCGGATACCGTGGTCGATACCTGGTTGCGCTTGGCCAAGTTGAAGGCCAAAGGTTGACCTGTTGACGTGTGATGGCTGACGTCGCTTTCATCGACGTCTGCCCATACTGAAGCTGCACGCAAGCCCCGCCTCTGCGGGGCTTGCTGTTTCTGGCGTCCGCGTACGCCATGTTCCCGTCGCACCTGTTGCCGTTGCAAAGGAGTCCGCATGATCGCCGCTGCCCCACCCTCCCCCGCCACGACCTCCTGGTTCCGCTCACTCGACTGGGAACGCCTGCTGGAGACCTACGGCGTGCCGTTGCTGGCCGCGATCGTGGTGCTGCTGGTCGGCATGTGGCTGGCACGACGACTGTCCAATGCCATGCCGCGCGCCACCTCGCGCATGGGCGTGGACCCGATGCTGGGCAGCTTCCTGCGCAACGTGGTCTACGCGGCCTCGCTGGTGATCGTGGTGATCCTGGCCATCGGCACGCTGGGCGTGCAGATCACTCCGCTGCTGGCCGTGCTCGGTACCGCCGGCCTCGCCGTTGGCCTGGCGCTGAAGGATTCGCTGTCCAACATCGCCTCCGGCGTGATGCTGGTGACCCTGCGTCCGTTCCGCGTAGGCGATGTGGTGACCATCGCCGGGCAGACCGGCACGGTTCGCGAGGTACGCATTTTCCAGACCGTGATCACCGGCGCGGACAACCAGCACACCACCATTCCGAACACGCTGATCACCGCCGCACCGATCATCAACCTCACCGCAGAGCCCACCCGCCGCGTCGAGCTGGTGGTGGGCATCGGTTACGAAGACAACATCCAGTTGGCGCGTGATACCGCACTGGCGCTGATGAAGGCCGACCCGCGCGTGCTGCAGACGCCGGCGCCGGACGTGGTGGTGTACGAGCTGGGTGCGCACGCGATCAATCTGGGCATCCGCTGCTACGTGAAGTCGGCCGATCACTTCGGCACCAAGGTCACCCTGCTCGAACAGATCAAGCTGGGCTACGACAAGGCCGGCATCAACATCCCGTATCCGCAGCAGGACATGCACCTGTACCTGCATGGCAAGGATGGTGGCGTGATCGAGGCCGACGCACTGGTGCGCGACAAGCCCTGATCGGCAGTGCCGACCAACGGTCGGCACCCACCCCATCCCCGTCCCCGGTTGTGCGGGCCGCTGGCCGGCAACGCCCATGATCGCGAAAAGCCCTGATCCATCCCGGTAGTGCCGGCCGCTGGCCGGCAACTGATCCATCCCGGTAGTGCCGGCCGCTGGCCGGCAA